>JAYVTS010000228.1:0-9624 GCA_043788645.1 Verrucomicrobiota bacterium
TGGAATCGTCGCCATACCGGGGAGTCTCTCGAGTCGTTCATCGGTGATCTTTGATTTGGACAATGACGGCGATCTCGACGTAGTCACGGGCGAATTCAATGATCGTCCCCAAATATTAATCAGTAACCTGACCCATCGCCGTTCCGTTCATTTTTTGAAGATTCAATTGATCGGAAGCCGATCCAATCGGGATGGTCTCGGGGCCACGGTCTCCGTCCATACGGCCGGTAAGATTTTGACCCAATACAACGATGGTAAATCGGGTTATTTGGCGCAGAGTTCCTTGCCGCTTTATTTCGGTCTGGGCGAAACCAACGCCGTTGAATACCTGGAGATCAAATGGCCGTCCGGGGGTTTGCAGAGGATTAGTTCACCCCCAGCGAATACGCTTTTAAAAGTCACTGAACCGGCCCAGTGACCCTAAACCCATGAATGGAGCCGAGGGTCAATCCGCCCGTGCCTCCATTCCCACCCACGACTTCGTTCCCCGCCAAACAATGAGGCAAGCCCTCCGTTCAATTTTCGATCAAGCCTGACCCGACGCCGTTGCGTTCAATTACTGGCCTTACCATGCCGGTCAGGTCAGTGACTTTCACCCTGCCGTTCATCAGCGCTTTCAGACGCACGGAGCTAGCCACTTCGGCTTGTGCTCAGGTCGCATTTGGGGTTCGCTCTGGACATGGTCCGTTTCCCCGCCTCCGTCTCGCTCATCGTCGGTCTGGTAGCCATTCTCTGTCCATCCGTTCCTGCACCCGCGGCCGAACCGGTGATTCGCATGTTGGTACCCGGATTCACGATCGACGAAGTACCCGTTCAGTTACCGAACTTGAATAATCTTCGCTTCGCCCCCGACGGCTCCCTTACTGCGCTCGGTTACAACGGACGCATCTGGAAACTTACCGATTCCAATGGCGATGGCCTCGAAGACACCGCCACGCCCTGGTGGGATCGTGACACCTTGACTGTACCCGTTGGCATGTGTTGGACCTCGGCAGGTCTCCTGGTTTCGTCGAGCGGAAAGGTTTCGCTCTTACGCGATACCCGCGGAGAGGGCCGAGCCGATACTGAAGAAATCCTCACCCAAGGTTGGACCCCAAAAGACACAGCCAGCGGGAACGTCGATGCCACCGGAGTCACCTTGGGGGCCGACGGAAAAATCTACTTTGCATTGCTGACGGCCAACTACGCCAATCCCTATCGACTTAAAAAAGTAAAGGATCTAACGCCCGCGGAAAAAACTTGGTGGCTCGCTCACGGTCCCGGTGTCCCGGTCGAAAACCGAAATGCCAAATTGGAGCACCCCGAATCCGAAGTTTCGCTCTACGACGTAGACGGCGAACGGGGCACCGTCCAACAGCTCGACCTGGCAACGGGCCGACGCGAGACCTTTACCACGGGCATGAGGGTGGTGTATCACCTCGCCTTCAACCAAGCCGGGGACCTCTTTTGCTCGGATCAGGAAGGTGAGACTTGGTGCCCCAACGGAAATCCATTGGACGAGTTGAATCACCTCGTCGTCGGCCGGAACTATGGGTTCCCTCCGCGACACGAACACTGGCTGCCCGAATTAATCAGCGAATCGCCCGTGGTCGCCTTCGGACCTCAGCATCAATCCACCTGTGGATTTACGTTCAATGAACCTCGGGTTGGGAGTGCTCCTTCCGACCCGACGCCAAAAACCATCCCGACTCCGATCACCATCGCTCAAGGTCTGTTTGGTCCCAACGCATGGCGCGATGAAGCACTGGTGACCGGCGAATCACGAGGGAAATTATGGCGAGTTCACCTCGAGAAAACCGCCCACGGTTATATCGGAAAAGAACACCTCATCGCTCGTCTTTCGATGCTCACCTTGGATGTCGCCATTTCGCCCAACGGTGACTTATATGTCTGCTGTCACAGCGGCCTACCCGACTGGGGCACCGGACCCACAGGCCTCGGGAAAATATTTAGAATTCGATATACGGATCGCTCCGTCCCCCAACCCATAGACGTCGTCGGGCATACGAATCGCGTCGAAGTCAAATTCGACCGGCCGATCGCGCCAACGATCACCCGAGCCGTCCCGGCGCCGAGTATTGAGTCCGGCGAAACAGTCCGAGCTGCTGACCGATTCGAAACCCTCAAACCGCCGTATCAAGCGGTCAATTTGCAAGAGACGGCGCTCCGCACACGAACGGCGGTGCAACGAACGGAGCTGTCCGGCGATGGAACCGTCCTCACTCTCTTTCCTCAGTCTCCGCTTCAAGAGTCTATTGGACACTCATTGATTCTAGCGGGACTGAAATCCGCCGACCCCGCGGCTTCGACCCCTCGCGAGTCCGAATCCTCCACCATTGAACTGGATTTTACATTCGGTCCACCCCGGACTCCCTTTGCGAAGTCAGCGGAATCGTTAAGCCAACCGTCTCTTTCGATGCGCGCCTCATCGCGGCCCGTGGGCGACTTCGAGTCCGGTCGCGAGCTTTTCACGCAGCTCCAATGTGTCGCCTGCCATCGACTCCGCGGTGAAGGCAGCGGCAATGGGCCTGAACTCGACAATCTGAATGCGCGGGATGTCGAAAGCATCTTAGTGGATATCCGCGAACCCAGTGCCCGCATCAATCCGGACTATGTGGGCTATGAGATAACGCTTGCCGACGGCACGACGCTTACTGGTTTCGTTCGACCCAAAGGCAATGATCGTCTTCAAGTTTTGGCGGCCAATGGGGCTGAGACGTTGGTGAAACCCACCGAGGTAAAAGAGATGCGGCCCAGCGCTCAATCGCTCATGCCCACGGGCCTCTTAGACCCTCTCAAAGATTCACAGGTAAATGATTTGCTGACCTTTCTTCGCCATGCAGCCCCCGTCCGGGAACCGGCTGCTATCCAGCAGGTGCTTCATTCTGTCAAAGCCGCCCCGGGACTCCATCCACCCCTGCGCGTGGTCTTAGTCGCTTCGAAACAAGATCACGGACTGGGGCAGCATGACTATCCCCGATGGCAAACCAATTGGGTTCAATGGCTCGGCTCGGTAGCAAATACCGAGCTGGCTTGGGAATGGCCGTCTCCCGCGCAATTTGCCACGGCGGACGTGCTCCTTCTCTATTTCTGGAATCACGATTGGAGTGCGCAACGTCTCGCGGAGATCGATTCCTTCCAACGGCGTGGGGGTGGCGTGGTACTATTACATTCCGCGTGCATCGCAGATCAGGCGCCAGAAGCATTAGCTGAGCGATTTGGCCTATCGTCGCAACCGGGTCGTACTGGCTATCGGCACATGCCCTTTGAGCTGAACATGACACCTGATCACCCGTTAACACGCGGTGTTCCACGTTCGCTACCGTTTCTCGATGAACCCTACTGGCCACTCGTTGGTGACCCGGCCCGGGTGACGGTTCTAGGTACTAGCGAGGTCGACGGTTCGGCTCGTCCGTTAGTGTGGACCTTTGAGCGGCCCCTGGGTGGACGGGTGTTTGGGAGCATCCTGGGGCACTATTTTTGGACCTTAGATGATCCGTGGTTTCGGATCTTAGTCTTGCGAGGAGTGGCCTGGGCCGGGCAGCGCGACCCCGACACCCTACTATCGGCCGTGATCCAACATTAGCCGGGATCGTTCATCCCCACACGGACTCTGCCCTCGGCTGGCGTACGGAACTTACCCCATCCCAATCCCCCACCCACCTCTTCGAGCCTTCGTGCCTTGGTGTCCGCGTGTGAAAAACTCCTCTCCGGGTGTGAAATCCTCCCTCATGTAAAATCGCGCACTCCAGACGGACGCCTTGCATGTCGGCGACGATGACTGATTGTGGGCGCCTTTATTAGGATCTTACCGATGAGCCAGAAGCCGGACTACAAAAATACGCTGAACCTGCCGCGCACCGAATTCCCGATGCAGGCAAACTTGGTCCAGCGCGAACCGCAACGCCTCGCCCAATGGGATGCCACCGATATTTATGGGCAAATTCAACGCGCCCGCGCTGACGCCCCCGCCTTCGTCCTCCACGATGGCCCCCCCTTCGCGAATGGCGACGTCCATATCGGCACCGCACTGAACAAAATCCTCAAAGATTTGGTTCTAAAATCGAAAAGTCTCCGGGGTTTTCGCACCCCGTACGTTCCCGGCTGGGACTGTCATGGACTGCCAATCGAAGCCAAAGTGACCCAGGAATTTCGTGCGGCCGGGCGAACGGACACCGACACGGCCACGTTGCGCACGGCCTGTGACGTCTATGCGCGGAAATACATTGATTTGCAACGAAGCCAGTTTCGACGACTCGGCGTTTTTGGTGACTGGACCCACCCCTATCTCACGCTCGATAAACGCTATGAGGCCGATGAATTGCGAATGTTTGCGGACATCGTTGCGCAAGGCTTTGTCTACCGTGGCAAGAAACCAGTGTACTGGAGCATCCCCTTCAAGACCGCCCTCGCTGAGGCTGAGGTTGAATACCGTGATCACATCAGCCAAAGCGTCTATGTCAAGTTTCGGCTAACGGGTGAGCCCAACACCTTTGTTCTGATCTGGACTACGACCCCGTGGACGTTGCCGGCAAATCTCGCCGTCGCGTTCAATCCCCGCTTCCACTATTCTTATGTCTTTGCCGCCGGTGACACCTATCTGCTGAGCAATTCGTTGATCAGCGCGGTAGCGACCAAATGTGGGTGGGATAACTATCAAATCACCCGAACCGTCGACCCAGAGGAACTGGCGAGCCTGAGCTACGATCACCCGTTTTGCGAACGCTCCGGTCGGTTACATCCCGCCGAATTTGTTGATAATTCGACGGGCACCGGTTTTGTCCACATTGCACCCGGGCATGGCACGGACGACTACGGTCTGGGTCGGAGTCTTGGCCTGCCGGTTTACTGCCCGGTCGACGACGATGGGCGGCTAGCCCACACCGGCGAATTGCCCGTGGACCAACAATTTCCCGCCGTTTTACTCGGCAAATCTGTGCTCGAAAAGAATAACCGGAGCGAAGCCAACGAGGCCGTCCTGGCGCTTCTAGAAACGAAAGCTGCGCTCGTTCATCGCGAGGATTATCCCCATAGTTACCCGCATTGTTGGCGCAGCAAAACACCGATCGTCTTTCGTGCGGTCGATCAATGGTTCATTCGCATCGATCACCCCACCGGTGGCGAAACGTTCCGTCAACTCGCCCTGAACACGGTGGCCACGATCAACTGGGTCCCTGACTGGGGCCAAAATCGAATCAAGGGCGCCATCGAGTCCCGCCCGGACTGGTGCATCTCGCGGCAACGGACTTGGGGAGTGCCCATTCCGGCCTTTTATGATGCCCAAGGCGAAGCCATCCTCAATGCGAATATGGTGCGCCGCGCCGCCGATCTCATTGAACAACACGGCTCCAACGTCTGGTTCGAGCGCAGTGCGGCTGAACTCTGGGAGATCTGCCGGCCCGCAGATTGGAAAGGCCCGGAAGCGACGGCCAAAGGCCATGATACCCTGGATGTTTGGATCGATTCCGGGAGTTCGAGCCGAGCCGTCCTCATGCGCCGCGAAGAACTCGCGCATCGAGTGACCCACCCCACCCACGCCACGGCCAGCCCGACGCCGCTCCTCCAGAATAGCCCCGGGGCCTGGGTAGCGGATGTGTACCTCGAAGGGTCGGATCAACATCGCGGTTGGTTTCAATCCTCGCTCTTGCTAAGTCTGGCGGGCAATGGAACCGCGCCTTTCAAAACCGTCCTCACCCACGGCTTCATGGTCAAGGCCAGCAAGATGGATCCGAAACAGAAGGAAAAAGTCAGCAAAAGCGCGCAAGGCACCTACGAAAAACCCGAAACCGCGGAACGTTATCTCCAGCAGTTTGGCGCCGACGTGATTCGCCTTTGGGTGGCCTCTCAAGATTTCCGCGGAGACATCTGGGTGGGCGATGATCGGGTCGAAAAGGTAGGCGAAACCTACCGACTCATTCGCAATACGTTGAGGTATCAATTATCCAACCTTTTTGATTTCATCCCCGAACAACACGCTGTTCGCCCCACCGAAATGACCGGCCTGGATCGCTGGGTTCTAAGCGAATTTGCACGCCTCGAACACTCCGTGGCCGCGGCCTACGAACGCTATGAATTCCATGTCGTCTATCAGCTGATCTCTCAGTTTGCGGCGGTCCAGCTCAGCTCCGTGTATCATGACGTGATCAAGGATCGGCTTTATACCGATTCGCCGAATTCTCCTCGCCGTCGTTCGACCCAAACGGCGCTGCACTCTATTTTGACGCAACTCTGTCAGATGCTGGCGCCGATGCTGGCCTTTACGGCGGAGGAAGCCTGGGAATTCATTCCCGGTCGGCCTACTTCTTCGGTTCACCTCAGCCTCTGGGAACCGGGTCCAAGCCAGGGATCTGAGAGCGCCCCAACCCAATGGGACACGCTCTTTGCCCTCCGCGAGCGCGCCTTGCCCGAACTAGAGAAAGCGCGACAAGCCAAAACCATCGGTAAGAGTCTCGACGCCGTCTTGCACTTCGATCTGTTGGCCCCCGAAGCGGCAATTGCCCAAACCGCCCCGGAAGAGCTTCGGGAGCTGACGAATACGTCGGCGGTCTTCGTCCACGCAGCTGAAAGTGAGGCGAGTGCTGGCGTCCGGGTGCAAGGGGCGAGAGAACTCGATTGGAAGAAATGTGAGCGCTGTTGGCATTGGGAGCCTTCCACCGGCTGGGAACCACGCCATCCAGGCCTGTGCGCCCGGTGTGCGGGGGCTGTCGATAGCCTGATTCCTCAACAAAATTGATGTTTCCACCGATCCATGGGGCGTCTTGTACACCGTCTTAGTGTCGCCCTGACCTCGGAAAATTGCTCTCGTGAAAGAGTCCTCGACGGTTGGTTTCAAAAAAAAAATACGCTTTAAGCAAGAAAGTGGTTGCGGATTCGACAGACATTTGTCATCAAAGATGCTGTTGGTTCTCTTGAGGAACGGCCCTGCGGCCGCAACGGTCGAAAGACGTTCCTCTGGTGGCCCGTGAGGGTCGCTAAAGGAGGCTTAGTTTGGTTGTTTGGGTTAGGCGGGCGCCGTAAGGCGCCCGCTTTTTCTTTCGGCAACCACTCCGATTGCTATGGTTTTGCTCCCCGACCCCAGCGCAGCGCCTTCCGATTTCTCACCTCACCACCCCCTTCGCGTCTTCGTTCGACCGGGTGCCCCCGTCCGCGTCACGGTAAAAAAATATATTTCAACCTGATGAACATCTTGCCTTCCACCCGGGGAAACGGGTACTTCACCACAAATCAATGCCCCGCAAATTACCGGTGCCGCCGTGCCGCTTGACCTGTCTTGGGGTCGGCGAAGGCTGGCCCTGCCCAGACCGCAATCATTCCTCGTTCCTGCTCCGGTTCGGCGATATCCACCTATTGATGGATGCTGGCGATGGACTCAGCTCCAGCTACAAAGCCGCAGGATTCAAGTACGACACGATTGATCGCGTCTTCCTTTCCCACCTCCATAGCGACCACGTCGGCGGGTTTTCGCTCTTCGTCCAAGGACTTTGGTTGGAGAAACGCCACCGCCCCCTAACTGTCCACCTGCCGGGCCAGGGAATTCCCGCGCTTCAAGCTTGGCTCAAGGCCACGGTCCTATTCGAGGAACTGGTCGGATTCCCCATCTATTGGGAACCGCTGGCCGAGAATGTTCCGATTCGCGAGACCGGGGTGACCGTGACGCCTTTTCCCACCACCCACCTGGAATCGCTCCGCAAAGCTTTTCAAGAAAAGCATCCAACCACCTGCTTTGAATCGTTCAGCTTTATTCTCGACGGATGCGGCAGGCGAATTGCTTACACGGGCGACCTGGGACATGTGAATGACTTGAATCCCCTTCTGACCGAGCCGCTCGATCTCTTATTGTGCGAGATGTCGCACGTACCGTTTCATGATCTTTTGAACAAACTCCACGGTCAAACCATTCGACGAATCATCTTCACCCATTTGGAACGTGATCTTTGGGCCGACCAGGAAAAAGTGCGCCGTGAAGCCAAGACCGCACTGGCCGGGATCCCTTTTGTGATCGCGCATGACGGCGACGAGTTCATTTTTTGAGCGCGCTCTAGCCCGGATTTCCTATTTTCCGAAGTACTGCGATAGTTGATCCAAAAAGCTGCGAATCAGCTCAGACGGCACCCCGGCCCGGGTGAGCAATTGCTCCAATAAAACTTGGTCAGAAAAAACTCGGAGTAGAAAAAACGAACCCGCGTCGAAGAATCCGTGCGCCAATACCGCCTCCCATAAAGAACGGCGGATCACCATAATCAACCCCAAGAACAGGCCCAGAACTCCCGCCAGAGCCACTCCCGCAGCCCCTTGCAAAGCATGGGCAGCGCCGAAAATCAGCGCCGCGACCAGCACGGCCAACACTTGACGGGTTCGCTCAGTCCAAACCGTCGGCAGAACACTCGCACCGGCACAGATCATACAGGCCCGCCACAATTCCTCACGAAGACCGGCCAGCACAAAGCTGACCAACGTACAGATCGTCAGAAGGTAAATCGGATCTCGCATGGCACGAAAATCCACCAAATTTTCGACCTTGGGTCGGTACGCTTCAAATCTTGCCGGATCAGATTTTCCTTTCAAGGATTCAAAGAGAACCACGGTTACTGCGACGATGGCGCCTACCCCAAAACGGAGAGCTAACGACCAGGCAAACCCAAAAATCCAACGCAAAGGCGTCGGTCCATGGTTTGCGAAAAGCTCTTGTCGAGTCGGCCGACCCAGCCAATAGGCCACTGCGAAAACCAGCGCAAATTCACCCAGGTGAGGAATCAATCCTCGAAGCAAATCTGCTGTATTATCGGGTAACGCCGGACCGGTAGGTGCGGATTCGCCCCGTTGAATGACCAACGCCAGAATATATCCTGACATCACTCCGAGCATCGCCAGTCGGCGCCAGAGGGACACCGGTCGGCCCTTCGGATCCGTCAATTTTGGCGGAACCGCTTGCGATTCATCAAGGCGAGGCGGGAGACGGACGTACGCGCTCATAAATTGGTTCCTGGTCGGGGTGAATTTTCGGCCGCTCCACGACAAGCCCGCGCCAGTTGATCCAGTTGAACCAGAAAATGTTCACGTTCGGCCTCTGGTAAAACGGCTAGGACCTCGGCTTGCAGCTCCACCGCGAGGGCTCGGCACTCATCGTACGAGGCGCGACCGGTCGGCAAGAGGCGAATCCGATAAGCGCGCCGGTCGCTTTCATGAGGCTGTCGTTCGATCCAACCGGCGACGGCCATCCGTTCCAGCAAAGAAGCGACTGTATTGGGATCGCTCGACATCGCCGTGGTTAAGTCCCGCTGAGTCAAGCCTGCGGCATCGCCTTCGAGCAACGTCCGCATGACGGTGAACTGATCCGGGGTGACGCCGGTATGAGCGATCCGCCGCCTGAACGCCTGATTCAATCCATACCAAGCCCGCCGCAACAATTGAGGCAACCGACGACGAGTCGGACAATCCACCGCGGACCCAAAAGAAGTTCTCACAGACACAGCCTGCGTCTTGTAGCCGTTGGCCACCGAATTGCCAATCCGGCGCGAATGAAACCATGGCTGCCGACAGAGTCGCGCTGGGGGTATTGAAGGAGAGGTAGTTAACAGTGATTCCTGGCGCCGTGCCGTTCGGTGTGCTTGAGTTTTGGGATGG
>JAYVTS010000229.1:0-10062 GCA_043788645.1 Verrucomicrobiota bacterium
CGGGTCGCCACGGCCAGCAGGCCGTCGCGACCCCAGTCCCCATACTTTCCGATCATTTCCGTCCAGCGCCGGCCCAGGATCGCCTCGGTCGCCCGCACCCTGTCCGCCCACGCCGGGCGCTGCCAACCCTCGGTCCGCCGCACCGCCCCCTGCTCCCGCCGGTTGCCCCCGGCCTTTTTGACCAGGCGCTGCGCCTCCACCTCGTCGCCAATGACGATTCCCGCCACCAGATCCTCCTAGGGACTTTTCCGCGGAGCGTCCAGAACCAAATTCCTATCAGTTATCAGTAACGTCGCTTTCATCGATTCCCATGTCGAACTGCGCCGGAAAACGCCCAAGCCCTTGTTCACTTTGGAAGCTGATTAGAGTGACATAGCGCGACGGGTTCACTATTTTGGTTTCAGTCAAAAGATTCTCTGACTTGGAGATTCCGAAGGAGGTTGGCCTGGGTCAGCGACCAAAAACCGGGTCCGGGCGGGCGAACGCCCTGTACCCGTCTCCAAGCCGTCGGTGGGGATCTGACGGAACGTCAAAGGACGGAGGCGACCACCGACTAACCCGTGGTACTTCTCATGGACCGAAGCCCTGTGGATCGGCTAACCCACCGCATTCACCCGAAGATTGCGCCGCACGTTGATCCCGGGCAGCGGAACCCCGTGAATCGCCCGCGCGCCGTCCTTTCGCTTCGCGCCAAATCGATCCCGATGAGGACTTCGAGACCTCGGCTTCGCAAAAATCAGCCAATTTGCCCAGAATTTGCACCCGCCTTTCTTTGCACCCGTCATCCAGCAATCTCTGCCCGCCCACCACACGGGAAAGGCAGTGATAAATCGCCGATGCCCCTTCCAAATTGATCCCGCCATTCGCATAACTTTCTCATCGCATTTCGCCAGAATTAAAAGTCAATGCAATGAACATGTCACTGTTTGGCCGGAATGCGAGGATTTCCTGAGAGGCAGGGGGTGGTGGCCTCTTTTTTAGCAGAGAATCAATCTACCGTGTTTAGGCTGAACGGAATTCGGCACTTTTTTGTCCGATTCGGAGTCTGACCGGATAGTAGCTGACAAATGACCTTGCCAGAGGATGCGGAATTGCTGGAGCGCTACGCGGAGAGTCGCGACGAGAGTGCGTTTGCCGAATTGGTCGGGCGCTACGTTCACGTCACGTATTGCGCGGCCCTGAGACGGTTGAACGATGACGCCCATCTGTCCCAAGACGTCGCCCAACAGGTATTCACCATTCTGGCACAAAATGCCGGCCGACTGGCAAAAAAACTTCGATGCGGGCAGCCCCTGATCGGTTGGCTCTTTACCACTACGCAATTCACCGCGAGCCGGGTACGCCGCACTGAAAGCCGTCGTCGCCGGCATGAATCCGAAGCTCATCAGATGAACCAGTGCGTTCAATCGACTCCGGAACACCCCGAAGTCACCCAGCGGGAAATTCGTCCGTTCCTGGACGAGATCCTGAATCGACTGGGTACCACTGATCGGAATGTGGTCCTCTTGCGTTTCTTTGCGAGTCGTGAGCTGCGGGAAGTGGGCGCCGAATTGGGCCTGAGTGAAGAGGCCGTTCGCAAACGGTTGGATCGCTCGCTCGATCGCTTGCGTGACTATCTCGCCCGGAAAGGAATCCGCACCGGCAGCGCCGCGCTCGCGGCCGCCTTTGCCGCGATGGCCGTGGAGACGGCTCCGAAAAATGTAGCGAACGCGGTGGCCCACCAGGCGTTTGCTGCGAGCGGGGTTTCGGCGACGGGAACAGTTGGTTGGGGATTGCCTGAGTGGCTCGCCGAGCACACCGCCGGAATCCTCGCGGGAACCGCGGCGCTCGTGCTCCTGAGCACCATGGCGTATTGGGCGCTAAACCTGAAATCAGCTTCGAGAATGACCTTCGCCTCGGTGGAATTGCCCGTTGACCTAGGATCAACCGCGCCTGTTTTGACTACGAATGCCATGCCCGTGGCTGCGTTGCTCCCAATTGTCGAAACCAAGCAGATCATCCCGGACACTATACGCTTTCCCAAAAGCCTGCTTCGGCAGATTCCCCTTTTTTCTGTGGAAATGACCAACAGCGAGACTCGGGAATTCGTCCTTTCAAAGGAGTACAGCGAGATCCTGCGCATCACTCCGACGGAAAGTTCTCAACTTCTGGAGGGTATCGCCAAAGCCATGGATAATTTTCGCCGGGTGGAAGGCCGACATCTCGACTCCACGGACGAAGACGACTACGATCCCTTTCAGCGAGCCCCTGACTGGCGAATTCTGGATCACCGCACCTACATTCTTCGGCCATTTCCCGACGAAGGGCGCGAGATTCGCGATCAATTGAACCAGCAGATTCACCAAACCCTGGGAACCGAGCGGGCAACTTTGTTTATTGAGGCTGCACTGCTGTTCAACGGTGAATTCAAAGAACAAGATACGAATCCCGCGCTCGTACAAACCTATACCTATCGACTCGTCACGAACGCCTCGGGCGCCTTTGTGGATTTGCACCAGGCGTCAAGTCGAGCTGACGGAGGGGGAGGGGCCGGCGGCTACGACTTTGGTCCGACTCTGGACCGCTACGCTCCAGCCTCGGTCCAGCCCCTTCTAACTCAGTGGCGGCAATGGATAGCCGACCACTACAATAAACCGGGAGAAAAACTACTTTCAGAATCGTTGGAAGCGAAGTCGAATACTCTGTCGGACGCGCCCGCTGACGACCCTCGAAATGAGCAAACTACGTGGGACGAAGGATTGTCCTACGTGAATCTACCGGTCCGAATGCTGGCTTCGCTCAAGATCGTCGGCCTGGATGAGAAACAGAAGATTTCCCCCGAGGCGGTAACCATTTGCGAGCTGACACCGCTTGAGGTCCAGGCCGCTGAGGGTCTGTACGGAAGCATGAAAACGCGTTTCATGGCACTGGAACAAGAACATTTCAAGCGGGTAGAAGCGGCGCCGAAACATTTCCTTTTGGAAGCATTCCCCGAGGAGAGCGAGGCGCTGCGACTGGAATGGAATCGAAAGCTGAGGGAGATCCTGGGTGAATGGCGGGGAGAAACGCTCGATCAGCTAATTCGCACACCCATGAGCCCCATGATGCAATTCAAACAACGAACCCCCGGGCGTTGGGATCCGGCTCTGGACTGGCTCCATCTCGGATCCACGGCCATCGAGGCAGAAATTGCGGGGCTCAAGGAAGGGTCAAATCGGTCGTATCCGGAGTTTCGGTATCATGGCCCAGATGTCGGAAATGGTAGTTTTACCCTCTCTCAGAAAGGAAAACCTCCGATAAGATGGCAACATCTTCTATCTCCTGAAATACTAACCTCGCCTTGACCGACTCATTGTGTCCGCTGGAATTGCGCAATGTTGATGTTGAGTTGAAAATCCTGAAACGATTCGTTGCTGTATTGCTGACCACATCCTCGTCCGCCTCGGGCGTGAAGATGATTGCCTCAATCCTGCTTCGAGCGCGCGTGCTGTTTCACACCGCTCCCACGAGCGGCCCGATTGGGGATGCTGCAGGAAGCGTTCCTTGCGGCGGCGCAATTCCTCCGCTTGCGCAGCGGGCACGGGGAGATTCGCGTCCTCCTGCGCAAGGCAGTCCCAAAGGTCCTCGACGAGTTGCGGGCGCTCGGCACGGCCGAGGGCGAAGATCGGGGCAAATTCGCTGTTCATGGCACAAAGTTAAGCGGAGGCCGGCGCGAGCGGCAAGCGGTGATCGCCGTCGGTAGTCGGGCATCGATGTCCTGACCACGCCAGGCGTACTGAATAAAGAAATTTCAAATGACCCGTCCCTTTGCGTTCTCAATCTAGGCTGTGACCATTCCTTATTCTTTAGACTGCCGCGGCGTTGCTTTTCGGAAAGAGCAGCGGAAGAGACTCGGCCTAAAAGAATTTCATTCTGATCGCCCAACGCAACAAATATGGTATCGACAGATTCCGGTAGCAATAAAGGAAGAATTCCCCTCCAATCCGATCTTGTAGACTGATCCGGTAACCCAACTTTGTCGGCGAGTTCGAGTAGCGACGGTGAGCATCGAGCAAGACTCACTGAATCGATATGAAACGAAAGGTGATCAACTAGCATCCCGTTATGGACAAACCCCACTTGGAACAAGTGGTGGTTACCGTTGCGCTCAATCCTATGATCGGTGAAGAAAAAGGCACGTTTATACCCAGCCTCTGGATGCAAAACCTGAATTTTTGACTGTTTGCTCATTTAGCCGTTTTCTAGACAACCAAAGCTGAAATAGGAACCACTCCCGTCAATCCGAGATCTGCCTTGTTCGCCAATCCATCAGCTTGAATTACTGATAAGCAACCCAATCGTCGGGCCGATAGCTGGGCGATGGAACACCAGGCTTTGGCGAGGCAGCGTCTCAGGTGTCCGACGTTTGAAGATTGAGGTCTGCGAAGCTGGGTATGGAACTCGTTGATATCAAGCAAGCTACGTAAGTGTTATTTGGAAGATCCGCGGAAGGACATCAAGGAACGCGGATCGGAAGCGCAGAAGGACTTTTTCTGATCCGCGTCCGTCCCTGTTCACCTGCGATTTGCGGCGTCCCGTTCCGGAAAGTTATTACGCGACTCAACCCTTCATGGGCGGTTCACTCGCCAGGGCAATCAAGGGATGATTTTGGGCGAAATACTGAAGCGCCCAGTCCGTGGGAAACAACGCCACGGCCTGTCCCAAGTGATCAAAGGCAAATCGCCCGCCGGTCGGTAACGAAAGGGCGTCAAGTTCTTCCGATTTCAAATCGGTCGGTAACCAACGGACCGCGGTAAACTGGGCCTTTTCACGCCGAGTCTCGGCATTGTATTCAGTCTCAAGGCGAAATTGCAGGACCTCAAACTGCAAAGGCCCGACCGCCGCCAGCACCGGGACCCGACTCGCGGTATCCTTGAGATTGAAAGCCTGGGCAACGCCTTCCAACAACAACTGGTCGAGGCCTTGTCGAAATTGTTTGAACTTCGCCGTATTCGGATTGTGAAAGTACTCGAAGACCTCCGGAGCGAATCGAGGAATCTCATCAAAACGTATTCCTGCCTCGGACGTGAGCGTATCGCCAATGCCGAACCCATCGTGACCCACCAAACCAATGATATCACCGGGGTACGCCTCATCGACGGTTTCGCGTTCGTTGCCAAACAGTTTGTGGCTGGAACTCAAGCGAACTCTTTTCCCGGATTGAACATGCGTCACCGTCATATCGCGTTCAAATTTGCCACTCACAATGCGAACAAAGGCGATTCGATCCCGATGTTTGGGGTCCATATTTGCCTGGATCTTGAAAATAAACCCAGAAAACGCCGGGTAATCCGGTTCGATGAAACATTTATCTACGACATGAGGGGCGGCCATACCAACCCGTATCTTGGCGGCTAAGAAGGATCGGTACAGAAGGATCCGTCCTTGAAAAAAGCGATGGCAACGGACGAAGCCCTCGCGGGAAATACGGCTTGGTCCTGAAGAGCGCCAGCCCACCGACCCGAATCAAAAAAAAGGCGGCCTTGGGGGAGACACACGGTTTACACCGCCCAAGGCCGCCGACACGCCCACGCAGGCGTGTCAAAATTCGTGGAGAGCGCCAAAGGATTCCCTATGCCCCTCCCCGCTGACAAGTCCAGTTATCGAAAATATTTTCCAACCGTTTAGTCTCGCCACCATCCGTCACTCACCATCCATCAGCCCACTTTTGCTCGCCAACCCTATCTGAGGCAAAACCCGGTCCCGATTACGATTGTGCTACATTCCACCCGCTGAGAACCGATGGCCACCCGGCCTGGCAAGCGGACCGTTCCACGCGGTCGCGCCATCGGAACTATCCGTGGCAAACACCCGGCCGTTCGTTGCCTTGGCCGCCGAGCTGGGTTAGAGGAAGAAGCCAGGCGGTTGCGGAACACCCGCCGGTTGCTCACCGGGTCCTTGATTTCGTGACGTAACAAAACCGCGTGAAAACGTCCTTTCTTGTCGAATCTCGACCACCGCTATCGGCCGTTGCCGGGAGCATCCGCGAATTCATCCGGCATACCGTGCCGGATGGATTCGGCTCGATTCAGTGGCCATCCGCCACCGCGGATACCCGATTCAATGAAATTGCCTTGGAACTTTTCGAGGCCCAATTCTCGGCCAACCGTCCGTTTCGCGCCTTTTGCATCGCGCGCGATGCCACCCCCGAAACCGTATCCGATTGGAGGTCCATCCCCGCCGTACCCACCGCCGCTTTTAAGGAACTCGATATAACCTGTCTTTCGCCGTCAGCGCGGACGGCGGTATTTCATTCCAGCGGCACGAGCGAACAACGGCCCGGTCGGAATTTTCACAACGCCGATTCCTTGACACTCTACGCGGCAAGCCTCCAGCCCTGGTTTTCGGCAAAGGTTCTCTCCGTTTCCACCCGTCGCAACCGCCCGAGTCAAGATCAATTCCAAGGGTCTAACTCGACTACTTTTCTGGTCCTCACCCCGCCCCGTGCCGCTGTCCCTCACTCGTCATTGGTCTATATGTTCGATTGCCTCGTCCGAACCTTCGGCACGCAGGATTCGGCCTTCGTCGGTCGATTGGACCCCCGTGGGAATTGGGAGCTTCATTTCGAATTATTGTCTTTGGCGGTGGGTCAATTACTCCGTATCCATCAACCGGTAACCTTGCTGGGCACCGCCTTTAATTTCGTCCATCTCCTCGATTATTTGTCAGAAAATAGTATCCAATACCGACTCCCACCAGGCTCGTGCGCCGTAGAAACCGGGGGCTATAAGGGTCGTTCCCGGGAAATGTCCAAGACCGCACTCCATCACCTCATCACCCGCCATCTTGGTATCGGTCCCGCTGAGATTGTTTCTGAATACGGGATGTGCGAACTCGGCAGCCAGGCTTACGATCAGCCTCGCGACCAAGATCGTCGGTTCCAGTTTCCACCGTGGGCTCGGATACAAATCATTTCCCCAGAAACCGGAAATCCGGTCTCGGTCGGACAACCAGGCCTAATCCGAGTCTGTGACTTGGCGAATATTGAGTCGGTTCTTCGAGTGCAAACCGGAGATCTAGGAGTCGCCTTTGCAGACGATCGTTTTGAACTCCTCGGCCGAGCCCCGGCGCAAGAACCCCGCGGCTGTTCCTTGTTAGCCATCTGAATGACGTCGAAAAATTGAGAAAACGATGTATGAACCCACTTAAATCCAAAAAGGTTCGAGGGCGTCGATGAGTCTCTAACGAATGCTTAAGTCTCTCTGGTTTAAATCCCCACGTCGCTCCACAGCCCAGCTCAGGATGGACCTCCCCAATCTCTATTTTGCCGATCTAGGCCCCGATCTAGCACTCTCCCCAACCACCGTCCGGGAAGCCTGCTTTGCGATACGGCGCAACCGTGACAATTGGCTGGTTCGCCAGCGTACCCGTGCCCTCGTCGAACTCCTCGCCTTTGCCGGTGACCAATGGCTCGATCCCCTCAACGCGTTCCGTGTTCGTGCCCTCAGCGAAGGCGCCACGGAACACGGTGTGGGGCCGGCCACCATGGCGCGCGGATTGGACGGGTTTTTACGAACTCTCACGGCCGAGAATCTTGAAGCTTTGATCATTCAAGATCTCGGTGAAGCCAAGCGACTCGACCTTTTCGTCGGCACTATGCCGGAACTGCGCTCCGGCCGCCTAAGTCTCGCCCGAGGCCCAGACCTGGTGGCGCATCTCTGCGCCGGCAACCTGCCCAACCCCACTCTCATGAGCTTGGTCCTCGGGGTGCTTACCAAATCCGCTCAGTTTTTTAAACTCTCAACTCGAGGCAACCTCGTCCCGCGCCTGTTCGCCCATTCATTGGCTCAACTCGAGCCAAAGTTAGGCGCTTGCCTGGAATTTGCCCAATGGCCCCGCGGATCGGCTCAACTCGACGACGCCCTTTTCGCGGAAGCCGATTGCGTGACGGCCACCGGCAGCGATGAAATGCTCACGACGTTACGAACCCAGGTGCCGCCGAAAGTTCGCTTCTTGGGGTACGGGCATCGCGTGAGCTTTGCGTTCATCGCTTCTGAAATGCTAACGATTTTCGGGTTGAAACGCCTCGCCCAAGACGCAGCAACCGATATTGCGGCGTGGAACCAGCTCGGTTGCCTTTCGCCTCAGGTCTACTACGTCCAGGAAAATGGGGTTGTTTCACCCGAAGGATTCGCCGCCGCGTTAGCCGAACAACTAGCCAAAATTGAATCCACGGAGCCTCGGGGCCCCATCTCAGATCACTCATCAGCCGCAATATATTCTGCCAGAACAGTTTATGAAATGCGTCGAGCCCATGCTTTTGGCCTTGCTGATCGACCCAATGGGGAATCGGTCTTCTTTGAATCCGCTACGACCGTTCAGGTTTGGCAAAGTGAAGATTCCACCGCCTGGACGGTGGTGCTCGACACCGATCCCGCCTTCAAAGCCACGAGCGGTAATCGGTTCATCTACGTAAAACCGGTTAAACGTCTAGCCGACGTTCTGCGCTTTGCCGAACCCGTGCGCCATCAAACTTCTACGGTCGGCCTCGCGGCGCCCGACGAGTTGATGGCCACCTATGCCTTGGACCTGGCCCGTTGGGGAGCAAGCCGAATCTGCCCAATTGGGAAAATGCAAGCGCCACCCCTGCTTTGGCGCCATGACGGTCGCTCCCCCCTGGCTGACTTAGTTACTTGGACCGATCTGGAATCCTGATTTCTGATTTCGACGAACGGACCTCGAACGGACCTGAATAGTCCTGACTAAAACGATTTACAATGGAACTCCGCAAGACTTTTCACATCGAAGCCGCCCATCGCCTTCCTCACGTTCCGCAGGGCCACAAGTGCGGTCGATTGCATGGCCATAGCTTCGCGATCGAGATCGCACTCAAAGGTCCCGTCGGTTCACACACTGGATGGGTCCTGGATTACGCCGATATCAAAGCCGCTTTCAAACCGCTCTACGATCAGCTCGACCATAACTATCTGAACGACCTGCCTGGCTTAGAAAATCCGACCAGCGAGAATCTCGCTATCTGGGTATGGCGCGCACTTCAACAATCCTTACCCGGTCTGATGGAGGTCGTCGTCGCCGAGACCTGCACCAGTCGCTGCATCTATCGTGGGGAATAGGCAGGACTCGTATCACTCGACCCTCTGGGCGCCCGTAAGTCCCCCTATTTTTCGGCACACTGGCGCGTACCCTCGCCAAGTGGCTCGAAGAGGAAAAGCGATGCGTCTTGGGCTTCGCCGGAATTCCCGCCTTTGGTGTTCTTCTACCTGGCAGTTATGTTAGACAGGTTGAAAATGACGGCTGCACTCGGACCCTCTCCATTCCGGATTGGCTCGGTGCCCTATTTGAATGCGGTCCCGTTGACGTACGGACTCGGGAATGGGGTGACCTATCTTCCGCCGTCGGAATTGGCGCGGAAGTTACATGCCGGCTTTCTGGACGCGGCGTTGCTGAGTGTGACGGAGGTATTGAGTCATCCCGGCTATGACGTGCTGGACGGGGTGGCGATCACTTCAGACGGACCGGTTGCGAGTGTATTCCTAGCTCACCAAGATCCTTTGGATGCCTTGGGTGAGGTTCATTTGGATCCAGCTTCTTGCACTAGCGTCAATCTACTCCGGGTTCTTCTGTCGGATCGCGGTCCCTTGCCCAGGTTTGTGCCGTTGAGGGACTACGCGACGGCTGAACAACATCGCAACGTGTTGTTGATTGGCAATCCAGCGATTGATTTCCGGCGTCAGAATCATCCCCATGCGTTCTGGGATTTGGGAGAGGCGTGGCATTTACTCACTGGGCTTCCGTTTGTTTACGCAGTTTGGGTATTGCGTCGGGGTGTTCCTCGGGAACTGACGACTCTTTTGCGCCAGGCCCATGAAGCGGGGCTAGCGGCGCTGGCGGAAATCATCGCTTCACGACCGGAATTTGATCTAGCTTTCCGAAAAGACTATCTCGGAGGCCATATCCGGTACGGGTTGGGTCCCCGTGAGAAGGCCGGATTGGAGTTTTTTGCTCAATTGTTTGCGTTTCACAACGGAGGGAATGTTTTTCTCCTGAATTACGTCGGCAAACGCGGCTGACGGGTCCAATCCC
>JAYVTS010000230.1:0-7214 GCA_043788645.1 Verrucomicrobiota bacterium
CGCTCAAGCAGCACGGCACCCTGATGTATCACTCGCACCATGACGAGATGACGCAGATGCAGCTCGGCATGATGGGGATGCTCATCGTGCATCCGAAGACCCCGAAGAACCCGCCGCCCGACCGCGACTACGCGATGATGCTGAGCGAGTGGAAAATCGAGGTGGGCGCGCGCCGCCCTGACCCGAACGAGATGACGGAGTTCAATGTCTTCACCATGAACGGACGGAGCTTTCCGGGCACCGAGCCGCTGCTGGCGAAGGTCGGCGAACGTGTCCGCGTCCGCATCGGCAACCTCAGCACAATGAGCCATCATGCGATTCATCTGCATGGCTATTACTTCAAGGTCGTGGCGACCGACGGCGGCGAGATTCCCGAAGCGGGCCAGTGGCCGGAGACGACTGTCCACATGCCCACCGGCAGCACCCGCACCATCGAATGGGTGGCCGACGCGCCGGGTGATTGGGTCATGCACTGCCACATGCTCCACCATGTGATGACGCAAATGGGGCACAAATCCGGAAACCTCATCGGCATCAACACCGCCGGGCTGACACAGAAAGTGCGAAAGCTTGTGCCCGGTTATATGACGATGGGCGCGGACGGCATGGGCGACATGGCCCAAATGGGAATGCCAGTTCCGAAAAACTCGCTACCGATGGTCGGCGGCCCCGGCCAACACGACTACATCACGATGGGCGGCATGTTTAACCTACTCAAAGTCCGCGAGGAATTGCCTGCCGACGGCTCAGACCCCGGCTGGTATCAGGCGCCTCCCGGCACCCAGGCGGGTCTGGCGCCCGTGGAGGACTTGAAACGCGACGGCATCGAGCTGCCAAAGGACCCGTCCAGTGCCTCGCTCAATCCGCGGCCACCGAAAGACGTCGTCTGCGGACCGACTGGCGCGGTCACTCGCGTCGGAATTTGAAGAGCTTTCCCCAACGAATATGAACACTCAGCTCGGCTGGTTCCTCCTGTTTGGACGAGTGCGCTGAGCAGGTGTTGGCCGACGTACTTTACAACCAACGCACCTTTGGAGACACGCCCCAATTCTACTGGTTCAGAAACGAAGGACGACCGCACTGAAAGTGACGCTCACCAACTCCGTCGTCGAAGTGGCGTTGCCGGACAATAACGAATCGGCCCGTTTCATTCGCACCCGCAACCACTGATGACCAATTATACAAACTATGAAACGAAACTTATTACTCCTATTATCACTGCTTTGGCTCACCACGATGCCGACCGTCTTCGGGGCGGTTGAAGTCCAGCGTCTTCCGGCGGGTGCGATGCAGCCGCTCGCCCTCTCGGACGACACCGGCACCGTTCACCTCGTCTGGCTCCAGGGCGAGCCGAAGGCGTGCGATGTGTTTTATCAGAGACTTCCCGGCGGACGGACGAATGGCACCGCCCCCATCCGCGTGAACAGCCAGCCCGGCAGCGCCATCGGCATCGGCACGATTCGTGGCGCACAACTCGCGGTCGGCCGCAATGGCCGTGTTCATGTCGCTTGGAATGGTTCGTCGAAAGCGGAACCGAAACCGGCCGAGGGTTCTCCGTTGCTTTACGCGCGGATCGACGATTCCGGTCGAGCCTTCGAGCCGCAGCGGAATCTCCTAGGCAAGACGGCGCTGCTCGACGGCGGTGCATCCGTCGCCGCCGACCGCCTGGGCAACGTCTACGTTGTGTGGCACGCCGCTCCTCGTGCCGACCAAACTGACGAGACCGCGCGACGAGTCTACCTGGCGCTTTCGTCTGACGATGGAGCCTCGTTCCAGCCTGAAAAATCCATCAGCTTGACCAACGGTGTTTGTGGCTGTTGCTCGTTGCGCGCCTACGCCGACCGCACCGGCCGATTGCTGCTGCTTTACCGCGCCGCAACCTCTCCAACCGATCGTCACATCACCTTGTTGTCGTCGTCCGACCAAGGGCTGACTTTCACGCAGGTTTTGACCGACCCGTGGTCAACCGGAATGTGTCCCATGAGCAGTGCCGCGTTAGTGGATGGCCCGCGTGGAGTCTTCGCCTCATGGGAAACGAAGGGGCAGGTTCAGACGGCTATCATTCAGCCAAACTTGCCCGAACTGTTCGTGACTGCGACTGCGTCCGAGTCCTCCGGAGACCGCGGCAAACATCCCGCGCTCGCGGTTAACGCTCGCGGCGAAGCTCTATCCGTCTGGGCCGAAGGCACCGGCTGGCAGAAAGGTGGCAGCGTTGGTTGGCGCCTCCTCGACGTGAAGGGCAAACCGATGGGTGAAAATGCCACCCGGGCCGGGCTGCCCGTGTGGAGCTACCCGGCGGCGTTCGCCCGTGACGACGGGCAGTTCATCATCGTGTTTTGATTCCATCAAAAAATCTGAAATTATTCACGGGATATTGCCGCCGACGGGGTAAGCGAGGATGGAAGGTAGTGAATATTTCCCTGCCTCGAATCAACCAGATCCAGTACCCGCAATTGATCATGAAGACGCTAAAAATTTCAATCACCCTCGCATTTGCTGCCAGTGCAGTCGTGGTTTCAGCTCTCGCGGCTGAGGCGCTTCTTTCGCCGCGCGCCGCGGGCACTTCCTCGCGCGTGGTCGACGACAGCGGTCACGCTGAACGGACGACCCCTGGCTCGACCTCGGGACACCTGCATTGCGGGACCACCGCCCCAAAAAACACCAGCGATGTGAGCGCCGACCCGAAGACGCACTGTCAGACGGCAAAAAAGGGCGGGGGTCGCAAGTCCTGTTGCAACTAGCTCACGACGTAAAGGCGGCGGGCACTCCCTCGCCGCTTCTATCCCATGATTCTTCCCTCTGCCAGCCCTGACGACCCGGAGCTGCGTGCCTTGCTGCGCGAGGCCCACCCCGACCCAATTCTGCCCCCGCGCTTTCAAGCAGATGTGTGGCGGCGAATCGAGCGCGCCGAACGCCGCCCGGAAGAGGCTTCTCCGTTCGCCTGGCTGGACTTATTCGTTCGCGGGATTCTTCGCCCGGCCTATGCTACAGTCGGCTTGGTCGCGATCATGCTGGCAGGCACTTGGCTCGGAATCCGGGACGGCGAAAGCAGGGTATATCAAGCCGACCGGGTGCGCTACGTCGCCGCCGTCAGCCCGTTCCATCGGGCCTCGCCATGAAGCAGCTCGGTCCGCTCGGTTCACTGCTGTTCGCGCTCGTGCTCGGCAGCGCGTTGTTCGCCGTCTGCTATTGGATGGCCTCCTGCACGCGGGTCGCCGTGGCTGGCCGTTTTGGCGATGATCTCGCGTGGTTGGGCCGCGAGTTTCACCTCACGGACGTCGACGTCGCTCGCCTCCGGCCGCTGCACGAGGGCTATCAACCGAAGTGCGAAGAAATGTGCGCCCGTATCGCCACGAAAAACCGGGAACTCACGGACGCCGTGAAACGAGCGACCAATGTCAGTCCTGAGGTGGAACTGAAGCTCGGCGAAGTCGCCGCCTTGCGCGCCGAGTGTCAGCTGCAGATGCTCCGTCATTTTCAGCAAGTCGCACGCACTATGCCGGACGAACAGGGCGCCCGTTACCTCGCCGCGATGCAGCGCCTCGCGCTCGGGTTGCATTGGGCGTTCGAAGACCTGATGGCCCGTCCATGAGCACCGATAAGACGGATGCCCTCGACCAGGCGGACATGGCACGTCTGGTCGCCGGAAGCGACGTAGCGCTCAATGCGCTGATGGAGCGGCACGCCGGTGCGCTCTTTGGCTTTCTCAGCCGGTTCACCGGCGACCAGGATGCCGCCAACGACCTCGCGCAGGAGACATTCGTTCGCGTTTTTCAGCACCGCACTGGTTTCAAACCGGGGCGTCGGTTCTCGACGTGGCTTTTCACCATCGCCGGCAACCTCGCGCGGAACCATCTCCGCGCCCGCTCGCGCCGCCCGGAGGTGCCTTTGGAGTCGGGTGAACAAGAGGACCGTCCAAGTCTTGCTGATACATTGCCCGCTCCGGGCGGAACCCCGGCCGATCACGCCCAGAGCGATGAGCGACACGCGGCCGTCCGTCAGGCCGTTGCGAATCTGGCCGATGACCTCCGAGAGGCCATCGTGCTTTGTGAACTGGAAGACCGTTCTGTTGCGGAAGTGGCGGGCATCCTCAGTACCACGGTCAAAGCCGTGGAGTCCCGCTTGTATCGAGCCCGTCAGCAGCTCCGCCAACGACTCACGAGCTGGCTGGCCATGACTTGAACCCCCTATTTTGGGTCGCCGCGCAGGCGGCCCGTCCATGAAGTTAAACAAAAAACAAGCTCAGCATGAAATCTAAATCGTTTACTACCCTACTCTTGGTCGGGGTCGGTCTGCTCCTCAACCCCGCTGTCCGCTCGGCAGAAAGTCCGACACTCGTGGAGCCGGCAAAGTCTGTGCTCGACCACTACCTCGTGATTCAAGCTGAGCTCGCGAAAGATTCCCTTAGAGGTTTGGACGAACAGGCCAATGCCATCGCTAAAGCGGTTAAGGGCGACGACCTGAAAATGCTCCCGCCCGAGGTGGCGAAGCAGGCTGAAACTCTCGCGCACGCGAAGGACTTGAAGACCGCCCGCGACGCGTTCAAACCACTGAGCACGTCGCTGATCAAATACCTGGCCGACAACAAGGCCGGTAAAGGTACCTATCACGAAGCCTATTGCCCGATGGTCAAGGCAAGTTGGTTGCAAACTCAAAAGAGCATTACGAATCCCTACATGGGCAAAGAGATGCTCACTTGTGGCGTTCTCAAGAATTGAACTGATCACTGGTCAACTAGATCGAACCATGGCCAGGTCCTGATCTCCTGGGGATGGCAAAAGGATTGCCTCGATCTCAAACCCGATGTGCTGAGCATCTTGATCGGGGTCAATGACTATTGGCATACCTTGGGCGGGCGACGGCGTCCATCCCTCTTCCGCCGGTGCTTCTTTGATGGCCCACCACTGGCTCAAGGCGGTAACGGGGCAGGCCTAATTGCGGCGGGCCGAGCGGGCGTCAGCGCGGCGGCGGCTGCGGGTGGAGGTGAGCTTCGAAGAAAGCGATTAAGGCCGCTTCCGCTTTTTCAGCGTCGACGCCCTTAAACCCGTGCCCGGCGCCTTCCAGGGTGAGTAACTGCACTTCCACGCCACAGGCTTTGAGGCGATCCCGCATCCAAACCCCTTGTTCATAGGCGACATATTTGTCCTCCGTGCCGTGTAAAATCAGCGTGGGGGCGGCTTGGGGCGTCACCCAATTCAGTGGGCTAGCTTCGATGTGCTGTCGCCGCGCCGAGAAATTGTCTCCACCCAAAAAGAGCGGCAAAACTTCGGCGGCATCTACGCTTTTGCCATACGATTGAAGCAAATCACTGGGACCGTAACGGTTGACTACGCAGGTCACTTCACTCGAATAGTTACGGTTCCCGCCTTCGCCTTCGAACTGGGGGACACCGGCAGTCACCCCGAGAAACTGGGCCAGATGTCCCCCGGCTGAATCGCCGGTCACCCCGATCCGGCTGGGATCGATCTGGTATTTCGTCGCATTGGCGCGCAACCAACGGACGGCCGCTTTGACGTCGTGCACAGCGGCGGGGAAGGGGTATTTTGGCGCCAAACGATAGGATACCGTGGCCGCCACGAAGCCTCGGTCGGCCAATTGAGCGCCAAGGGCATTGTAACCCTCGCGGGTGCCGGCCCGAAACCCACCGCCGTGGATCAATAGAATCGCGGGCCTCGGGGCAGCTGAATGTTTGGGTCGAGCTAAATTGAGCTGCAGGTGCTGCCCATCTGGATTGGCGTATTCGAGGCCGGTTTCGTAAGTGACCGTTTCCGGAATGATCGGCTCCGCCAAGGCAACCTCCACGGCGGCCGCCCAAGCCGTGATGCTCAAAATCGTCGCGAGGATCGAGCCAACCCGAAGTTTTAGTGGGAAAATCATGAACAGATCCTCTCGGCAATTTCAATGGCCGTCAATAAGGAGTCTGCTGTGCTTGAGTAATAATCGGTTAGCTTTTGCCTGGGTGCAGCCCCGATCTGATTTTGTCCGCCGCACCGTTTCCGGATCCATGGCGATTGGACTCGGGGTGATTGTTTGCATCGGGAGGGGTGCGCCGACTATGCGTACGCTAGAGCGATCCTCGTATGGCTTTTACTTTTGCCACTTACAATGTTTTGGCTTCGGCGTACGTCACCCCGTCGCGTTACCCCAATACCCCGGTTGCGTTGCTCGACCCCGTCTATCGAACGAAGGCGGTGGTGGAGCGAGTGGCTTGGATTGCGACCGACATCATCTGCCTACAGGAAGTCGAGGAGCCGCTCTTCGCGGCGCTCAGCACTCGGTTGGAGGAGGTCGGCTACGTCGGCGAATGGGTGAAGAAAGGAGGATCGAAGCCCGATGGCTGTGCTACGTTTGCTCGACGCGCTACGGTGGGTTGGGTGCGGTCCACTTCGCTGCACTATGATGACGCCAATCAAGGGACCGGTTCGTCCGGACATGTGGCGCAAGTGGTCACCGTTAGAGTCGACCGACAGGTATTGGCCATTGCGAACACGCACCTGAAGTGGGATCCACCTCGTTTACCGCCCGAGCAACGTTATGGTCGACGACAAGCGCTCCAGCTACTGCGGGCGCGGCCCACGCTCGCGCCCGAGGGCGAGGGGTGGATCGTCTGTGGGGATATCAACACCCCGCCTACGGGTGACGTGGTAGCGATAATGGCCGAAGCGGGTTTCGATTATCCGCAGCGCGGACGACCGGCAGCTGCGACGTGCGTCGCCCATGGTCGAGCGACGATGATCGACTTCCTTTTCCACGATGGGGCGCTCATCGCCGAACCGCTTTGGCAGGCAACTCTGGCGGACGGAATTTCCCTGCCTAACTCGGTGGAACCGTCCGACCACGTGGTGCTGTCAGCCACCTTCTCTTGGCGTCCGAAGCGGGCAGCAGAATAGCAAGGCGCTCAATGGGTCAGTTGTTCGATGGTTGGTGGTTCAACTGGAATGCGAATATGAATAACTCGGAGGAAACCAGTCAACTCGGCGACACGTCGAATAAAGGGACGGCTGGATTATCAAATAAAAAGATCTTGAGTTACATAAAGGGACGGCTGGATTAATAAATGAGAAGGCAACCCAAGCCCTGGGACTCTATCGGCGACGTTTGTTTGGTCAGGTTGAAGAAAGGGAAGGCATGGACGAGGCGGGCCAGCCGCTGCGTCGCGGTTTCAAACGGGAAACGGTTTTACAGGTGATTCAAGCCAAAGGGATGGTTTCTCC
>JAYVTS010000231.1:0-7048 GCA_043788645.1 Verrucomicrobiota bacterium
ACAGGATCCGGCAAGTCGCCCAAGCCTAAGCCAGATCCCCTGAAGGGATTATTGGAGCGATCAATCCGTGCGGGTCCATCCCCGTGCGAAACACCCAAGCCTATGCCCTGAATCCATGCTTTTGAACCCGCGGGGAACTATTCACTGACTCCCCTCGTCTAAACGCCTCCCGTTTTCACAAATCCCACCGATGCGATAACACCCCGCCGCCGCCAATCTTTTGACCGTTTCTGATCTCTGTTTTTCTTGAAACTGCCCTGGCTCCTGGGAGTCTGGACCTTAAACTAAGCGAAGAAACGGGAGTTTGGATGTACAAAGCTGGTCCAACACAATCGCACGAAAGACGAATGGATCCCTGGTGGCGCAAGGCCCGCATCGCGGCCCGGCTCATTTACAAAAAAGAAAGCGGCAAGCCGTGGAGCCTGCGCGATCAGCGTGTGGCGAGATTGTTGGCGGCGGATCCTGGAGTCACGAACCGTCTTCTGGACCAAGCGTGGTGGTCAATTGCCGCTTTCAAGCATGGATATCGACTTCTGGACCGACACCGTTGATTGGTCGACGCCCGCGGGTAGGGCTCTTCAGAGCCTCATCGCGGTCTTGCCGCCTGAGCGCCGTCTTCAGATCACACTCTTCGGGTCTGCCCCCCTCCAGATGATGGTCGAACCAAACTTGTTGAGCGCAGATATTGACTTGTTTTGCGACGACGAGGACTTGATGGAGTACGTACGGCGCGCTGATCTCGAGCAAGGGAAGTCTGATTTCTACGTGCAGGTCAGTTCCGGGCTGAATTTCAGGACCACTCCGCATTGGGCCAATCGTGCAAAATCCGTGATGATCGGCTCATGTACCATTCGTTTTCCCCATCCCATGGACATTCTTATCGGAAAGCTCAATCGATTGGAAGAAAAGGATCTAGAGGCCTTTCGCGTCGTCATTCGAAAGACCGGTCATCCGACGGAGATGGAATTGATTCGCGAGTTACAGCTGGCGGTTGATTTGTTCCGCCCGAGTTTCGATGAGGAGCAAGGGCACGATCTCTCAAATAACTGCCAACGTTTATGGCCGGTTCTCTACGGCCGCGAGATTGACCCGCGGAAAGAGATCATCGCTCCAGCGTTACAAATGCGGCGTGAGGGTTACGGCGAACTCCCGCGCGATTTCAAACAGGAATTGCGGGACGCAGTGCAGAGCTACGGCGACTTACGGTGACCGTTGCCCGGACGGCAGGGCGATTGGGGAGACACCCTCTCGTTGCGTGCGGGTATCCGTCATTTGCGTCACGCCCGGCTCGGAAGGGGTATTTGATTGGGCAATTCGAGGATGAAGGTGGCTCCGGTTCCGAGTCCATCACTACGTACTTGCAGAGAGCCACCCATTTCTTTGGCGGCGTTGGCACCACTGTGAAGCCCGAATCCGTGCCCCGAGGCCTTGGTGGTGAAGCCGTGATTGAAAATACGGGAGAGGTTTTCCAGCGGAACGCCCAGGCCATTGTCCTGCACCTCCACCCGCACGAGGGTGGCTTGGCTGCCGAGGATCCGGATACTCAGGCGACGACCATCCGCCCGGTGTTCCAACGCGTGCTTCGCATTTCCGATGAGGTTGATCAAAATCTGCAACACCTTGTGGCGATCCGCCAAAATCGGTAAAACCGCCTCAAACTCTCGTATAATCTCAATTCGATGTCTCGCCAAACCCGAAGAAACCATCTTGAGGGCTTCCTCGACGAGTTCCGAAACCAACAAAATCTCGCTGACGCCAGCAATCGTGGCGTGCGATTGTTGCATCGCGACGATTTGTTTGATGTGTTCGACATTTTGCTGGAGACTATGTGCTTCAGCCGCCAGCAAGTCCTGCTCCTGCATGATCTGATCCGCCAACGACTCAATAAAGGTCGGCAACTTTTTGCCTTTGGGATCGTTCACCAAATAATCGGCGAGGTGGTCTTTGTGCTCATTCAATAATTTTGCCGCCTTGGATAGAAATATCGTTTTGGATCTCCGCAATTGATCGTCGATGAGGTTGGCAGAAACATTAACGCTGTTCAGCACATTCCCGACGTTGTGCAGGACACTCGTGGCCACCTCGGCCATACCGGCACTCCGCGATAGTTTGGCAAATTCTTGGTTCATCCGAACCATCTTCGCTTCCGCCTGCTTTCGTTCGGAAATATCGTGGGCAATCAATTGGATCACCGGCCGTGCCGCTTCGTCTTGCCGTAAGCAACTGGTAATCTCCAGCACCCGCGGCAATCCTTGGGGGTTGCACAGACGGACTTCGATGGTTTGAGATTCTGTCTTTTCACCGCGCTCAAACAGGCAGTCCCAAAATTTCTGCCGATCCACGGCGGCAATCGATTCATCCAAGCGTCGCCCCAATAACGAGCTGCGCGATTCCCCAAAAATTCTGACGGCAGCAGCGTTCAAATCCACCAGGGTCCCGTCTGACTCCAACGTCAGAACCGCATTGTTGGCGCGCTCAAAAAGTTCACGGAAGCGCCGCTCGAGCGCCGCTTCTTGCTGCAGCGTTTGGCGGATCTGCCGTGACTGCTGACGAACCCGATAGTGCAACGTCAAACTCCATAAGCCGAGCAAAAGTCCGCTTCCCCCAATGCTGACGAATCCGATGAAAACCCGGCGCGGTGTCCACCATGAAGGAAGTCGCACTACTTGAAAATCAGCCCCACTGCGACAAAGCAGAACATTCGATCGGTCCCGGAAACGTCTGGTAAGCCACAGCCCTGACACTTGAACAATCGTGCCCCGTTGCCAGCCGGCCCGAATGCTCAAAGCCGGCTCGTCAATTTCGACCGTCAACACTTCACCCGTGGCCGGACGGCTGATCGTGAAGTAACTGCTCGAGGAATTGGATTCCCACTCGAGCAGTTTGCCTCCCACTTCGATTAGGCTCATCCGCTGACCGGTGGGCAACAATTGGGTGTCAGTCAGGATCATCGGGGCGACTGGGGTTGCCGATCCCACCTTGCGCGTTTCCGAATGGGCAAGTTCCCAACTCCCGTCGTTCCAAGTCACAAAACCCGAAGCCTCAAGCTCGTCTCCCACAGCGAACCCAGCCAGTCCCACACCCTCCACTCGAATACCCCATTGGGAATCTCCGACGAACAACTGCGAGGCGCTGCCAACGTGCAAAACCTGTCCGAGAACTCGTACTCGATGCGAATTCGTAGCGTCGACCAGGCGCTCGGGAAGCGCGGCCAATTCGAGCGGCGTCGCTTGGAAAAGTTCGGTCGGGGACGGTTCTTCCACCGTAATATCTTCAATCGTAGAAGCGTGAAGTGTTACCTTGGATATTTTATCCACGACACTCAACGAGCAAACTCCTCGAACCCGCACCACCGCGTTGAGCCATTCGTACGGCGTCGGAACGTGTTCGTTGGCCATCATTTGCACCGCCACGTTCGCCACGGAATTGCCAATTTCGAGCCACCATTTTGATTCCCCGCCCTGAACTCTCCGCACGACCCCAACCGTCTCCACCCATTGGGCATCTTCAGGGCGAGCGGCGAATTCGGTGAGCCCGACCCGACGCGGTTTCGGGGAAACTCGACCCTCGGCTACCGATGGCAAAAGTTGGATTTTTGGACCTACAATGATGGGACCATTCACTCCCGCGGCCACGGTTCCATCCAATCGTATCCAAGTACCCTCGGCCAATTCCTGGCTAATTCCTGTGGGTACCACATAGCAACCTCCTTGGGTGTCCTGGATGAACAACATCTGCCACGGCAAGTAGCAATAGGTGACGATGCCGTCCAGTCGCACAGTCCGCCCACGCTCGATTTCGGCGGGCTTCAGCGCGCGAATATCCGCTGTATTCGTCAGCATCGAGGGGATCACGTTCTCCGCCGCGGCGGCGTACGAGCTGAGGGTTTGGACGAAGAAGGCGGCCGCAAGCCAACCCGGGTTTCCAAATGAACGGAAGCTCCTTGCCATCCAACTGAGGACGACTCGCCTCCGAAAAGCGAGGCGGGTAATCCGGGGGTTTATATCACCGCCAAACATGCTCGCGTTAGGATGTTTTTGCCAATGCCAACGGACGCCCAATTTGGCCCTAACACTCGGAATTAGTCAAACATTTTCCCGGGATTGAGTATACCCAGCGGATCAACCGCCTGACGGAAAGCACGCATCACCCGCATCTGGGCCGTTCCCGCGAATTTGGGCAAGAAACTCTTTTTTGCTACGCCCACCCCGTGTTCACCGGTAATCGTTCCGCCCAGCCGAATCGCTTCGTCAAAAATCTCATGAAAAGCCTCTTCTACGCGGTGCATCTCCTCGTGATTTCTTTCATCCGTCAGAAACGTCGGGTGCAAATTCCCATCGCCCATGTGACCAAAAGTTCCGACTTTTAGTCGATATTTTTTGGCGACCTGTTCCACGAATCGAACCATGGTCGCCAGTTCACTCCGTGGCACGGTAGCATCCTCCAGAATGATCGTCGGCGCGACCCGGGCAAGCGCGCTAAAGGCCGATCGGCGTGCGGCCGCCAGCTTGTTCGCCTCTGCCTCATTTTCGGCAACCCGAATTTCCAAACACCCATTTTTGCGAGCGATCTCCACCATTTGACGGGCCTCATCTTCCACCTGGGCTGGGTGTCCATCGGATTCCATGAGCAAAAGAGCCTCACAATCGGGCAGACCAACCTGGGCGAAATCTTCGACGCACCGAATCGTCATGCGGTCTAGGAACTCGAGCGTACAAGGAATGATCTGCGCTGCAATCAGGTCGCTCACGGTCTGAGCGGCAGCGTCCATTGCGCCGAACGTTGCCACCATCGTTCGCTTGGCCGCGGGTTTGGGAATGAGCTTGAGTAAAACCTGAGTAATAACCCCCAACGTGCCTTCACTGCCCACGAACAAATCTTTCAAGGAATATCCGGCCACGTCCTTGACGCATTTGTTGCCGCAAAACATGATCTCACCATCCGGCAGAACGACTTCGAGTCCCATCACATAGTTGCGCGTTATTCCGTATTTCAAACCCCGCAGACCACCCGAGTTTTCGGCCACATTCCCGCCGATTGTGCTGATCTTCATCGAGCCCGGATCTGGGGGATAAAACAGTCCGACTGCGGCGGCTGCCTCGGCAACCTGGAGGGTCGTGACGCCTGGCTCCACGAGCATCGTGAGATTGGCGCGATCCACCTCCAAAATGCGCCCCAGTTTCACCGTGCAAAGCACGATACACCCAGGTATCGGCAAACTGCCGCCACTGAGGCCGGTGCCCGAACCTCGGGTCACCACGGGAATCCGCTCTCGATTCGCCAGCTTGAGCACCGCCGCCACCTCCGCCGTCGTGTGAACGAAGACAATACAACCCGGCCGTTGGTGAAGGACCGCTGTGCCATCAAATGAATAGGGAATGAGGTCCTCGGGTTCAGTGAGCACTTCAGTCTGACCGACCAAACCCCGTAATTCTGCGATCAAAACATCCGAGAGCGGCATGAGACGATTAACGTGTGGGATATTTACGCTCCGTTCAATCTCAGAACCAAATAAACAATATATCAGACAAATTATTTCAAATCCCTGAAAACTGATTTCCGTGACCCTTTGCCCTGAAAACGGGATGCTTGGGGCGCCTCGCGCCTCGGCCCTAGGGGATATGAGGCGCCGCGTTACGGTTCATGCACCTTGTGGACAAGCCGTCCTTGCTGCAGCTTGGCTGAGTTCCCTAGGCTTGCGTCTCTCGGAGGCGAAGGGCGAGGGCACTCTTCGTCCGCCCCGACGCCCCCGACGCCCCGACGGGCTAGCCCATGCAGGAATATCGCGTTCAGTTTGACGTCTTTGAAGGTCCGCTCGATCTGCTTCTTCACCTGGTGAAAAAGCAGGAGGTGGACATTTATCAGATCAATCTCGCCAAGGTGGCGTCCGAATTTGTCGAGTACTTAAACCAAATGCGGGCACTCGATTTGGAAGTTGCCGGGGAATTCCTCGTTATGGCCGCAACCCTCATCTTCATCAAGAGTCGCGAGTTGCTGCCCAAAGATCAACGAGCGGTCGTAGCGGAGACCGACGAGGAAGAAGATGATCCGCGTTTTGAACTGATCCGACGATTGGTCGAATACAAAAAGTTCAAGGACGCCGCCGCTCAACTTCAGGAACGCGAGGCCCAAATGGATGGCACCTACGAACGCCGCCCGGCCGCGGTTGAGTTTTTCCGGATGGAGGATACGACGCCTGGCTCGGCGACCGTATGGGACTTGGTCAAGATCGTTAACCAACTCCTCAAACGCCTCAATACTCGCGACGATATTCGGGAGATTCAAGCGGACCCGTATACGGTTAGCGAAAAAATGGAATCGCTGCGTTTGATGATCCAAACCCGTCCGCGTTTCCGGGTCAGTGAACTCTTCGCGGATGCGACCAACAAAGTCGAAATTGTCGTTACGTTTCTTGCGATCCTGGAACTTACGCGCCTCAAACTCTTGGTGCTCCATCAAAGCGAAGACTTTGGTGAGATCGACGTTGAGCTCGCCCCCCCAGGTGTGTCGAATGGCGGGGCTGCCGAAGCCCTCGCACCAGCGGTCGTAGAAGCCGAGCAAAGTCTCGAGTTCAGTGCCGAAGTGGCTCCCAACTCATTGCCCGAGGACCTCCCGGGATTTGAACTCCCGCCGCCTACACCGGAGCGAACTGTCGAACAGGTGTTTGACCAAGAACCCTCCGTCGCGCTCCCGCTGGCGGAACCGGATGCCTCCTCGCGGGTTGCGTAATTCCTCCTTTTTGTCAATTTATCTGCATCTTTGCATGGATCAGCCCGTTGAACCCGCTATCGAACCACCTACCGAGGTCTCGCTCACAACCGAAGCCGTTCTAGAAGCCACATCAGAACCCATTTCGGAACCCGAAGCAGAGCATCCGGTCCAACAACTCATTTTTATGGAGCTAAAGTATATTCTTGAAGCGCTCCTTTTCAGTTCGCAGAAGCCTCTCAGCGTTACTGAACTCCGGAATTTTCTCAACCAGGCTGCCGGCGAGGACGCCGCGGCCGAAGCAGTGCGCGCTTTTCGCAAACTACCTCCGGAACAATTG
>JAYVTS010000232.1:0-5233 GCA_043788645.1 Verrucomicrobiota bacterium
GCTCGCATTCGTAGGGCATCCAAACGACGACGCCCACCTTCGGTCGCGGCGTAACGTCGGACCAAAGCCCACACTGCCACCGCAATAACGGGGAACGACCACCACCAGCTTTTCATGAAATTGCTCGCACCGATCAGCAGTTTGGTGGAGGTGGGCATGCGATCCGAACCCATATTCATGCTTTCGAAAAAGGAACTAAATTGGGGCATCATGACCGTCATGAAAAAGAACACGAGCCCGGCGCCGACGGAGGCCACCACCATCGGATAAATCATGGCAGATTTAAATTTTGCCTGCACCTCCGCGAACCGTTCGTAGTGGGCCGCCAAGCGGCGTAAAACTTCCTGGAGCGCCCCCGAATGCTCACCCGCTCGGACCATATTAATGACGAGCTCTGGGAAAACTTCACTCTGGCGTTGCATGGCGTCGGACAATCCCCGGCCTTCGATGACGTCCTGTTTGAGTTGATCACTCACCCGAGTAGGGATGCCTTTTGAGGACAGACTTGCCATGGATCGCAGTGCCGCAGTGAGGGGCATCCCAGCCCGGAGCAAGTTGGAGAGTTGCTGCGTGTAAGTGGCCAGTTCCTGGAGCGTGGGTTTGCGTTGCCGGACCAACAGACTGCGAAACGAGGCCGGCAACAGCGCGGCGGCACCTCCAGTGGCGTCATTGTGGGTCGCGGATTTGCTGGGTTTGGTCGCAGCACTCGCGACGGCCGCGAGCAGTGAAAAGGGCGCGAGCCCACTCCGTTCCAGCTGGCCAAGCGCGGCCGAACGATCTCCGGCATCGAGCATGCCTTCGACGAGTTCGCCGGATCGCCTTCGGGCTTTGTACGAAAACTGAGCCATACGCAGAACCTTTAGATAACCCTTCTGAGCCTAAAGTTCCATGGCTCAGTTCAAGATCCTGAATATTAGGTGTGAGGTAAAACTCTACAGCTCTATGTCAAATAGATAGTCTGACACATAACTTGAAGAGCCAACGAACCTCGGTATTTTTAAGCAACAATTAAAGCCTGAGCAAAAATTACCACTTGTAAATTATTGAGTCAGACAATTAAGTTAGATATGTAAATTATTATGTCCGACAAACAAATTAAATATGCAACATTGTTATCATGTCATATTGATGTGCCTTTTTTTTGCCTAGACAGATATTGTAAATGTAAATGGGTCCAAGTTTTGCCTGCTTTTGTGTCTGGCATATTTTAGCGCCTTTTGGACGATGCGTACCGTCGCTGTCGACCTGGGATTTTTGTTCCTTCCCCATCGTCCTCTTGCTGGTTTGGGTCATGAGATTTGAGCCTCGACAAAATGCGCAAGGTTAGGTTTTTTAGAAGCTCGGTCAGAAATGACTGAGTTACACTTTGCCCGGCCAATCCGCGTTGCCTCTGGCTTCGGGCGCATTCAAACTACGGGAAATGCCCGATGCGGAACCGAAGCATACGTCTCCAGGCCCGCCCTGGTGGCGGGCCTGGGTAATGGGGCTTGTTGCGGGTACGTTTTGGTCGGGCTGGCTCTACGCACTGCTTGCTGCACCTGGATTTCCTGGGACAACGACGCCGCTCAACTTCTATTCCCTTTCCAATTCAAGAATGGAAGCGGAGGGCCGCAACGAGTCTCATCTATTAGCACTGACCGTTCGTCCGCTGACGAACGGTTGGTATGAGCATTCCATTCGATTTAGCTGGCCGCCATACACCGGAACCCGGGGCTGGAGAGTCGATGAATCCTATCTACCACCTTGGACGGTCGATGAGCGCCGACTTGCGAGAATGGGTTTCTACTTGGAATTGGCAGCAGGCGATCATATTCCGTGGCAAACGAATGAAAGGCTGCGGTTGAAGGGGGGGGTTCTCCGGTTTCCAGACGGTCGGATCTTCACCGTCATCGGCGACCAGCTGGTTCGCGGTGAACTGCTTGAATTTTCTCCCGCAAACCCGAGCCCAATTGGCCTCGGGATGGTTGACGGTGAGTTGCGAATGACGCTTCCGCGTCAGGAGCCAGTGTTTCTTAGGGGATTAGTCCGACGCCATTTTGCAGGGATTGCACCGCAAAACCAGGAGCCACTTGGACAGCTCGTCATCACGCTTCCGCCGATTGCGGGGATGGACGGTTCGGATTCCATGTATTTCTACCCAGAAGGCCGCTGTGTCTATCCGACCGAGCGTCCGATCCAGAGCCGCCTCGATCAGCTGATCCAATCCCAGCACTTTCCGCACCTGTTCGGGTGGGCGGTCCTGCCCATAGCCGGCCTTTTGCTGGGCGCGGGCCTTGTTTTGCTTCATTCGGGCACCCAGTTTCGAAGCTTAAACGGGGGAATTGGAGCGTTCTTGGTGACCCTTGGTTTCACTGTGCCGGCGTGCCTCCTGGTGCCTCCAGGACACGGGCCGGACGAATTTGGGCACTTGCTTTCTTTTGCCCGCCTAGCTCCCAATCCCGTGAGTGCCTTGGTAGAAATGGTCCGGTACGGAGAATCCATTGACCACTCGCGCACGAAGCAGCGGCCGGACGAAAAATTGGGAAATGATCCAATGACGGAACGCGGGTTTGCGATCCATCCCGGACTAGTCAGGGGGCCCGCGCTGAATTCATTTGTGCAGGACTATCGCTGGCGTTCGCCGGCTGTGGCCCGCCTGTGGCAATGGCTCGCGGCTGGATTCGATCACCGTCCAGTGGGGGAGACGGTCCTGCGATTGAAACTACTCCAAATATTTTTGGCGGCAGCGGCGGTTGGCGTGGGAACTTGGCTGGCGGTTCCGTCATTGAATTCAGTCCGTGGACTGCTGCTATGGCCTTTTTGGATCATCGCACTTCCGGCGTTTTGGGCCTCGGTTTCCAACTATGCCATTCTCACCGCTTTTTCGACGGTAGTCGCATCCAGCATGATCGCGCTCTGGGGCCGGTCATCACCGTCTCTCAAAATCGCGGCAATCCTGGGAGCGACCTCTGGCTTGATTCTCGCCACATCCCTCAACGCCTTCCCGGTCGTGGCAGGACTTGCGGTCTGGCTATTGCATCTTCCCATGGTCGAGGCGTTCCGCGAAAAGAACGTCAACTCGGACACGTCGGTAGGCCGTTCCCCATACGCCTGGTGGCTCCTGTTTGGTGCGACAATGACAGGCGTCCTGCTGGCCACGCATCCATGGGGTGAGTATGCAGAGATTGCGGTGAGCAACGCCGGACGGGGAGGTGGATTTGGAAAGGATCTTCCCTGGGCGATTTTGGTAATTTGGATTGCTTGCGCTGCCATGGGAGCATGGCAAACGAGGTGGCGCTCCGCGCCAAACCGATGGCTGCCCGGAGTGGCACGATCGGTGGCATTGAGGTTGCCGTGGATGGTGGCATTGGCAGGTCTCCTTACCTTGATGGTTTCCCTTCACGCCGTGTGGTTTGGCGCCCCGACGCTTCGGGATACGGAGGCCCCCTGGCGCCCCATGATGCCGACCGCACCGAACCTAGGATGTCCGCTTCGGACAGTGAACGAACTTTTTGTTCCTTTGCCACGACCAGGCTTGGCCGAAGCGATCGCCCAAAATTTACTCACTTTCTTCGGAAACATGACTCCTTGGGTACGTGATGAAATGCTCTCCAAGGCGGCCTATTCCGGACTCCTCCAGGGAGAGGCCAGAACCCCTCTGTGGATACCCAGGATGGGATGGGGATTTGTGTCACTTCTCTTGATTTGCTGGGCGGCAAGGTTGTGGCGGGGGGGCGATCCATCGGATACTTTGCGATTCATATTGGGTGGTCTCGCTCTCATTCTTACGTTGGTCTTGCTCAGTTTGGCCTATTCCCAATCCCTCCGTAATCTGTATGGTCGTTATTTATTCCCGACTTTCATTATTTTCTTTGGCGTGGTGACAGTCGTCGGACTCCGGTCCTTAATCCGGCATTCGAGTTCTCGATTCCGTGCCTGGACCGAGTGGGGACTTCTATTCGGGACACTCTTCGTTCAAGCCACCTGGGTAGCGGTATTGGTAAAGCGTTTTTTTTGAGAATTGAGGATATGGTTCAGATCCCCGGTAACTTCGCCTAGTAATGAAATATTAGTCGTGCATGTTGATTGCCTTTCACAAACCGTACGGAGTTCTGAGCCAATTCACGCCCGATGGCTCGGCGAATCGCCCACTCTCAAAATTTGGCCTACCCCCTCGGGTGTATGCGTTGGGGCGATTGGATGCAGATTCGGAAGGTCTACTATTGTTGAGCGATGAACCGGGCTTGAATTCACGGCTACTCGAACCGGCTCAAGGTCATCCTCGAACCTATTGGGTACAAGTCGAGCGCCTTCCGGGAGCCGAAGCCCTGTCTCGACTGGGGGCAGGATTGAGTATTCAAGGCTATCAGACCCGGCCGTGCCGGGCATGGTTGCTCGATCCTCAACCCGTTCTTCCACCGCGGGATCCGCCTATTCGTTACCGGAAAAATGTCGCCGATATCTGGCTGGGCCTGGAACTATGCGAAGGCAAAAATCGCCAAGTTCGCCGAATGACCGCGGCCGTAGGGCATCCAACACTTCGTTTGCTCAGGGTGCAAGTTGGGAAGTTTGAACTGGGGACGCTCCCGGCCGGTTGGTGGCGGGAATTGAACCCGATAGAACGGCGATGGGTGATCGGCTGAAACGGTGAGGTCGGAAGATCAGAGCTCTGCACGCGGTGAGAGGAACTCATGGCGTCTGGAAGAAGACTACCGGGATAGCGGACGGGCTCGGATTCCTAGTAACCCGCAGATCGGGCGCTCAAAACCGCGTAAGACAGGGTGACTTGGCTGATTCAGGACCGTCGCACCGCGCCAGCCACCGTCCCGTACAAGCGTCACAACGTCTCGTGCGCCCGAACCAACAACTGCTCCAGCGCCACGATCCGCTCAAAATCCTCCGGCCTGACCGCGGCTTGCATCCGCTGCAGAAAGGCCTGTCGTGCCGCCTCCGACTGGATCAGGGCCTGGATTTCGGCGAGCAGACTCATGCCAGGCGGCGTTGGCGGAAGTCGACGGGCTCGACCGCCAGCAGGATCCGCATCTGCGGGGTGATCTGAATCACGGATCTGTGTAGCTTCCGAACTGAAAGAGAATTGGCGCATATTTATAAGGGATAGGTCGGAACGGACAGGCCGAGTCCAGATGTCGCCGTCCTAGTCCCACAACAAGCGTGATTTTAATACGACAATTGGTATAGAACTTGCTGAAAGGCCGTTGGCATTGCCGAAAACGCATTGCCGTTGATTTATATA
>JAYVTS010000233.1:0-22189 GCA_043788645.1 Verrucomicrobiota bacterium
CTACCCCGGCAGTTTCAAACAGTCTTGCGACTTCGCGCACTGTCAGCGTGTAGCTTTCACGCCAATCCATCGGTGCTGGTGGTTCTGAAGCTTGCGGAACAAGGCGGAACTGTTCCGAAGCTTTCCGTAGGGTTCGGCATGTTGCCGAAAGCCGCCGTCGAAAACGAAAAGTCACCAATACGATCGGTGTGAACCTCTTTTAGTTTTGAATTATATTCAACTGGCATTTGGGCATGAGAGGGAGGTGACCGGCGAAGTTCACCGACCTTCCTGACTTTAATTCTACCATGGCCGCCTGAGCTTGCGAAAGAGTCGAAGTTATGCACAGGGCAGGGTGGTAGCAGACCGGTCGGCCGGTGTGATACAATACGGCAATGAAAACAAAACCCCACGCGACTGCCGTTCCAAAAGTTCATATCCCGAGATCTCTGCTGGCCGCGAGGGAATTTTCTACACGCCAGAAGACCTTGCTTGCCGCAATCCATTTCGGCCCGGCAACCGGATGCGGCGCCTCTAACAAGCAACTGACCCGCCTGCTCAATACTGGTGAACGCCAGGTGCGAGCGTGTCTCGCGACACTCCGGGACCAAAATCTTATCACCGTAAAAATCATATCCGGTAACCAGCGCCTCGTCCGAACCAACGCCAAGTTAGCCCGCCTTTTAAAAGGAAACTCTCAATCGTCCGAATCTCTCCCAACCTCTTGGATATCAATCAACAGCCACCCGCCTTGCGGAATCGCTGCAACACCTGTTTCAGGCCTAGATCTTGAAGGACCACCATCGACGTGAAATCCGTGAAGGAAATTTCCGGTTTATCCGCGTACTTCAACCTCAATCCTACCGCCTCGCGAAAGCGAAATAGAAGGACTCGAATCTCGAGCGGCGTACTTGTCCGTTGACGTGCTCAATCATCGGCGAGATGTTGTTGGACCATGCCTCTCCTAACGGGCCTTTCTGGAAATGAAATCTATTGCTTGGCGCTCAAGGGGTTTACACCCGGCGAACTCCTTGTGGGCAACAGCGTTCATTCACTCGGGTTTCTCGGTGGATTGGGCGCGGGCCTCCAGGGAGTGTTCGGTGGCGAGGTCACCCAGGTGACCGAGGTGATTAATGAAGGGCGGCGGTCGGCGGTGGTGCGGATGCAGGAAGAAGCGATCGGGCAGGGAGCCCACGGGATTACTGGGGTGACCAATGAACTTCGGAGCCTCAAAGGGAATATTGAATTCCTATCCGTGGCTTCCGCGTTGCACCAACCCGGAGGGCCGCCGCCTTTGAATGGAGTCTTTTCAACTAGCGGAAATGGGCAGGAACTCTATTGCCAACTGGATGCGGGCTACCAGCCATTGCGGTTTGTTTTTGGAAATGTGGCCTATTCAGTGGGCGTTGCCGGCGGGATATTTGGAACCCTCAAAAGTCTCGGCCGGGGCGAGATTCGGGAATTTAGCGATATTTTCAACGCCACCCGGCACCTCGCGCTGCGGCGCATTGTGGAGGAAGCCAAGAGTGTCGGGGCCAATGCGGTCGTCGGGATCGAAACGCGGATCATGCCCTTCCGCGGCGTTCACGAAATGCTGATGCTGGGAACCGCATCGCATCACCCCGCGCTCGCTCACTATGCAAACGAACCGGTGACGAGCGATTTGACTTGTGAAGAAATGTGGAACCTCACCGCGATGGGGTATGCGCCGCTCAAGTTGGTTTTGGGAACTGCCGTCTATTCGTTGGGGTTGATCGGTGGATTGAAAGCCATGTTCAAGAGTTTTTCCCGTGGCGAGATTAGTGATTTGACATCCCTGGTTTATGACGCGCGGGAACACGCTTTGGGGTTGATCAAGGCGGAGGCCGACGCGATCGGGGCAGATCAGGTCGTGGGTGTGAAAACGCATATTCATGAATTGGGCAATTTAATCGAATTCATGGCCATTGGCACGGCGGTGAAGCGAATCCCAGGCGTAGCCGTGGCGACGGCTACTTTGCCGGCGCAAGCGATCATTAAAGACAAGGATACTTGGGTGAGTAATGAGGATAATCTTTTTGGGAGACCCCAAGCTCCGGCGACGGGGGCGAGCGGGGATTGAGCGGAAGAATGGAACTACCGCCTTGGAATTATCCGCCGATCCCCGCTTGGCGCTTGACTGACGCCACGATTTTTTTGTCATCGTCGCCACAGTCGCGAACGAGTTTCAGGAAACTGGGCAGATCGGTTTTCATGCGGCGCAAGAAGGGGCGATCACCGCCACAGCCATACATCAGGTCAGCCGGCATCTCGCCACGAAGCTTCAAACGCGCTTTGACGATCAAACGCGGCAACCAGGCAATGCCACTCACCTCCGCGGATTTCGCCGGCAAAGAATCCATCTCAGCGACCAAGCCGGTCGCTTTCCCATCGAGCACGTTCAGGAAATAATCCCGACGAATCGCCGTCACGGCCACGGTGGTCGTATAGTCCGGTTCACCGTAACGTTGCGCATCGTCGATGAAATCGAACAATTCTTGCGCTGAACAGCCTAAACTTCCGAGGAATTTGATGTCCGCGGCGGGGAAGAGTGTGGTGGGAGAGGTCCGACCGGCGCGCCAAGCGACGATGGCACGGTCCCAAACCTGGCGGAATTCGGCTTCCCAAGTAATCGAGTCCATGGGGAGTAAGAAATAGCGTGCGCGCGCGAACGCCACCGGAATTGAGCACGAATGATCACGCACGACGATACCGGCCGTGACCATGGCTAAGGAAAATGTTGGCATTGTAATTGCTTAAAAAATCAAGCATCAGCCGATGCACTTTCAATCCCAAGCCCTCAGGAAACCGTCATTGGTCTTCGCCCGGATATTTTACTTCTTTGGTGCCTTGGTTCGTACGGCCGTCCTCAGCACCGTTACCGTCGCGGGGGCTTTGGGGGCAAGCTTACCTGAAATCCGAGGCTTACCTTCCGTCATTGTGATCGACGAAGACACCAGCGTCGACCTGCCGTTTACCCTGGCGGAGGTGGATGCTCCTGCCGATTCGTTGATGCTTTCGTATCGTATGTACGCTGTCTCGCCAAATGGGCTCACGATCGCGGGGCGAATCTTGGTTACCGGCGCAGGGACCAATCGACTGCTCCAAATCCACCCGTTGCTCAACGAAAATGGGGCCATCCAGTTACAGTTGTTCGTCGTGGATGGCCACGGTGCATCGAACTCATTTACAACTTCGATTACTGTCAGGGCCATCAATGATCCGCCGACCTATACGGGGCCAACTGAAATCACGATGACCGAGGGAGAGCCCACGGCAACGTTTACCCTCTCGGGTACTGATCCCGAGTCTCGCTCCGTCTCGTTCAAATTAGGTTCCGTTCCGAATTCCTGGCCCTTTTCGGCTTCGGTTGATCCCGTGGGTGGAAAGACTCTTAGGGTGACTCCCCGCACCGGATCAAACTTAGCCAAGGCGAACGTGACTCAATATCTTTCGTTGGAGCAGAGCGACGGCCAACTGACCAATCTCGCTCGTATCGCAGTGACAATTCAAATGGGACTGTTTTCCCCGGTTATCCTGACTGAGCCGATGGGTTTGGGAACCAATTTAGCGATTGCTTTTGCGAGCGTTGTTAATCTGGGTGATGTGACCCAGTTAAGCCCGACAGCTCTGCTAACTCCGACTTCGCGGGAGCCACTAGTGGTGACTCAAAATGTGGAAGGTTTTCCGGGCTCCTTTTCCGAAGAATATTTATCGACGCTACCGCGTGCGAGTCGGCTGGTGTGGTCGGATTTTAACGGGGACGGCCTCATGGACGTATTGATTGATCAAAATTCTCTCCTGGATAAATCAAACTTGCACCTCTATCTGGCAAAACCCGGACCGGGGGCGAGGCAGTTTGTGGCTCGAACGGAGGCTTTTTCTGGTTTCAATGCCCGCAATTTTCTGGTGGCCGATCTCGACGGAGACGGAGACATTGACGTCCTCGCGTCGGGGGGAAACGTTTCTTCGTCGGATGCGGGGCGTATTTGGCGTAACGATGGCCAAGGAAATTTTCAAGTGGAACTAGGCAGTGGATTGAGCGGAAAGATTACCCAACTTTTCGTGGGGGACTTGAATGACGACGGTGTGCCGGATTTGGTCACCTGCGAACCGGGTCGCATTCAGATTCGATTCAATAATGGGAACGGTCGTTTTTATCCGCCGATCACACTGCTGGAGAACGAGGTTGCGAGTGTACAGATTCTGGCTGCTGGATTAGTGGATGTGGACGGGGATGGTTCGCTAGATCTATGGACGCTTGAATCCGGTAGCGTTGGAGGATTCCCAAGTAATCAACTCGTGATTCGTTCCGTTCATGGCTCAAAAGCGGAGGAGATATTTCGCGGTCCGCTGCTGCCCAGTTCAGTGCGGAACGTTCCGATCTGGGGCGATTTTGACGGCGACGGGACCCTGGACTTTTTTGGTCCGATGAGTGTCGCGCTACCAGGTCGGGTCACAACTTTCGGGGCTCCTTCCTGGCAGTCGGTGGTTTGGGCCAATGGTGGTCACGGCAATTTTGCTCCCGGTCGTTTTGTCGCGAGCTATCCCACTCAGACCAACCCACTGTTCGGGGCGACTGCGGATATGAATGGGGACGGCACTCTCGATTTAATTCTACCGGGAGGTGAGGCGACCCACACGCTTTTCCTCAATCGATCCCTCAACGCTAACATTCCTCCGACTTCACCGACCGGTCTACAGGCCTATTTTGATGGTCAACGGATCCAGTTTCTGTGGTCCGATTCCTCGGATATGAATCAAAAAGCTGCGTTGTCGTATAATATCCGAGTTGGGACGAAACCTGGAGCTAACGATTTGGTTCCGTCGCTTTCTAATTCCGATGGGATTCGCTTGGTGCCGCAAATGGGGAATGTGGGTTTCCGAACCACCTATCAATTAAATGTTTCCGGTAAAGCGTTGGGGCTGATCTATTGGAGCGTTCAAGCGGTGGACAATAGCTACGCGGGTAGTCCATGGGCAACTGAGAATTCGCTGCGGGTTGGGCAGGAAGACGCGCTGCCGACGTTTTCGCCGATTGCGGACGTTATTGGCATCGAAAGTGGTACAGCGTTCGTAACGATTGACGTTTTGGGTTCAACGAGTCTGCCGCAAAACGTGATTCTTTCCTTAAGCGCACTCGATCAAAAATTAGTCAAATCCATATATTTGAGTTCTACGACCAACCAGGATCTGAGGACCCGGTATACTTTTGGAATCGTTCCTCAAGGGTACGCCAACGGAACGACGGAGATAACGGCCATCGCCTCCACTCCGGCGGGTCTATTCAGCCAACGGACTTTTAAGGTTACCTTTAGCCCCATCGACAATCGACCGAGCCTTGCTCCGATATCGCGTCAAGTCGCTCTTAGAGGGCAGCCCACTGCACCGGTCGCGGTGGTGGGTAGCGATATTGACACAGCCTTCGCAGATTTAGATTTACAAGTGGAGGCCATCGAACCCGACCGTCTGATCGAAGCCGCAGTTCACCGAACGGAATTGGGTTGGGACCTGAGGGTGACTCCGGCGTCGACCAATATTCTAACGGCGAGTGTCAAGCTCACTCTTGCCGATAAGACTTCAAAAGTTTTCCAGATCGTGGACTACGATTTTGTGGAGGCTATGTGGGATCTCAAAGCTGGACGGCATCAAGGCGGGATCAACTCTTTCTCGGCGATACGGTGGGCAGACATCGATGCGGACGGGCATCCCGATCTGATTGTTACAGGGCAACTGAACGATACCAGTGCATCCAATATTAACGGAATCCATGTTTTTTTGTCATCACCGGGTGGATTTAAAACGAGCCAGAGTGTGGCTCTTGCAGGGCAATCCGTGGTATACGATATGGCGGATATCAACGGAGATGGACTTTTGGATTTATTAGTGGGCCGGGAAGATTCTCCTAATAGTATCGTTAGAGTCCTTTTGAATCAAGGCAGCGGTCGTGTTGCGTTGAGCTCCGATTACGTTTTGGATTTTGGTATCGAAGTAGTCGCGGCGGCGCAGGTTAAGTTTTGGGATTATGATGCGGATGGCCGACCGGATGCGGTGGGTGTAACATCGGCGGGTAAAATCGTACTGTTTCACAATTTAGGAAATCGTTTTGAGCGTGATCTGCGGCCGAGTCCGGAAGGCGGTCCGTGGAGATTTTCTTCAAGTTCGGGGTTTTCGAGCCAGGGTTTGGTGGCTGATTTGGGTGGCGATGGCCGGGATCGGTTGGCGATCAACTCTTTGAATGGTCCGGCGCAATGGCTCCAAGCCGATGCCGTGGGAGCGTTAAAGGTAACACCGATCCAGACGGGATTGTTTTCTTTGATCAATCTGGTGGATTTGGATAACGACGGGGTTCCTGAGTTGATCGACGGGGGGCAAAACTCGAAGAGGTCGATTCGGTGGCAACTACCTGGAGGCAGCGTGGATAAATTGGAGATTCCGGGAGGCAATGATATCGCCGACACAGTGGATATCGACGGTGATGGGTTGTCGGAATTTCTTGGGTTCGGCTTCGCACTCCGTCCGTTGGGTAAGCGTGAGTTTTCATTCCAATCATTGCCTGAGGTGTTTTTTACGCAGCGTCACACGCTCCCTTGGGATGGGGATGGGGACGGAGTGATGGATATTGCCGGGATCTCCTTCCAGTCTGAGCGGACGGACGGTTCTTTTGGCAACGAGGTCGTCGTCTATCGCGGCTCGGCGCTTCGTACGAATACTGCCCCGGGAATACCGCATAATCTCCGGGCATTTTACGAGGTGGACAAGGTTTTTTTTGCTTGGGACTCCGCTGGGGACGCCCAGCAAACAAACGGTCTCACCTATAATCTTCGGGTGGGAACCGCCCCTGGATTCGGCAATGTCGTGTCACCCGAATCAACGGCCAGTGGGCATCGGCTGCAACCGAAAATCGGAAATGCAGGCTGGTCCCATCAGCGCCAACTTGCCGGGGTGTTGCCTGGCCAGACTTTGTTTTGGGCGGTCCAAGCCGTGGATAACTCGTTCGCAGGCGGCCCATTCGCGCCGGAAAGGACGCTGGTTATTCCTACCAACTTGCCGACGATCATCGGTTTAAAGGATCTGAGTCAAGACGTTGGGACGGGAGAATTGGAGGTTCGTTTCACCCTTCAAGGTGATCGAGAAGAACAGATCGTCAGGGCGGTTTCGGAAAATCGTGCTTTGGTGCCTGCTAGCGGAGTTCGGATCGGCGGGTCGGTGAATTCGCGGCGCTTGATGGTCTCACCTGAGAAGGGTTGGGAGGGGCAGGGGAGAATTAGAGTTGAAGTGGAAACACCCCTAGGTGACATGGTTCGGAGCGGGTTCCTATTGACGATTGGCCGGGGCGAACCGGGATTCCAGGCGGTCGTTCGCCGATCCGTGACTTATCAAACGGGTGATTTCCTACGATTACAGCGGAAGGAATTGGATCCGGACGGTCGAATATTGGATGTGCGCCGTCTCGTTCTCGATCCCAGCGAGGTCACGGTGCATGGGGCTGCTGATTCCTTCGTTTTTTGGATGGGGGAAGAGGGACCGGATACCCGTGGGATTACTTTCGTCGCAAGTGGGCCTGAGCAGGAGCGGATTGGGATCGTGCTTGAAGCCAAACGCGATCCCGAGGAAAGGACTCATTTGTATCGCGATCCGAAAGGAGTCCTGGGCCTGCTGTTGATGAAGGCCGCGGGGCGTACCGCAAGGCTGGAGGTGTCGGAAGACCTCATCCAGTGGCGGCCATACCTCCTTTTTGGCGATGACGCTCAGACTCGGTTTAATTTCTCCGACATCCTGGCGCCGGATCGGCCGGTCTATTTTTATCGTCTGATTGAGAAATTGCATTGATTTTAGCCGGAACGCGAGAGTGGCATTGCATCTGCTTGAAGAAATTGTTCCGCCAAGGAGTTGTGCTTTTTGCGAGGAATATTTGCCGGGATAGTGGCCAGCGGAGGTGTGGCTGCTTTACCGTTCCCTTTGCCGTTGCGGGGAAGGTTGTTTGTTCTGGCAGATGTTTCGTCGTGGAGCGTGATTTTTTCGGTTCGCCCGCCTCTACCCAGAGGAACCAAGCTGTGAGAGAGTCGGTGAAATCAACGGTATTATCGTTCAGACCGGCGTGAAAACCACGCACCGTTGCGTGGTTTTTGACACCCAGCACGGGAAGTGGAAGGAAGCTTTCAGGTTTCGGGTTTTAATCACCGACACCTGACACGTGGCACCTGGCACCTACTTGTTCCCTCGTGCGTATCTTGTTGGTGGATCATGTTAGCAAAGTTTTGGGCGGGGCAGAAGTGAACGCCCTCGAACTCTTGGCCCACCCGGTGGTCCGAACCCAATGGGACGTGACGGTGGCGTGCGCGTCGGGGAGCCCTTTGGCAAAAAAGGTCGCGGACTTGAGCTGGCCCACGGTCGAACACCACTTTGGAAATGCGTTGAACGAGCTGAGGATCGTTGGGCGCGGGTTTAGTCCGGTCGCCAAATTTCGGGGTTGGCAAGAACTCGGAAGAGGCACCCGCCGTTTGCAGGCGACGGTCGATCAGGTCCGGCCGGAAATGCTATTGAGTTGCACGAACAAGGATCATTTTGCCGCAGGAACTGTCGCTCGACGCGCAGGCTTGCCCTCGGTTTGGTGGATCAATGATATCCTATCTGCCGATTTTTTTGGCTGGCTGGTACGGCGAGTCTTTGTCTCGAGAGCCCGAAAGCTCGCTACCCTGCTGACTCCGGTGTCGCATTTCGGCCGAGAAGCTTTGTTGGCCGAGGGCCTCCCCCGCGAGCGATGCGTTACGGTTCACAATGGCATTCCCATGGATCGGTACGTTCGCCATCGAGAACGGCCTTTGAGGGCGGAACTGGGTATCGGCCCCGACGAACCGCTCTTCGGATTGGTCGGGCGTATTACTCCCTGGAAAGGGCAGGATTTTTTTATTCGATTGGCGGCGGAATGGGCGCGGCAAGGTCGGCGTGGGCGATTTGTCATCATCGGCCGGGCGTTCAATGAGGATCGAAGTTTCGAACAGTCCATCCGTGCGTCCATTGCCGCGCAAGGATTAGCTGAGCGGGTGCAGTTCGTGGAGTTTCAAGCGGACGTGGCGGCGGCTTTGTCCAGCCTGGATGTGCTCGTTCATACGTCGACCAAACCAGAGCCCTTCGGGCGCGTGCTGATTGAAGCGATGGCGGTCGGAACTCCGGTGGTGGCGGCGCGGGGCGGCGGGACACCGGAAATCGTGACGGATCGAGTCACGGGCGCATTGGTCAAGCCGGGCGACCTCGACCGCTACGTTGCCGCGCTCGAATCGGCGTTGCGCGAGGGGCCGAATAAGTGGGCGCCAGCGGCTCTTGAGGTGGTGAAAAACCGCTTTTCGTTGGATCGTGTGTGCGCGGATTTTGATCGGGTGTTCGCCCAGGCCCAGGCAGCAAAGCGGTCCGTGTGAGGAATTTAGGAACTCCATTCGGCCAACTTTTGACGCAAATCTGCACTCGCTTCACACCGGTCCTTGCTATCACGTTAGTGGGATATGGATTCAGCGGGTCCTCTGCGTGTGGTGGTTCTGGGTGCCGGATTCGGCGGACTCACTTTTTGCCAATCCTTTCGGCATCCACGGGCACGAATTACGGTCATTGACCGACAAAACCACCACCTTTTCCAGCCCTTGCTCTACCAGGTAGCGACGGCTGGATTGTCGGCACCTGAGATCGCTCAACCCATTCGTTCGATTCTTTCTGATCGTCCGGATATCGAGGTGCATTTGGACGAAGTAATTGACATCGCGCCGACGGAAAAGCGGGTGGTGACCCGCACGACGGCGTTTGAGTACGATTACTTGGTGGTCGCGCTGGGCGGTCGGACGAGTTATTTTGGTCATCCCGAGTGGGAAGAGTTCGCGCCGGGCCTTAAGTCTTTGGATGATGCGATGCGGATTCGACGGGAATTGTTGTTGGCATTTGAGCGTGCGGAAAATACTTCAGACGAGGCGGAGCGGCGTCGTTGCATGACGACGGTGATCGTCGGGGGTGGACCGACCGGGGTGGAGTTGGCGGGGGCCATTGCCGAATTGACTCATGTGGTGCTGAAGCAGGATTTTCGCCGGATTGATCCAACTCACGCTCGTTGCCTCTTGGTTCAGAGCGGTCCGCGGTTGCTGAACGAGTATCCCGAAGCCTTGTCGGCGAATGCCCGGGAGGTTTTGACCCGGATCGGCGTAGAGATCCGGACTGATACCCGGGTGCAAAACATCACTCGCGGTTGTGTCGATCTGGGGACGGAAAAAATCGAGGCCGCCTTGATTATCTGGGCCGCGGGAGTCGCTGCCTCACCGCTCACTGCCAAGCTCGGTGTCCCGGTGGATCGGGCGGGGCGCCTGAAGCCTGAACCCGACCTGAGTTTGCCTGGACACCCAGAGATTTTTGTGGTCGGCGATCTCGTCGCCATGGCCGACCTGGATGGGCAAGCCGTTCCTGGAATCGCCCCGGCCGCCATGCAGGCGGCGAAGCACGTGGCGCAGGTCATGCGAGATGAGATGAACGGCGATCCCGATGCTCGCCGGTCTTTTGACTATTGGGACAAAGGGATGATGGCGACGATAGGTCGTTCGGCTGCGGTGGCGGCTTTTCGCGGTCTTGAATTGACCGGCTTCATTGCGTGGTTGGCGTGGCTTTCGATTCACCTGGTTTTTTTGGCCGGTTTCCGCAATCGAGCCGCAGTTTTGCTTCAATGGATTTATGGCTATTTTGCGTTCAAACGTGGAGCGCGCATTATCACCGGGATCAAGCAGGGCTAGAGAATTATGAATCATTGTAACCGTATTATCAGTATCGCGTGGACGACTTGGTTGGGTGTGATGCCGTTGTCCGCAAAGGAGTGGGGGCAATGGCGCGGCCCGACTCGTGACGGAATCTCCACCGAGTCTGGCTGGCAAGACACCTGGCCTGCGAGCGGACCCAAAATCGCGTGGCGTACCAAAGTAGGGCTGGGATTTTCGTCGTTTGCGGTGGCCAAAGGAAGGGCTTATACCCTGGGTCACGCGGACGAAAAAGATACCGTGTTTTGCTTCGATCTCCGTTCGGGGAAGGAAGTGTGGAAGCATTCGTATGCGGCGGAATTGGGCGATAAGTATTTCGATGGCGGAACTACGGGAACTCCGACGATTGACGGGGATCGCCTCTACACCTTGAACCGGTGGGGCGAGACATTTTGTTATAACCCCGTGGATGGGAAAATCTTATGGTCCAAAAATGTTCAATCTGAAACGACGGCGCGAATTCCGGATTGGGGTTTTGGTGGGGCCCCGTTGGTCATTGGAAATCGCGTGCTGCTCAATGTGGGTGAGGCCGGTTTGGCCCTGGATCGGTTGAGCGGAAAAATCTTGTGGCAATCGGCGCCGAAAAGTGCGGGTTATTCCACACCGTTGCCAATCGTTCAGGGCGGATCGTCGTTGGTGGTGTTCGGTTCGGGGGAATCCTATATTGCGGTCAATCCGCGGGACGGGAAAGAGGCGTGGCGAATCGGTTGGCTGACTCAATATGGAGTCAATGCGGCCGATCCGGTCGTGGACGGAGAACGTGTTTTTTTATCTACCGGATATGGGAAAGGAGCTGCGTTGTTTAAGGTGGGCAAAGCCGAACCGGAACAAGTGTGGAAATCCAAAGTTCTACGTACCCAGTTGAACGCGGCTGTTCTCTATCACGGTTATCTATTTGGGGCCAGTGGCGATACTACCGAAAAAGCTGCGTTGAAGTGTGTTGATTTCACGACGGGAACGGAGCGGTGGACGTTCGAGGATTTTGGTACGGGCGGGTTGGTGATCGCGGATGGCAAGCTCTTGGCCTTGAGCGGGGCAGGCGAGCTGTTCGTGGCACCCGCCGTTCCAGAAATTTTTTTGCCCACGTCTCGGGCGCAAATATTGGGAGGCAAATGTTGGACCGCCCCGGTATTAGCTGATGGCTTCATTTTGGGACGAAATTCCAAGGGAGATGTGGTCTGCTTGGATGTACGAAACGAGCAACTTTGACCAGCACTAAATAGATTGAGTATGACACCGCTAACACCACTGCCTTGGTCGCGCCGTCAGTTTATTCGGGGCGCCGCCGTCGCCGGGAGTTTGTACACCGCAGCGCCGTTTCTTCGGGCCGCTGATTCCGGGAAAAAATTTCGCACAGCACTCATTGGGTGCGGCTGGTGGGGGAAGAATATTCTCAAAGAAGCCATCGCCAGTAACCGAATCAAGGTCGTGGGCCTCTGTGATGTAGATACCAATACCCGCAACGTTGCGGCCGAGCAGGTGACGGATCTGAATGGCGATCAGCCGAAGACCTACAACGATTTTCGTGAACTTCTAGAAAAGGAAAAGCCCGAGATCGTGCTGATAGCGACGCCGGACCATTGGCACGCTTTGCAGACGATCACGGCGGTCAAAGCGGGGGCTCATGTGTTTGTGGAAAAGCCGACCGGCCACACCATCCATGAAAGTCGGGCGATGCTTCGGGCGGCTCGCGAAGGGGGACGAGTTGTTCAAGTGGGGCTTCACCGGCGCATTGGGCCTCATCACGTCAGTGGGATGAAGTTTTTGAAATCGGGTGCGGTGGGGGATGTCGGGATGGTCCGAATCTTCGCCCACGGTGGTGGCGGCAAGGAATCGGCCGCGAAGAATTCTGCTCCGCCTGATGGCATGGATTGGAATCTGTGGTGCGGCCCGGCTCCGCTCCGGCCTTTTAACCAAAAACTGCATCCCGGCGGGTGGCGCAATTTTCTCGACTATGGCAATGGGCAGTTGGGGGATTGGGGCGTCCATTGGTTGGATCAGGTGCTTTGGTGGAGTGAAGAAAAATATCCGAAGCGAGTGTTCTCGACCGGCGGCCGTTCGATTGCGGGAACGGCGATTCTTAATGATCGAGAACAGACGAGTGACGCGCCCGATCACCAAGTGGCCGTCTACGATTTTGAGTCTTTCACCTGCGTTTGGGAACACCGCCGTTTCGCCGAGAATCATGCGGAAAAGCATGGCATCGGTGCCTATTACTATGGCACGAAGGGAACGCTGCATATCGGTTGGCGGGACGGATGGACGTTCTATCCGGCAGATTCCAAAGCACAGGTGCTGCACGAGGAGGCTCAGCTTCAAGAACCCGATGGTCATAATCTGAAGTTGTTATGGGCGGACTTTCTCGCCGCCATCGAGCAAGGAAAAAAGGCGGTCGCCGGGATTGAGATCGCGCATCGTTCCTCGGTCTTGCCCTTGCTTGGGATGATTTCGTTGCGGACCGGGCGGAGTCTGGAATGGGACGGGGCGAAGGAACAGATCGTGGGCGATCCAGAAGCCAGCAAGCTATTGAGCCGACCTTATCGTGGATCTTGGGTGTATCCTGAGGCATGAGCCGAGGGCGTTCGTTGTCGCGATCTTGGATCGCGGTAGAACTTTCCGCCGAATGGAGACCGGGACTGGTGGCGAGCCCGATGTCGGGGTATCGTCCACCATGCAGATAGTCGTCCTGGACGGTCATACCTTGAATCCTGGTGACCTGAACTGGAGTTCATTTCAAGCCCTGGGCAAATGTGAAATCTTTGAACGCACTCCGATGGCTCAAGTACTTTCGCGTGCGGTCGGTGCAGAAATTCTGCTGACCAACAAGGTGACGCTGGATCGCACCGTCTTGGAACAATTGCCCCGATTGCGTTATATTGGAGTGCTGGCCACGGGGTATAACGTCGTGGACGTTTTGGCGGCACGCGACCGCAATATCCCGGTGTGCAATGTTCCCGACTATAGCACCCGTTCCGTGGCCCAACTCACCTGGGCACTCTTATTGGAGCTGACTCACCAAGTGGGTCACCACGCCCGCACGGTTCGAGACGGGCGGTGGTCGACTAATCCTGACTTTTGCTACTGGGATTTCCCGCTGCAAGAACTCGATGGTCTCACCCTGGGGCTGATCGGTTTCGGACGCATTGGGCGTGAAGTCGCCCACCTTGCTCAGGCTTTTGGCCTCCGGGTTTTGGTTCATACTCGAACCCCGCCCGTCGAGCGATCTGGAGGAATTGAATTTGTAGAACTGGAGGAAGTTTTGGCCCGATCCAATATGGTGAGCTTGCATTGCCCTCTGACTCCCGAGACCCAAGGGTTGATGAATGAGCGCCGAATCGGACAGATGAAGTCCAGTGCATTCTTGTTAAATACGAGTCGGGGACCACTCGTGGACGAGGCCGCTTTGGCGGCGGCGTTGAATGAAGGACGCCTCGCGGGGGCCGCGGTGGACGTGCTTTCGATCGAGCCGCCTTCGGCGAAAAATCCGCTTTTGACGGCCAAGAATTGCCTGATTACCCCCCATATTGGTTGGGCCACCTTGGCCGCACGCAAACGATTGATGTGGATAGCGGCGGATAATGTGCACGCGTTTCTCCGGGGACAGCCGCAAAATGTAGTCAATTAAATCCGGGCAAATCTTCGCGAACTACGAATTCTGCGGCCGAGCAACACTACCAACAACGACTATTTTCGCGACCTTGATGATAGTCAATTCCGGGACCGAGCACTTGCCGCAAGGATTCGGTCAGGCGACTGAACTCTGCTCTCTGCACCGGATCAAGCGGCGACTCCACAGCGCGAAGGTTGGCTTCGAGTTGCGCCCGATTACGGGCTCCTACCAGGGTACAAGTAATGGCTGGATTTCCGATGACCCAGGCCAAGGCCAATTCGCCGAGGGAGGTCAAGATGGGAGTCGCCTTCGCGGCGCGATTCGAGTATTCGTTCGCGGCACGGCGCAGTTGGTCCAGAGCCTCCTGGGTTTCATGCTCAAATCCCGGCTCGCCGTGGCGCGATCCAGTACGGCTCCCCCGAAAATGTCGAGTCCGCGTTCGGATCGGCGGGAGTTCATCGAAGTGAGCGAACTTATCTGTCAGCAATCCTTGCGCGAGAGGGCCATAGCCCAAAACGCCGATCCCATGGTGGGAACACGCAGGCAGCACCTCCGATTCGATTCCTCGCATCAAGAGATTGTACGAAAGCTCATTGAGAGCGAGAGGCACCCCGACCGTGACCGCTTCGGCGAGCTGGTTCGGTCCGAAATTACTCACTCCGAGGTAGCGAATTTTGCCTTCTCGCTGCAGTTCACTCAGCGCGTGAAGGGTCTCCTCAATGCGGGGCGGATTTGAATGTTTTTCTTCGTCGGACGTATAGTGTCGGAGGGCGCTCGCATTGAGGGGCCAATGAATCATGTAGACGTCGATCCAATCCGTCTGCAAACGTTGAAGACTTGCCTCACAATGCCGCCGAACCTCCGGGGCGTAGGCGTGATCTGGTTGAATCTTTGAACCAATCAAGGCCTGATCGCGCCGACCTCGGAGGGCCTGTCCCAGGGCGACTTCGCTGGCCCCACCATTATAGGTTTCGGCGGTGTCAAAAAAATAGGCGCCGTGATCGAGCGCGCAGGCCACGACTTCATCGACATCTTGCTGACGTTGCTCACCCCAATACGTCCCGCCGCCGAAGGAAAAACAGCCGATGCCCAGGATTGGCAACACCAGGTCTGTGTGGCCGCATCGGCGCGTTTCCATTTTTTTCGTTGCCCGGATCTGACTACGCGCCCATTCCGTCTTCAAAACTTCCGCCGGCTTGCGGATAGCAGAGGTTTTTCGCGACGTACGCGATTCCATCGGCGGAACAGAAATCCAAGGCTTTATGGGCGGACTCCGCTTCGACGACCAACGGCGCTGACGTGGTTCCGTTGTGCTTGCAATACCGGGCCTGATAGCCGACGGCGAGGAGCAGTTCGGCGTAGCGATGGAGATTAATATCCCCGGAGCCCAGATCGGTGAACTGCATGGCACGTTTGGACCAGTTCGGTTCCATGGCGCGCAGCGGGAAACCGGATCGTACCACAAAATTCTTAACGTGCGCGGCGTAAATGTAGGGGGCGACTTTTAGGAAACGGGTCTCCCAGCTTTCGCCCTCCCAGCAATGCGAGGGGTCAGCGTTCACGGCGAGGCAGGGGTCTTGGTCGCAGATTTTGACGAGGGTCAAAAAATCGTCCGCGCACATGGCCGCGGTGCCGGGGTGGATTTCGTGACAAAGTTTAAGGTCCAGCTCGTTGGCGTGCTTTCGAAGTTTTGCGGTTTTTTTAACAAACCGCTCCTGACCTTCTTTGATCAGATCAAAGCCGGCTCCGCTCCAGAACCCCCACGGATAACCGCTGGCCATTTCCCACCCGAAGGCCACGCCCCAAAACATGGGCAGCGTCTTCACCTTTAATTCAGCCGCCAAATCCATCAATTTGAGGAGATATTTTTCGTGCCAAGCTTCGATCTTTTCCGGGGACAATTTGGCAACCTCTGCGGAAATAAACGGATTGCCGGATTTGGTTCCGGTCCAAGCGGAGGTATGTACCCAAAAAGGGCAATGGGACGAAATCCCATCCAGGGCGAGGCCATGACGGGCGAAGCCATCAAGAATTTCCTTGGCTTTTTTAAATCCACCTTTGCCATCGCCGAGCATGTAGTTACTGGGCTGCGCTCCGGCGGCGCCCGAATTTTTTGCGTAGGCAAGAAATTGCTCAAGCGACTTGGCGCCGTGCTGGGCGCCCTCAATCGATGCGTGAAAAGCGTGGTTGGCGTTGGCCATGATTGGTTAGTGCTAAGTGCTATGTTTAACGGATGTGCAGAGGAGGTAGCAAGCAACGAGCAGAGTGGCAATCCCGAACTCGAAAAACCAAGCAAAAATCCCGCCCGATTGACTTTGACTCGGACGTGCGGGGTGCCCAACCAGAGTTTAGGTTTCCCGGCTTGCACGAGGCTTCTTCGATCTCCGTCCGGGACTGGTTTCGCGGCGTCCTGCTGAGTTTGCTGATCGCGACCCTCACCGGTTCCGCTTGTGCCTTTTTTCTTTGGAGCCTCGATGCGGTCACGTTTATTCGGAGGGCTCACCCTTGGTTGCTCGGTTTTTTGCCCGTTTTTGGGGTTTTGATCGTTTTGGGCTACGAACGGTATGGCCGATCCGTCGGCCGGGGCACCAACCTCGTCCTGGATGCCCTCCATGAATCTACCACGCCCGTGCCACGGCGCCTCACCCCCTTCGTCTTGGCCTCAACGCTCCTAACCCATCTCGGCGGTGGTTCCGCCGGGCGGGAAGGGACAGCGGTGCAAATGGGCGCAGGACTTGCCTCTACGGTTATTCATGGGTTTCAGGTAGTCTCGGCCCCGCTCAAAAACGGTTTACTGCTCGCGGGTGTTGCCGCGGGTTTCGGAGCCGTGTTTGGCACTCCCTGGGCCGGTGCCCTTTTTGCCCTGGAGTTTGTTCGGCGAGATAGCCTTTGGAGCTGGCTGCGTACAAAGCCTTCGTGGCGTCCCGCTTTATTCTGGGCCGTGCCGATAACGATCCTGGCCAGTTGGTCGGGCCATTGGGTTTGTCTCGCCTGGGGCGCACATCATGCGGCGTACGGGATCAGTTCGGGACCTTGGACCGAGGCATCTTGGGCGACCACTCTGATGGTCGGTCTCGCGGGTGGTCTAGCGGCTCGGACCTACGTGCTGACCGCTGAAGGAACCGCTAAACTGGCTCAGCATTTCATGCGACAATCTTGGCAGCGCCCAGTGGTGGGAGCCGCGGCGGTCCTGGGTGTCAGTTGGATGCTCGGCACGGATGCCTACCTCGGATTGGGCGTGAGCCATCCCTCGCCGGATCACCCAAGTATCGTCACCGCGTTTCACCATGGAGGCGCCACAACATGGAGTTGGTTTTGGAAACTTGCGTTGACCGCCGTCACGCTTGGTTCGGGTTTTAAGGGGGGAGAAGTGACGCCCCTTTTTTTCATTGGCGCGACTTTGGGCAACGCACTTGCCACACGAGTGGGCTTGCCGGTGGATCTCGCCGCGACGACGGGATTCGTTGCTGTTTTCGCTGGGGCCAGTCGCACACCCTTGACCTGCGCGGTGATGGGTGCCGAGTTATTTGGAATTCAGTACGGACCCCATTTCCTGGTGGCCTGCTGGTTGGCCTTGATAACCACCAACCATCGCGGTATCTACTCGGCACAACGCGGATCCGACCTGCGGTCGATTAATGCAAAATCGTAAACGTGTCATCCGGTTCGTAGAAAGCGGCCAGCGATCCCCAGACACGGACGCCGTCTGCTTGTCCATCCGATCGTTTTACGCCCGCGGTATCTAGGAACTGTCGAGCGCCGGAACCACCCCGTTGCCAGCCCGTGCCTTCGGTGCAGGCAACGAGGATTTCTGCCCGGGAATTGGTGGCGACCGTTGGGTGCTTGGGCGGACGCTTGGTCTTGATCGGACGGATCATCGGCTCCGGTTTCTTGAGCCGGTCTCGGCGACGTTACCGGTCCAGTTTCGCCCATCGAATCTGGCCTTGCCTGTTTTATGCGGATCGGTCTAGTCTGCGTTACTATGATACGTCCGTCGAACCGCCTGTTTGCTGCTCTGCTGGCCGTGGCGACCTTTGCCACCTGCGCATGGAGCGCAGAATTTCCGATCCACGACGGTGATCGAGTTGTTTTCCTCGGTGATAGCATTACCGAGCAACGCCTCTACACCACTTACCTCGAGTGCTATCTTTTGACGCGTCACCCGACGTGGACACTGAGCTTTCGCAATGTGGGCTGGGGGGGAGACACCGCTTGGTTACGCCAACGCGCTCATCCCAACGAAGGCCAACTGTTCGCCGCTGACGAAGGAAGTCAGCAAAAGATGGTCGAAGATTCCGTCGGTCGCGGTCTCAGTCGCGACGTGTTACCCCTCAAACCGACGTTTGTGACGGTCAAATTTGGGATGAACGATCATGCCTACCAAGCCTTTCGGGAAGACATATTCCGAGCCTACTCGCGCAGTCAAACCGAAATCGCAAAAGTCCTGGGAGCGACGGGAGCGCGACTGGCCTTTTTGACGCCACAACCGATCGAAGAAGGGCGGCCCGATCCCGATCAAGACAATCGCAATGTCTCCCTCCGGAAGTTCTCCGACGGTCTCAAATCCATCGCAAGCAAGGAAGGGGCCATTTTTGTCGATCAATTCGACCCATATATGGCCCTCATGATGCACGAACGGGCAAAGAATCCGGCGGCGAAAATCGGTGGCGGCGATGCCGTTCATCCCGGTCCAGCGGGACATACGCTGATGGCCTGGGCGATTCTAAAGAGCCTGGGCGCATCCGACCTCGTTTCCCGTGCGGAAATCGAGGTTCCTACCGCGAAAGTGGCAACCGCAACCGGGTGCCAAATCAAAAATCTGAAGGTAGAGCCGAAGCAAGTCAGCTTTGACCGATTGGACGAGGCACTCCCGATGCCGATCGATCCCAAGGCGGAATCCGCCCTCAAACTAGCACCTATTCTCAAAGACCTGAATGGATACGAACTGCGCATTTCCGGGCTGGAGACGGGCCGATATGAGATTAAAGTGGACGGCGATACCGTGGCCAAAATCGACGCCAATGAACTCGCTCACAGTTGGAATTTGGCCACTTCAGCGGGAGCAATCACTCGGCAGGCTCAACAGGTTTTGACCCTGGTCTTCAAAAAGAACAATGTGTACTATCAGCGCTGGCGGCAGGTGCAGCTTTTTGATTGCCCGACTTGGGCGCAAGGTCCGGAATTTGACGCAAAACGCACGGCCGAATTGGCTCGCTTGGATCAAGAGATTACCGACCTGGAAACGCAGATCAATCTGGCTCGAAAACTGAAATCCCACCATTTTGAAATTGGGTTCATCGGCCAATAACACGCCTAAGACGTAACGAGTCCGTAGCGGACGCAATCAAGACGGAGTGGACCCGAGAAACGTCCGAAGCGAGTATTCATTCATAAGACCATGTTTGCCGTCGTCCCTCGCTTCACTCGGTTTGCGCGGTGGTTCCGAACTCGGGCCAGCCTTCAGACGAGGTGGTTCGTCGTTTGGATAAGCCTGAGTTCGGCCCTGCGCGCGGAGGGGCCTGATGATCGCTTTATCGAAATCTATAACCTCGTTCAGATTGCCGATCAGTCCCCCAACAAACGAGCGGCACGGGGCATGTACGAGCAGGCGCAGGAAAAACTGCGGGCCATGCAACGGGATTATCCGATCTGGAACGAGCGAGTGATCAATTACCGGCTTCGCTATACCGCCGATAAACTCGTCGGCTTGGCCAATCTGGCGGCCGACGCGGCCCCCGCTGTGACGGCGACCAACGCGGTCCCTACCAGCGTGGCCCGGGACGGCGAGGTGATCACCCAATTCAATGAACTCACCCAGCAGATCCGCCTGCTCCAAACTGACAAACAGCTTCTGGAAGCCAAACTCCGCGAAGCCCTCTCCGCGCAACCTGCTCCAGTGGACCCTCGGGAATTCCAGGCTGCGATTGAGCGAATTGCCACACTTCAACAAACCAATAAAGTTCTATTAACGAATCTTCAACTGCAACAAGCTGAGCGAGCGAATTTGGTCGACAAATTAGTGGTTGAAGAAGCTCAAAGCGCCTTGGCTGAAGCGAATCGACAACTGGCTACGCAGCGGCAAAATGCGGAGAAACTTGAGCGAGAACGCGTGATGGCCGCCGCGGAATTGAAGCGGCTTCAAGACGAAACGATCAAGCCGCTCAGATTTGAGAACTCGATTCTGAAACAACAGATTACTGGTGCGAAATCGGATCCCGAAAAGGGTCGGCAAACCGCTGATCTCACCGCGAAACTGGCTAGATTAGAAGTGGGTCTCGAGGAGCTTAAACAACAAAACGAAGCCCTTAGCCGGGACAAATTCGGCCTGGAAAAACAACTCGATGATTATAAGGCACGATCCGCCGAGGAGGGCATCGTGAAAGTTGCTCAACTAGAATCCCAATTGGCGGTGGCCAAGGCAGATTCCGCCCGGCAAACGGCCCGGGTCGAGGATATCACCGCCCGGCTCGCGCAGGAAAAACAGGTTCGGACCGAGGTCCAAGCGGAGAATCAAAACCTGTCCCAACGGGTGGCAGATTTGACGACCAGCTCGGCCGACGACGTGCGGATGATTCAAAAACTTCAAGACACCTTAGCGGCCGAAAAAGCAGAGCGTACGCAAGCGGAAGCGGAGCTTAGAACGGCCGAGCAAAAACTCTTCGCGCTCCAAACCATGGCTAAATCTGCCACGGTTCCCGCTAATGTGGCCGCGATTCCATCAACGACGGACACGGTGGCCGAGACCGCCGCACGCGATGCCCAACGCAAGAGCCTTGAGACAGAAGTTAAAAAACTTCGCGACGCCGTAAAATCGAGCGATCAGCGGGAGACGGAATTAACCAGTGCGCTGAGCCAAGAAAAATCTCTCCGCCAACGATTGGAACGAGAGAAGGGCGAACTCGAAACGCGTCTCGCGGTGGCCAAAGTAGAAATCGCGGCCAATCGCGTGGAAAAATCGCGAATCGAGGTTCCGGTGGCGACGGGGGTCGGGATTAGTTCTAGTCGATCTCCGGCGGAGCTAGAGTCGCGGGTTCGCTTACTGGAAAAAGAACGAGAAGAACTCCGCGTTAAACTGGTTCGGCTCACCCAAAACGCTCCCTCGGCGCTGGCTTTAGCTCGGATGAATCGCGCGGTATCGCCGCGGGCTCGAGCAAGTGAGTTTTTGCTCCAACGCCAAGCCTTGGCCTTTCCCTCTGCCCTCAGCGCGCCCGTCCCAACGACCACGGTTTTTATTCCCATTAAATAATACAGCGATCCGGAAGATAAGCTGTTGCTTCCCTTTCTGAATCAGTACAGTTCCCCGGGCCGCGGTTGTGTCCCGTGCTTTTGACGGGATCAACCGCAAAAACACCCATCTATTCCGAGTTCGATGAGCTGCCGAAGCGGGAGCAACCGTCCATTCTCAATGAATTGGAGGTACGGTGCCGGGTTGATCCGGTGGAGCTTGAACGGTGGAATGAATGGGTGAGCGAACACCACTACTTGAAAAACGCTCACCGCGTGGGAGAGCACCTGCGATAGGTGGTCACTGATCGAGGCCAATGGCTGGCCTTGCTCGGGTGGTCCTCAGCGTCATTCCATCTCATGTTCGCCACAACCGCGCCAAGCAACTCTGGGTTAAGTCACTGGAATCCCACCGATGCGATAACACGCCGCCTCCGCCACTCTTTTGACCCTTTCTGATCTCTGTTTTTCTTGAAACTGCCTTGCGATACCGCGATACCGCGTCACTCAATCAAAAAATGGTTCCAACTTGTGCCGAATCTGGTAGTTCTGGCGATCATCTTAGGTTGAA
>JAYVTS010000234.1:0-10843 GCA_043788645.1 Verrucomicrobiota bacterium
AGGACGGCCGAAGCAGTATGATGTCCGTGGGTGCCACCCGGTTGCGGAGAAAATCGGGTGATGAGTACGTCCGGCCGAAAACGACGAATGACTCGAACAATGTCCGAGACGATTTGTTGCCGGTCCCACAGAGTAAGGGTTTCGCGATAATCTTTGGAAAATCCGAAATCGAGGGCGCGGGTAAAAAACTGCTGACTCCCATCTAAACGACGGGCGGCGAGGAGCTCTTGGGTACGAGCGACGCCGAGTTTCTCCCCAAAATCGGGGCCAAGAAGATTCTGGCCTCCATCGCCGCGAGTGAGCGAGAGGTAGGCCGTACGATAGTGCCGACTGCGGGCTAGGTAGGCGAGCAGTTGGGTGTTTTCGTCATCTGGATGAGCGGCAATATGGAGCACACTGCCGAGTTCCTGAAATCGACGTATTTCCTGCACGAGTGCGGAAGCGGCGGAGGATTCAGCGGCCTGGGTTCCCGCGAAACTACCGGTGAGGAATGCAATCCGGAGCGATGCACCGTTCAGCCAACGGAGGACCCGTCCGAAAAGGCCGTGCGAGGAAACGACCTGGTTCATGAATTGGCTCGCTCAGAATTCGTCATGAACCAGGTGTGATTTTGCGGGCGAGATGGCGGGCGGCTGCTATTTCTTTACGGCGAAATTCACGGAAAATTGGGTATTTTCCCACATCAATTTCAGCGTGCCGCCACCCGCGGCGTTCTTCTCCACGGCCATCGTGAATTGGTCGGCAGCTTTTTCCAAGGTCTCCTTCTTGAGGTCGACGCGTGCCACGTCATGTTTTTCATCCACGGGCACCCCCCAGGCGCCTAATTTGGAACTGATAGCAAGCTTGGAGGCGGAGTTTTCGGAGGGCACGACATATAGGGTGTAAGCACCCGCGGGCAGGGTGGTTTCCCCCATGACAATCGACTGCTGGGTGAGCAATACGGTTGCTTCATCGGCCCCCGTGCGCCAGGCCGAGCCCCAAGGCACCAATCCGCCCCAAATTTTCCGGACTGCGCCGGTCTTGGGATCCTTGGTGAAAGGGCGACCGTAAGTAATCGTGACACGATTGCCATCAATGACGGCGCTCGTCGTTTCGTGGGGGCTGTTTCCGCCGGTGGACGCCACGCGTTTCTGTTCGGCCGACGCGGGTGCGGTGCTGGCCAAGGCGGCGGTGAGGACTAGAAGAGACGTTAGTTTGTTCATGAGACCGTTTTACTAGGTATTTATCGCCAAATGGAGTGCTGGAAAACCCGAAAGTACTTGATGCTAGTGGATTTTCCCGGGTAAAGCAACGATTTGGTGGTGGTGGTAGGATCGCTTTAGCTTGCCCATCCTCCCTGCAGGATTGGGCCTGCTGGGAAGGTGACCTCGAAGGACATGACCTGTTAGCGATTTTTTAAAGGTCCTGGTTGGTGACGTTGTGTGATGTCGTCACAGACGGGTTCGATTCTCCAGCGCGAACTTCAACAAGGCGTTGTTGCCGTGAAGGCCTAGCTTAGCCGCCACGTTTAGCCGATGATTTTCCACGGTTTTTGGACTAATGTAGAGTGCCGCTGCGATTTCCTTGCTCGTTTTGCCCAGCGATACCATTCCTAGAATTCGACGTTCCGAGGGGGTCAGATCGGTGAGCCCAGGGGTTCGTTCCGCCAAGCCCCGTGCACGTTCAGATCTGCGCAAGAGGAGATTCGAGATGGCTGGACTGATGAAATACTCTTTTTTCGCGACGGACCGCAAACAATTGAGTAGATCGCTCACCGCATTTTCCTTCAGGACATAGCCCAGCGCCCCCACATCCATGGCTTCGTTGAAAATATCCTCTTCTTTGAACATCGTCAGGAACACGACCGCGGTGGGCAGTCGTCGTCGTTGCAACTCTCGTGCGACTCCCAGACCGTTCATTTCCGGCATCACGACGTCCAGGACCGCGATGGCCGGTACGTGCTCAGCGATCAGGGCCAGTGCCCGGGGGCCTGTATCTGCTTCTGCGATGACCTTAAAGCCTGGTTCCCTCTCAATAATCTTCCGAAGCCCTTCCCGGAAAATGGGGTGGTCATCGGCGATCAAAGTCGTCGTCGGTTCAGTTTTCATGATCGGTTACCATCGTCGGAATTTGCACCACGAGACTCATCCCTCCACCGGTTCGCGACGTCAGCGATAGGGTCCCCGCCAGCATCGCCACCCGTTCTCTCATGCTCGAGAGGCCGAAGCCTTGCGTCGAGATACTACTCGGATCAAAGCCATGGCCATCATCCAGGAGTTGAATGGATACCTCTCGCCCATTTCGCTCGACGGTGAGCCAGACCGTTTTAGCACCGGCGTGTTTCACGACATTACTCAATCCTTCTTGAACGATTCGATATAAACTTATTTCCGCCTCCTTCGGCAGGGCATCTTCCAATTCGTCGAGGTCGATCTTGACACAGAGCGAGGAACTTTGAGCGACCTGCGTCGCCAGAGCTCGCAATGCTTTCGTCAACCCCATTTGATCTAATTGATACGGGTGGAGATGGCGAGATAATCGACGAATCTCATCCAGACATTGAGTGGAGAGTGATGAGATCATTTCCAAGTGTTCCACCGCGACGGACTCGGTCCGTGGACGCTCTAGTGCCAACTGCGCGGAGTTTTTGATCAGCAACAGTTGTTGGCCCAGGCTGTCATGGAGATCAGCCGCGATGCGCTGCCGTTCGGTCTCCTGCGAGGTCAGTAGTTGTTGGGCCAGGGTACGTCGAGCCGCTTGGGCTCGTTTGCGGGAAGTGGCCCGCCAACCGTAGGCAAGCACTCCCGAGCCCAGCAGTGACAGGAGCAAACCGGTCCGAAATCTCCAGGATTGCCACCACTGCGGTGCGACGATGAATCGCAACGGACTGGAGGCTTCACCCCAAACCTCCGAATGATCCAGACCAGCGGCCACCCTCAATTCGTAATGGCCCGGCGGTAGATTCGTATAGGCAGCCACCCTGGCTGTCCCGGTGTCCAGCCACTCCAAATCGCGTCCTGAGAGTTTTCGCCGAAAATGCAACCCGTTGGGGTCACTCAGGAGCGTCGCCCCATATTCGATTTCCAAAACCCGAGTTCCCGGCGCCAGGGTTTCAACCGCGGGAGCTTCATTCCTAGAATCGGAGGTGTCTACTCGGTGACCATCGGCGCGCAAGGCTAATAGTGAAACGTGGGGAAGGCTGGTGGGACGGGGGCTTTGAGTGAGAGGATCGGCGACTGGACGGAAGGAATAGATTCCCGACGAAGCGGTTCCGACCCAGACCGTTCCTTCGATGTCTTCGTAGAGTGATCGGATGGCATCCAGAGGAGTCCCCGCTGCTTCGGAGATCAGATGATACTGCTCGTGACTATCAAAGTGAACCAGTCCATGGCCTCCCGTAGCCATCCAAACATTGCCTCGTCGATCCTCCAGCATGGCCTGTACGCCGTGAATGGGCTTCGGGTAACGGAGACGATCCAGTTCCAGGACTCCTTCGGTGAAGATGCCGATGCCCTCGGAAGTGGAGATCCACATGCCACCTTGTTGACGAGGCGCTGTTTTGAGAGCGGGTGCAATTTTAGTTTCGGGCTTCGATTGCAACGGTTGCCACGCGGCTCCCGTCCACCAGGAAAGAACGAAACCGTGGCGCACCCATACCCCACCGTTGAAGTCGGTATTGATGCCCATAAAGGGCCCCGGCGGCTGCGGGTGAGGTGGTAGCCAAGGCACCAATCGACGTTCTCGGATTCGATAAACACCTCCGACGGTGTCGCTGACTATTACCCCTCCCGACCCGTCGGAATAGACCCCATGAAGGCCTCGGTTGGGCACGCCTCGGTGGGTGTCTAACCATTCCCACTGCTGATGGTGGAGGCGGCCGAGGTGATTGGAGCTGGTGATCGCCCAGAGTGAGTGGTCGGCATCGGTGACCAAACGCTGGACCGGGCCATGAGATGCAATGAAACTGGCGTCTAAAGGGCGAAAACTCGACCCATCATACCGAGCCATCCCTGAGGTCGATGCAACCCACAAGAATCCGTCCGAGGTCTGAGCGAGGGCTCCGATAGGTCCAGCGGGAGCGCCCTCTGAGACGTTCCACGATTGAACAATGAATTCTCCGTTGGTGACGCTATTGGCCGGTGCTCCATGGGTCTCGAGTGCGAGCAGGAAGGCGAGTGCGCGGCCCAATGACCCAAGGGCGCGTCCCATCCACCGCCGAGCTTTGTGGCGGCGACTGTTGACGAACGCTGAACCCAACGCGGGAAGCACCCGTTGAGCTTATGCTTGAATGCGATCCGAGCCAACCTTTGGCTTCCCAAACGACCCTCAATTGAGTAGGGGCCAGCCCCTACACTCGGGCGTCATCGTGACTCATAGAACTGGGTTCTCACCGACACCAATAGGCTAATAGCGGTGCCCAAGCTAACGCCGGGAGGTAGTTTGCCAGCGGCACTTTGCGTACGTCCAGAATGACCAGGGCAATGAAAATAACCATCAATCCGCCCGTGATATTAATAGCGTCTTTGAGATCGCGAGCCTTTAGCAACGGTTCGAGTTGCCGCGCCGCCAAGGTGATGCCGCCTTGATAGAGCAATACCGGTAACGCCGCGAGCAACGGACTCCAACCAAACACCGCCACGAAACCCATCGTGGATAAGCCGTCCATGATACTCTTCACCGCCAACACCTGCCAGTGCCCTTCGAGACCGTCCTGCACGGGACCAAGAATCGCCATCGGCCCTACACAAAACAGCAGGGTGCAGGTGATAAAACCCTCCAGTGGATCCGAACGCCGAGGCCCAGAACCCACCGCGCTGTTCGCGGCCGAAAAACGCTCTTTAGTCCAACGTCCCAGCCGACCAACACTTTTTTGTAAGCCAAGTAAATGCCCGGTGAGACTTCCCAACGACAACGCCACCAGGGCCCATGCCAGCTGTTTGATCGCCGTGATCAAACCACTCCCCGCCCAGCCCGCCCAGATCATTGAGAAGCCCGCGTAGGTGGTGAGGGCAGCCAGACCGAAACGCAAGCGCTGCTGCACCACGGGTGTCAGCCGTTGCCCAAACGCTAGGCCCAGCAAGCCCCCGGTGAGGATGGCGCCCGTGTTGAGAAGCGTGCCGATCACTGACCGTTGTAACTCCCATTGGAGGAATTGGGGTTGAACCAAGCGTCATTGCCACCCTTCGGCACCTTGGGATCAACCGCCGCCGGCCAAATGCCCGTCCCCGCGTATTCCACCGAGAACCAACGTTGAATTTTTAGCGTGAAGGCTGACCCGGATAAATTACTGAAGGTCGCAATTCCCCCTTGAATATCCTTCTGGGTCGCCGCCGCTCGGTTGGCCGCGTGCCGTTGACTAACCCCCTCGTGCGGTTGATTTCCAACATCGTTGAAGAGGTACTGTTCCTCGCTCTCCGGTCCTTCCCACATCAATATTCCAGTCGGTCGCAGCGTCGAAAGTTTGTAGGTAGACGTTTCTTGGGTCGCCGGCGGAGTCTCATACCCGATAATCGCGCCGTTCCACACGTAACTGGTAATCTTAATCTGGCGCCGCTTGAAATCATCCTTCGCCTTACCGTGGCTTCGGTCCGACGCGTCCTTCGGACAGGTCAAAACCTGCCGCGCTTGAATAAATGGGCCCAGTTGACCCTTCTGAAATGACACAAATTGGTTGGACATGATTTGCGGATCGTCCCGGCCCTGTCCGTCTGGAATCCCTTTGGCATGAGCCCAGCAGTCGCGGTCAGCGGGATATCCCCAGCTCGGATAGGGCAGAAAATCGTTGTTATCACTCGCAAACAAGTGGGTGCTTAGCACAATCTGTCGATGATTGTTAAGGTCATTCGCAAGCAATGCCCGATCTTTGGCTTTAGCCAAGGCTGGCAACAACATTCCAGCAAGAATCGCGATAATCGCGATCACCACGAGCAGCTCAATGAGGGTGAACGCACGGAACTGAGGACCGCGAGACGGCAGGTTTAGAGAATGCATAAACGGGCGAGGAAGAATTGAGCGATTTCAGTCGAATTTCCCCCCACGGTCAATTCCAAAATTCGAATCAGACTTGTTGCAATTCGTTTGCAATCACTAGGGCGCTCATTAGGGTGGGGTGATGCGGTTCCTTTGCGCGTGCGTGGTTATTGGGTGGGGCGTGGTCGCCTCGGTGACTCACGCCGCCCCACCCCGACCTTCGGCCCGACTTCACGTCCTCACCACCCTGGCGCCACTCTACAGTTGGACCGTCAATGTTGCGGGTGATCTCGCGGACGTCGAGAACCTGCTGCCTGCCGACGTGGGCCCGCATGAATTCCAGTTCCGCCCGCGGGATCTTAAAAAAGTTCAACGTGCCGACTTGGTGATTCTGAATGGTCTTGGTGTCGAAACTTGGCTCGAACGAACGTTGAATAACAATTCCGTAAGTAGCACTACCCAGCGATTGGTTCGGACCAGCGACGGGTTGAAGGCAGAATTCATCTACCGTTCGCCCCTCCTCCGACTCGACCCATCCAACACCCAGGGTGGCCCTGGCCCTGGCCCTGTGACTCGCCAGGAAGATCTCACGACCGGACAACTCCCGAATCCCCATGTCTGGCTGGACCCTTGTTATGCCCGACACGGTGTCTCCAATATTCTAGCGGCGTTGACCCAGCGCGACCCCGTTAACGCGCGAGGCTACGCCGCCAATGCGGCGGCTTACCTCGAAAAATTGAACGTGCTCGACGCCGATTTCCGGGCTTTGAGTGGGAGCCTAAGTCATCCCGCCTTGGTTACCTTTCACAATGCCTTTCCGTACTTCGCACGCCGATACGGTTTCGATCTAGTAGGCGTTGTTGAAGAGATTCCCACCGTGTCCCCGTCCCCAAAATATCTCAGCGAACTCAGCCGAGTGATTACTGCCCGGAACGTTCGAGTGATCTTTACGGAACCCCAATACGAACCACGCCTAGTGCGCCAACTGAGTCGTGATTTGGGAATTACTATCACCGAACTCGACGTGTTGGAAACCGGTCGGCCCTCCGGGGATTACTATATCAATGGGATGCGACGAAACCTCCGGTCCTTGGCCTCAGCACTCCAATAGATCTCATGTCCGTTCCGTTGCCCCTGGTTCGGCCCCATCCGAAAGACTGTGCCCTTCACGTCAGCGGCCTTCGGGTGACGCTGGGTGGCACCCCAGTCCTTCGCGGCATCGAGTTACACGTCCCTCGGGGCGAGCTCGTTGCGTTGATTGGCCCCAATGGTTGCGGCAAGACGACCCTGCTGCGGTGCCTGCTTGGTTTACAGGCAATCGACGCTGGCGAAATCCGCCTTCTGGGCGAACCGCCCGGTCCGAAGGCGCTCCGACGAGTGGGCTATGTACCGCAACGAGTCCAACCCGACCGCAGCTTCATCCTGAGCGTACGCGAGTTTCTCGCCCTTCGGTTAAAATCGACTCGGAACTGGTTTTGGCAAAGTCAACGCCGTACCGACGACGCCCTGGCGAGGGCGGCGAATGAACTCGACATCCTCGGGCTTTTCAATCGTCCCCTCGCCGGGCTCAGTGGCGGCCAACTCCAACGGGTGCTCATTACCGCCAGTTTGCTGAATGACCCAGAACTGCTCTTGCTCGATGAACCCACCGCCGGCGTGGACACTCCTGGTGAAGCAAGTTTCTATGAACTCATTGCCGACGTCTTTAGCCGACGCCAACTCACGGTGGTCCTCGTTTCACATGACTTGGGCATGGTCTATCGCCATGCCTCTTGGGTTTATGCGTTGAATGGCGTGATCTGTTGCCAGGGTCGTCCCGCCGATGTCATGAACGCCGATTCGTTGAAACAGGCCTACGGCCTGCACATGACTCCCTATCAGCATCACCATCAGGATGCAACCGCCCCAGACCCCACCTCGCTCCCGATGGAAACACCGATCACTTTCCGAAAACGGAAGTAGTTGTAAACTCATTGTCCATCGTCCCTCGTCCCGCATCACTCTTTTCCCCATGTCGTTCCTCCAAGATGCGTTCATGCAGCGTGCGCTGGCCGTTGCGCTGGCGCTCGGTCCCCTCTGCGGATTGCTCGGCGTTTTCGTCACCGCCCGCCGCATGTCCTTCTTTAGTGATACCATCGCCCACGCCGCCTTGGCCGGGGTCGCTGGTGGATTCATGCTCGGATTTCAAGATCCGACGCTACCGGTTTTGGCGGTGTGCTGCCTGGTGGCGGTGCTCCTGCTCTGGCTCAAAGAAAACACCGATTTAATGACGGACACCATTATGGCTGTGCTTCTCAGCACCTCAGTCGCCACGGGTGTTATCCTATTGAGTCTCCAAAAAAATCGGTGGGCAGAGCTAGATAAATACCTGTTCGGCGATATTCTCAGCGTCGGTTGGAACGATGTCGGTTGGGCCGGGGCGGTGGCGGTGATCGTAGGGACGATTCTTTTTATGGGTCTAAATCAACTTGCGTTGCTCACGGCGAGCGAAGACCTCGCTCACGTCAGCGGCCTCCCCGTTCGTCAGGTCAACTATGCGTTTGTCCTGGTGCTCACCGTCACCGTGGCGCTGACGATTCGATTGCTCGGCATCGTCCTCGTTACGTCGCTCATTGTTATTCCTCCAGCCGCTGCCCGTAACATCGCTCGGAACTTGCGTCAACAAATCGTCTTTAGTATCGCCCTCGGCCTCCTGGGCTCAGTCGGTGGTGTGGCACTTTCTTACCCCCTGAATTTGCCGTCTGGCCCGACCATCACTCTGACGTTAGCGGCCTGGTTCATCTTCTCATTCATTCTGGGCCGTTTTCGACGTGATTCCGTTTCATTTGGACCCGCTGCGTCCAGGTCCACCCCATGAGCCGTCCTTGCACCGAGCCCCACCATGTTCACCGGCTGATTCAGCCGGCCTTGACCGAACTCACCGACAAATTGCGCGCCAGTGATCGACGCATCACAGCGCCGCGAGAAGCGATTCTCAACGTCCTCCGACAACACGCATCACCGTTGACCAACAAGGAGATTCACCGCCTATTAACGGATGGTTGCGACCTCGCGACGGTCTATCGAAATCTTCACACCCTGGCGGAAATGGGAGTCGTCAAGCGAGTTGATTTCGGTGACGGCGCTGCCCGCTGGGAACTCATGGCCGACGCCACGGATCATCACCATCACCACCTCGTCTGCACCGGTTGCAGTGTCATCGTAGAGATCGACGATTGTTTTCCGCGTTCCTTTGAAAAGGCTTTGGCAACCCGACACCATTTTATTGAAATCACCCATCGGCTGGAATTTTTCGGGCTATGTCCCAGGTGCCAAGCTCACCCGAAAGAATCCGCCCCTCCGCTGCCCGGCAAAGCCAAACGGGCATGATTCCAATTCACGTTCCAGCTGAGTGTTACCGGCTTGTTCGCTTTGGCTTCGCTGCTCCTTCGTTGCCGATCCTTTGGATCGGCACTTTCTTAGGGTCTCGTCCCCAGTCGAAATTCCGGCGCGAGCTGATAAAGTTAATTTGTTAACGGCTTCCTACCATGCGTCTCGATCAATGGCTTTACACCGTGCGGCTTTACCGAACTCGCACCTTAGCCACCGCCGCAATTAAGGAAGGACTCGTCAAGATCGGCGATCTCACCCCGAAACCGGCGCGGGAAATTCGTCCCGGCGAAATGATTTCTGCGCGTACTGGGGATATTACCCGGACCTATCGAGTATTGGGTGAGCCGACTGCCCGGGTGGGTGCGCCCGTGGTAAACCAGTATGCGGAAGACCTAACACCTCCGGAGGAATTCACCCGTCGGCAGCGTGAACTCAATCAACCTGGAATTCCCGTGCGTGCTTTCCGCGCGGGGCGGCCGACCAAACGTGATCGCCGTGCCACCGAACGTCTCGAGGCGGAGCGTCATTGATTGACTCGGATCGTTGACGTAAGTCGAAGTGACCTCAACCCAATCGTTCATCTCCATTCTGCTGCGGCTGGCTGCGAGCCCGTCTGGCAGCGTTGGCCTCGTGTTCCACGCCGGACAATATGTGTTCAAACCGCCCGGCTTGGATTTGCTTCGGCCGCCTTGCCAGACGGCCTCTCGGCGCGTTTCGCCAGGAAGGGCAATGAAATTCTTCGGGCCAGAGCGCCATGCCCATCCCCGACGAGGTCAATCGTTACGGCTTCACCGAATCCACGACGGTGAGGGCGGGCACTTGTTTTCGGGTCGCAACGACTTCATCGACAAGCCCGAATTCTTTCGCGTCGGCGGCGGACATGAAGTTATCACGATCACATGCTTTCTCCACCGCGGCGTAGGGCTGTCCGGTGTGTGTGCTCAAAATGGTGTTCAATCGTTCTTTGAGTTTGAGCATGTACTTCACCCGGATTTCTACGTCACTGGCTTGGCCTTCCGCCCCGCCGAGCACCTGATGGATCATGATGTTCGCATTGGGTAGAGCAAAGCGTTTGCCCTTCGTGCCGCCGGCGAGCAGGACGGCGCCCATGCTGGCGGCTTGGCCGATGCAGTACGTGTTCACGTCGCAGCTTAACCATTGCATCGTATCGTAAATCGCCAGCCCCGCCGTGACGCTTCCGCCCGGCGAATTAATGTAGAAATGAATATCCTTCTTCGGGTCCGTCATTTGGAGAAATAGAAATTGGGCGACAAGAACATTGGCGACCATGTCATCGACGGGCGTGCCGAGAAAAATAATGCGATCGACCAATAAGCGGCTGTAAAGATCATACCCCTTTTCGCCGCGACCGGTTTGTTCGATGACGTAGGGAATTGAGAAGGCTTTCATAAGTCGGAGGAGACGTTACACGAAGTAGACCAAGCAACAAGAGGTGGAGTGCTGACCGAGAGACGATTGGAAGTGGGGCAAGAGAAAAGCGGGGCCGGCTTTGGGGGCGGGC
>JAYVTS010000235.1:0-9920 GCA_043788645.1 Verrucomicrobiota bacterium
GGAATGCTGTCCGGTCAGAATCGGAACACTGTCCGACAATTACCGGAATGCTGTCCGGCTAAAATCGGAATGGGTGTCCGACGACCGTCGGAATACGCAACCGATGAACGCGGATAAGAAAAACCCCAGACTTTCCCCATCCGCGTGAATCCGCGTCCATCCGCGGTTCGACGGGGGACCGCAGTTGTGTCCCGTGCTTTTGACGGGATCAACCGCAGAAACGTCCACCTATTTCAGCGCGTTGTGTTAATCCAGCGTACCCGTCGTTTTCTGGTTCGCTCTCGTCGTGGAAGAGGGCAGGGTGAGGGCAAGCGGCCGCTGCAAACGAAGAGAACCGCGGATGAACACCGATGGACGCGGATAAGCGCGAAGGAAAAGCAATGGTCGTTGCCATCGCCCTCTTTTGCGTTCTCGGCGTTCTTTTGCGACTATTCCAATCGCGGTTTGAAGCCGTACTGAGGCGAGATTGCCTCAACTTTTTTCTGGCAATTTTTGCGAGTGTTTCTTGAACAGAGGGGGGGCTTCTGCGCTCTATTCGATGAAGCATGTCGTTTGCCGTTTCGGAGCTTTTCTGGTTGGCGCTTGGGTTTGTTCCGGTGCTGGTGGGTTTCCTAGTGTGGACTTGGCGCCACAAACAGGCGGCCGTCGCGCACTTCGTTAGCCATCGTTTGTTGGAGGAGTTGGTGGTCGGCTTTTCCGCGGGACGACAATGGTTCAAACGGGGATTGCTCATTCTGGCCGTGCTCGCAGTTGGGCTCGCCCTCGCACGGCCCATTCTGGGCTACACGGAGGAGGAGAGTCGGGCTTCAGGCCTCGATATTGTCGTGTGTATGGATGTGTCGAAGTCGATGTTGGCCACGGATTTACGCCCAAATCGTCTCCAGCGTGCCAAGCTGGCCGTCTTGGACCTTTTGCAAGTCGGTAAGACAGATCGCCTTGGACTGGTCGCGTTCGCCGGCAGTGCCTTTCTGCAATGCCCTTTGGCCCTGGATCCTGAGTCGTTTCGCCAAAGTGTCCAAGCCCTCGATACGGATACCATTCCTTTGCCCGGTACCGCTTTGGCGGAGGCCCTCCGAGAAGGGCAATCAGCGTTCAAAGGGGAGGCCTCCGGAGCGCGGGCAATCGTTATTTTGACCGACGGCGAAGACCACGAGGCAGGCGCCGTGGAGGCGGCTAAAGAATGTGCGAAAGAAGGAATTCGGGTTTTCACGGTCGGCGTGGGTTCGGCCGCTGGGGAGATATTGCAGGTAGCATCGGACCCGAATGGAAACGCACGTTTTCTGTACGACGCAGACGGTAACGTGGTGAAAAGCAAACTCAATGAACCCGCTTTGAAGGAAATCGCGGAGGCCGGCGGTGGCTTCTATCTTCCCCTCCAAAATGCCCAGACCATGGTCACGCTTTATCAGAGAGGATTGGCGCCCATGCCGAAAACCAGCACCAAAGGCGGTCGGTTGCGGCAGGCGGTGGAACGGTTTCAATGGCCACTCGCTCTGGCGGTTGGACTCTTGGTCTTGGAGATTTTGTTCCCGGAACGATCTGGTCGAGCGAATCGCCCGAGTGGACTCGCTCTGACTGGCATCGCTACTGTATGAAGATGCATTGGAATCCAAAAATGGACGGTTGGCGGCAGTCGCCCGCCCGAGCCAGCTGGCCGAGATGGGTTGGATTATGGGTTGCGATGTGCCCGGGTTTGTTGGCGGCTGGCGCTGATCCGGCCGAATTGATGAAGCAATCCAAGTTTCGTGAAGCACAGGCGGCGTATGAAGAGGCTGCCCAGCGGCAGCCCGGTGAGTTGCGTTTGCGATACAATGCGGGGGTGGCGGCGTATCGCGCCGGGGATTCGGCGACCGCTCAGCGCCATTTCGAGGCGGCCCTGGCGTCGCCGGACTTACGTTTGCAACAGCAGGCTTGGTATAACTTAGGCACCAGCCGATTCCAACAAGCAGAAGCGGCGGAGGCCGAGGGTAAGGTGGACGAACTCAAGAACGCCGGAAAAGCCTTTCAGGCGGCCACGGAATTGGCGCCCACGGATCGGGCCGCATCGGAGAACTTTGCGGCCATCCAACAGCTCGTAGAACAGTTGGAAAAGCAACCGCCGCAGCCTCAGGACGGGCAAGACTCAAAGGACGATCAGAAGAAATCAAAAGATAAAAAGGACAAAAAGGATAAAAAGGACCAGAAGGATTCCAAAGGTTCATCCGAAAAATCAAAGGGCGATCAGAAAAAGGGCGACGATCAGGATCAAGACGACGCCTCGGAGCAAGCCCAGAGTGATCCAGCTTCTGAAAAATCCTCTGACACGGCCAAGAAGAACCACAAGAAGGGCCAACCAGGGAGCGACAAAACGAAGTCAAAGTCGGGCGATTCTAAATCGGATCCCAAAGACCCGTCCAAGGACTCGGACCGCGAGGGTGAGCTGGCGAATCAGAAGACGAACCGCCCGCCGACTTTGGCCAATACAAATCGGACCGATCAAGCCGACCCGAAGCCGCAAGCGGGGAAGAAGCCCGACGGGAAAGACCCGAAGTCTGGGGGGGATCAGAGTGGTATCCAACGGGCACAACCCAGTGATCCTGGGGGCGACGAAGGATCGGCGGGCGCTGACGCGATGGCCGCAGCGGAGGCGGGTAAGCCCGGTGAAGGCGAGCGGATGACGGTGGTTCAGGCCCAGCAAATGTTGGATGCCCAAAAAGGTTCGGAGAAACCCCTTTGGACCTTGTTTCGGGGCTGGGGACAGGACCAGAAACAACCTACCGAAACATCGTCCCGGAGGAAGACATGGTGAGGGGTGAAGCCGAGCCCGTTCGGGGCGCCCGAGGTTGGGTTCGAGTCGGCTGGTTGGCATGCCTCATCGGGTGGCGTCTCGTGGCGGGAACGTTCGAAGTGGGGTTGGATCGCGAGTCGATCGAAGCCGGCGGCACCGCGGTGTTGGTGCTGAGTTTCTCTGATTTTGGTGACGTTGAGGCTCCGGCGCCGCCGGCTGTTCCGGGGGCGACGCTGCAGTACCTCGGGGCCTCGAGCCAAACGAGCCTAGCGATTGAAAATGGGCGTCGAACTCAACACGCCACGATCCAACATCGGTACGGAATTACCCCGAAAGCGGAGGGAACATTAACCATTCCGGCGTTTAACGTGACGATTGCCGGTCAGCAATTCACGAGTCAATCAATGCAATTGACGGTCGGGAAAGCCGTGGATGCGGCCGCCTTTGCTCGGCTTCAACTCGTGAGTCCAACCAATATCCTTTACGTAGGACAACCGTTTGTCGCTTACCTTCAGTTCCTGTTCAATCGCTCACCGGCCCAAGTGGGAGTTCCGCAGTTGCCGACGGATGGGTTCGTTGCCGGTCGAACGGTCAAAGTGGTCAGCTCCCAGCAGCGGATTGCCGGCGAAATCTGGGGCATCTATTCTTCGCCCATCGTTTTGGCTCCGGCACGAGCAGGTGAGTTGTCGCTTGGGCCGGCTGAAATCGAAACCGTTTTTTCGGTGACCCCGAAACGAGGTGGCATCTTTGGAGACTTTTTTGCGGAACAACGGCGGTACTCATTTAAGTCTGGTAGTAATTCGGTCAACGTCATTGAGCCACCCGTGGCTGGGCGTCCGGCGGATTATCACGGTGCCATCGGGCGCTTTTCGCTGCGGGTCGACGCCAAACCGACCACGGTTACCGTCGGCGATCCGATTGCGCTCCGCGTGATGGTGGATGGTCAGGGAGGATTGGACGCTCTCGTGTTGCCAGAATTTGCTTCGGACAGTGGATTCCGGACCTATTCTGGGACGAACGGCGTGCAGGTGAGGGATCAATTTGGATTTGTGGGCACAAAAACATTTGAGTTGGTCGTGGTGCCAGAGCGGGCGGATCTTACGACCCTCACCTTGCCGCGCTTGGTCAGTTTTGATCCGGATTCCAAGACCTATCTCGTTGCCGAAGCGAGCCCGATATCGCTGACCGTGAAGCCTGGGGTGGGCGTTCAGGCGGGGCCTTCCGTCGTTCCAAGTTATGGTCCGATCTCGTCCAATAGTGTCCCGTCTGGGGAAGGTATTCAGCTCCGACCCGCCGCGTTTGCGGCCGGTCAAACCGTCCTACTCTCTCCGCCGTGGGCCTACCAACCGTGGTATTGGGTTGCACTGGGATTACCGACCTTGGGATGGGCGGGGTTGGTGATCGGGGCGATGGTTGCCCGGCGACGAGGGACAGATCCCAGGAAGGCATCCCGCTTGTTGGCGGCGGGTCGTGTTCACGTCGCCCTGCAACAACTCGGCACGGCCACAGGCCCGGCGTTTTACGAGACGCTCGATCAAGTGCTGCGGGAACAGATCGGTCTGGTGACCGACTTGCCGCCGGTCGCGATTGTTGCCGATGTCATTGATCGGAGATTGGTGCCACAGGGCTTGACGGAAATTGAAGCGGGCCGTTTGCGGCACTTATTTGACGCCGTAGGATCGGCACGGTTTGGACCGCTGAGTTCGACCCGGGACCAAGTTCAGTTGCGGGAGGAAGCGGTGCAAGCGTTGGCGGACTTGCGTCGTTTGGAGGATCGTTCATGAAGTTGCGTTGCATTCGTTATCTGTGCCTTGCAGGCTGGTTTCTGGGCGTATCGCTGGTGACGGCAGCGGCGGGTAGGCTTGCTGAGAAGGGTGAATCGCCACAGTCCCATCATGAGCGGGCCATCCATGAATCCGAGACCGGCCACTGGGGAGCGGCGCTGGCCGAACTTCGCCGTACCGAAACGCTTGATCCGTGGAATCCATCGGTACAGGCCAACTTGCGGTTAGCTCGGTCAAAACTGGATCAGCCGACCCCGGCCAATCTGCTGCGTGTTTTTGCCGGTGTATCGACCAATGTTGCCGCGGGAACCTTCTTAGCAGCGGTCTGGATTTGGGGAGTGACGATGATGATCCTCCGCGGGCGGCCCGCGTTGGAATCGACGCTTCGGATACCTAGAATCCTTCTGGCCGTGGTTGCGGTAAGTTCCGGGTTACTACTGGGCGGTTCTACTTTTGGGCGACGCTTGACCGCGGACGGAGTCGTGGTGGTCAAAGACGCGATTTTGCACCAAGGCCCCGTCGATGCTGCCAAGGCGCAAGGAACGTTACCTGAAGGGGCGGAGTTTCGAATTTTTCGCGAGCATCGCGGCTGGTACGAAATCGGCTCCGTACGACCGGGTTCGACCGGTTTGGGTTGGGTTGCGCCGGGACAACTGGTTCCAGTCTTACCGCCGTGGTGGCCGTAGCGTAGAGCTAAGCGGAAACCCGTTGACCAGGGACAGAAACGGCGGCTGGTTTTTTTGAAGTTTGGCTGAAGATGAGAGGCAATTTGACACTGAAGATCGAACCCTGCCCGACCTGGCTTTCCATCGCCAGTTCAAGCCCCATGAGCTCGACCAATTGTTTTGCGACCGTTAGCCTCAAAGAAGCTCCGCACCCGGTTTGAGTCGGGCTGCCATCGATCTGATTTAAGGGGAGTTTGAGTCGGGCGAGGTCCTCGGGGGATATTCCTTCGCCTTGATCGACGACGGCGATTTCGATCATCGACGAATCACTTGGTGCCATTTGCGCCCGCAGTTGGACGGTCCCTTGGTGGCTGTATTTGATGGCGTTGTCGAGCAGGATCGCAAGAATGCTGCGAAGTTGCTTCGGATCACTTTCCACCGAGCCCGGAAACTCGGCGGCGACGTTGAGAGTGAGGCCTAGTCCTCTTGCTCGGGCTTTTTCCTCAAACCCATCCAGGGCGGTCTGGCAGAATTGGCGAACGTCGAAAGTGACTCGCCGCAATTCCAATTGGCCGGCCTCAATCGTGTTGTAAGTCAGAACATCTCCTAACAATTCCATTAGGCGATGGCTAGATTTTTGCAGTCCGCTGACTAATTCCTTCTGGGTCTCGGTCGTGGCGGCTTCCTCCATCAGGTCCGCCAGCCGGAGGATGCCGTTCATCGGGGTTAATAGTTCAAGGCTGATCTTCCGTAGAAAATTGCTCTTGGATTGCTGAGCATAAACCAGTTCTTGAGTGCGAATCCGAACCTGCTCTTCGAGCGCCTCGGTTTTGAGTTGTGCGAGACGTCCCAAATTCCATTTCTCCGTGAGCGCCAAGGCCAACTGCATGACCTCAATCTGATCGAACGGCTTTTTGAGGATGATCAAACGATCCGAGCTGCCGAGGGCCTGCTGGATGTCCTCCCACTGATGATCGGAGTAGGCGGTACAAATGACCGCTTGCAAATCAGGGGCAATCTCCCAGGCACGCCGGACGGTTTCACGGCCATCGCAACCCGGAGGCATCCGCATGTCGACGAACGCCATCGCGTAGGGTCGATCCTCGTCCAGAGCGCGTTGGATCATCGTGACCGCTTCCTCGCCTTGGTAAGCGGAGTCCAGGACAAAAGCGGGAATGAACGGAGTTGGGAGCGTGTTCCCAAAAAGGGGACTAATCTCCCAGTCGCTTGCCCACGGGAGGACGACGTTTTAGGCGATGATAGAGCAAAGCGATTGGGGCCGCCCAATTCACTTGCGAGGGCACTCCCACTTGCAACGGTGCGACGATGACGCGCAATCGAGACGGCATCGAAGCCCTGATTCGGTAAGGGAACCACCGGGGTAAGATTTGGGGAAGCCGAGTCGATCCTTGGACGGGTGGATCCAAGCGTGCGGGGCCGCCGGGTGTACGCGATTTCGGGTGAGGAACGTGGTTCAAGTTCGACTCCATGAGTTCAAGGCGTCTGCGGTCGTTTTGGGCTGAGAACTAACCGGGCCAAGGGCGGTCGGCATAAATCTGCAGCAATTTTAAAACCAATCAGAACTGTAATGACCAACAAGGCCTTTCGTGGTGTCGCTAAATTGTAAAATTGCTCGCCATCGCACAGCGGCTTCTGGGCGGAAGATCGGCAATTTACGGAACCGACTTAAGGGATTTTTCCGTTAGCGAAAGGAAAGCCTCGTCCTGTGGGCGTGCTCCGAAGCGGGTGGCGGGGTGAGCGGGTAGGGGCGGCGGAGGCACATGTCCCCGCATTTCATTCATTGTGAGGGTGTCGCTGGACGTCCGCTCACTCACCGCGGCCAAGGAAAGGCTCCTTCATGCCGGGGGCCTCCCCAAAACAGTTTTTGCGGGGATTTGACCGTTGAACGAGACCGTGTGCTCGGGGGTAAAGCGGTTTTTTCGGGCGGGTTGATCGGCCCGCTCATCCTCCGTGGTACTTAATTTATAAAAAACTCGGCAAACAGACATTGCAATCACCGTCCTTATTTCCCATTCTCGCCGCGTTTGCTGCGGTATTCCGCGGCGGCGGTGTCCGGTTTCAGAAATGAGCACACAACATGATTCAACGGTGAGCACGCAGGCGCGGTGGCAGGGATTGCCGCCGAAGCAGGGCCTGTATGATCCGCGTTTTGAGCACGACGCATGCGGCGTCGGCTTCGTGGCCCATCTCAAAGGCAAGAAATCCGCTGAGATCGTCAAACAAGGCCTGCAAGTCTTGGTCAACCTGGAGCATCGAGGCGCTTGCGGGTGCGAAGTCAATACGGGCGACGGCGCCGGTATATTAACGCAGCTACCGCATAAATTTTTCAAAAAGATCGCCAAGAAAGGACGTTTTGAACTACCTGAGCCCGGCCAGTACGGGGTGGCGATGGTCTTTTTGCCCAAGGAAGCCGAGGCTCGGCGTACCTGTGAACGAAAGTTCGAGCGGATCGTGCGCGAGGAAGGCCAGCATGTGCTCGGCTGGCGCACGGTGCCGACCCTCAACGGAAGCCTTGGACCGACCGCCGTCGCGACCGAGCCCATGGTCCGCCAATGCTTCATCGCCCACGGCACCTCGGAGCGCGACGAACTGGTCCTGGAACGGAAGCTGTACGTCATTCGCAAGCGTGCCGTCACCGAGATTCAGGGCTCCGGAATTCCGGGAGCGCATCGTTGGTATGTGCCCAGCATTTCGTGCCGGACCATTGTCTACAAAGGGATGCTCACACCCGGGCAGGTCGGCGAGTACTTTCCTGATTTGCGCGATCCCGATTTCGAGAGTGCGCTCGCATTGGTTCACTCGCGATTTTCTACGAATACGTTCCCCAGTTGGGAGCGGTCGCATCCGTATCGGTACATCGCCCACAACGGCGAAATTAACACCTTGCGCGGCAATGTGAATTGGATGCACGCACGCCAGGCGCTCTTTGCTACCGAGGCGTTTGGCCCTGACATCAAGAAAATCCTCCCGATCATTAACCAAAATGGGTCGGATTCGGCCATGTTCGATAATTGCCTCGAACTACTGTATCTGTCCGGCCGCTCGCTGCCCCATGCGATGATGATGATGATCCCGGAACCGTGGGTCGGGCATGAAAGCATGAGCGAAGAGCGGAAAGCGTTTTATGAGTACCACTCTTGCCTCATGGAACCGTGGGATGGCCCCGCCTCGGTCGCCTTCACCGACGGCGTTCAAATCGGCGCGTGTCTGGATCGCAATGGCCTGCGTCCGTCTCGGTATTACGTGACTAAGGACGATTTGGTGGTCATGGCCTCCGAAGTCGGGGTATTGGATATTCCTGCCGAACGAATTCTGCTCAAGGGCCGACTGCAGCCCGGGCGCATGTTTTTGATCGATACGGCCCAGGGTAGAATCGTTTCCGACGACGAAATCAAGGACGCCATGGCGAAAGCCAAGCCGTATGGACAATGGCTCGATCAAAATATGGTCGAACTCGGCTCGTTGCCCGCCGCGCCGCACCTTCCGGAACTCGATCATCACACCGTGCTCCAACGGCAGTCGGCCTTTGGTTATACCTTTGAAGACCTCCGGATATTGATGATACCGATGGCTCGGGATGGGGTCGAGGCGATTGGGTCGATGGGAACCGACACGCCCTTGGCGGTGCTTTCGCAAAAACCCCAGTTGCTTTACAACTATTTCAAGCAGCTTTTTGCTCAGGTGACCAACCCACCGATCGACTGTATTCGGGAGGAGATTGTCACTTCGGCGGAGACGACCATTGGTGCGGAAGGCAACTTGCTGGATCCAAAGCCGGAAAGTGCGCGATTGATCGAGCTGAAGTCGCCGGTGCTCAGCAATGAGGAATTTGCCAAGCTCAAGCATCTCAAAGACCCTCATTTCAAGTCGGTGACGCTACCGATTCTTTTTCCGGCCGCGGGCGGCGTTGACGCGTTGGAGACCAGTTTGGACCAATTGTGCGAGGCAGCCACCAAGGCGATTGCCGACGGCGTGAACATTATCATTCTTTCTGACCGCAATCTGAATGCCGACCTGGCGCCCATCCCGGCCTTGCTCGCGGTGTCGGGCGTTCATCATCATTTGATACGGCAAGGTTCTCGAACTCGCGCCGGCTTGGTTTTGGAATCCGGTGAACCCCGGGAAGTGCATCACTTTGCGTTGCTGATTGGCTACGGCTGCGGAGCGATCAATCCGTACCTGGCCTACGAATCCCTGGATGACCTGATCCGCCAAGGTTTGCTCAAAGGCGTCGACCACAAAACGGCCGTGAAGAATTTCTCGAAGGCCGCGACCAAAGGAGTGGTGAAAACCATTTCCAAGATGGGCATTTCGACGATTCAAAGCTATCGCGGCGCCCAGATTTTTGAAGCCATCGGACTCAATGACGAGGTGGTGGACAAGTATTTTACCTGGACTCCGTCGCGAATCGGCGGGATCAACTTGGCGACGCTCACCGAGGAAGTACTCATTCGGCATCGGCATGGCTATCCGAAGCGCGAGACCAATGGCCACACACTGGACGTCGGCGGTCAATACCAGTGGCGAGCGGAGGGTGAGTTGCACCTGTTTAATCCGCAGACGGTCCACAAACTCCAAAAGGCGGTTCGCAATGCGGACTACAAGACCTTTAAAGAATACACCGCTTTGGTGGATAACCAACTCAAGGATCTTTATACCTTGCGCGGTTTGCTGGAATTCAAG
>JAYVTS010000236.1:0-10884 GCA_043788645.1 Verrucomicrobiota bacterium
GAATGGGGCGACGGACCCGCACTCCGAAACGAGTGCCTCGCTGCAGGAGGCGCAGGAATGGACTGGCGAACTGGAGCATTTGACCAAAACGCACCGCAAGATCGTGGTCGATAGCCGCCAAACGCTGGTGGCAGATCCTTTGAACGGCCGACCGAGTGTGCTGACGATCAGTACGGACATCACCGAGAAAAAGCGCCAGGAAGGAGAACAAGGCCGGGCACGCTCCCTCGAGAATTTGGGGGCGATCGCGAACAGCGTGGCTCATGAACTCAATAACTCTCTCGGTCCAATCTTGATGGCCGTGGATCTGTTGCGCTTGCAACCGCTGGCCGATCCCGTTCAGGAGCTGGTAGAAATGATCGACACGAGTGCTCGCGAAGGCGCCGCAACCGTGAACCAATTGCTGGCGTTTTCAAAAGGCGCTAAGGGCGAACACCTCCTCCTCAATTTCGGACACTTGGTTCGAGAAGTCGCCAAAGTCGTACGCAACACCTACCCGAAGTCCATCCGCATCAACGTCGCTCTGCAACCGGACTTGTGGATGATTACGGGAGACGCGGCTCAACTACCCCAAATGCTGCTATGCCTGTGTGCCAACGCACGCGATGCCATGCCCCAAGGCGGATCCCTAAACATGAGCGTCAGAAATTCCGAATTTGGTGTGGATTTCACCGGCTTACCACCAGAAGCACCGCCGGGTGCCTATCTGTACCTTGAAGTGGTGGATACCGGGAACGGAATTCCGGAAGCCGAGCAGCCGAGGCTATTCGATCCCAGCGCTGCGGGCGATCAACAAATTCCGGGCTTTCGTTTGGGCCTCTCGACAGCCCATGAAATCACCAAGAATCACGGCGGATTTATTCGGTGCTGTAGCAAAATCGGCGCGGGAACGAGCTTTCAGATCTATCTCCCAGCCCAACCTCGAATGATCCCCGAACCAGTGCCCGACGGACATTTGGGTAAAATCGACGTCCGAGGCCTGACCGTGTTGGTCGCCGACGACGAACCGTTGGGCCGCCGGCTGCTCAAGAGCATGTTGCAATTCCGCGGTTTCAAAGTTTTGGAAGCCGCCGATGGCACCGAGGCGGTGGCACTTTTCGCCCAACATCACGCCGAAATAAAGGGGGTCTTTACGGACCTGATTATGCCGCACATGGACGGTTTTCAATTGGCTTTCGCGATGAAACGGATGCAGCCGAACGTAAAGATCATCGTGATCAGCGGACTTCCAAAGTCCTTGTGGCAACTGGGTAGCGACGCTTTGAACGTCTTATCGCTGTTACCCAAGCCCTTCCGCCCCGATGAACTCGACGCCGTCTTGCGAGCCAATTTTTCCTCCTACATGGCGTAATGGTCTAAAAAAACCTCAAGTTTTTTTTCCGAGCGCCGATGAGAGACTCGTCGAAAGACAACGGCGCTGGCACCCTCATCATGCCAGCCGGGAAACGGTGGACCCCTGAAACGGTTCATCCGCGGCATGGATGCTGCGATTCAACAAGGGCCCTTTAAAAAGGGCGACTCATGGAAGGAGTTATGGTAATTAATACAAACGTCTCGGCTCAATCTAGCGCCCGACTGCTGTCGGATTCGACCTCAATGCTCAGCAAGTCGCTGGCTCGTCTGTCTTCTGGCTCAAAACTCAATTCGCCGGAGGATGACGCCGCCGGCCTAGCTGTATCGATTCGATTCGATGCGCAGATCAACCGGATCTCCGCCGCCAACAGCAATATCGGAAACACGATCTCATTTCAACAAACACAAGACGGATTTTTATCAAAGGTCGGCAGGGCCCTGGATCGCATGAGCGAACTGTCCGTTCTCTCTCAAGACACGACCAAAAGCGATAATGACCGGGGCCTTTACAATACGGAGTTTCAAAAACTCGGGGTGTACGTCAACGACCTCGCGACGAAGCAGTTTAACGGGGTAAATCTGTTCGACGGAACGACCCAGAACGTCACCACCGATAGTGATGGCAATACCACGGCCATCTCCGGCGTCAATCTTTCAACAGCGACCTACACGACGGCAACGGGGTCGGGAGTAGCGACCTCTGCCGGCGCCGTAACCGCCCTCATTAACATCAAGGCGGCAATCGAACAATTGTCGTCCGACCGCGCCAATGTGGGCGCCAACATTTCAGTGCTGAGCGCCTATAGTTCTCAGCTCTTGGTGCTAAAAGATAGCATCACCGCTGCCAATAGTCGCATCAAGGATGTCGACGTTGCGGACGAAAGCACCAAGTTCGCCCGCTACAACATCCTCGTGCAAGCCGGCACCTCGATGTTGGCCCAGGCCAACTCGGCGCCGCAAGCGGTGCTCAAGCTCCTCCAGTGAGCTAGACCCTCGCCGACCCGCACAGCGCGGACGACTTCGTCGTCCGCGCTTTTTTGCGTCCCGACTTGGCCCGGGAAAGGCGTCACTCCCTTTTCGCAGAAAAAAGGACCCCCTCGCCAAATCCTTTCAGGCGGCGATCAAGGGTGAGCATTCGCTTCATTTTTCGAGTTTTTTGGGGCTGATTGGACTTTCGTTTCACCCCTCGTTTTGGTCAGAAAAAAAACCTCCAATGAGTCTCAGGTTTTCGTCCAGACGACCGATGACATGGATGTCAAAGGACAAAGGCGGCTGGCGGCCTGAAAAGGCCAGCAGGGAATACGGTGAAGCCCCGAGTCCATTCACCTCGCAGCAAGGATGCTGCGATCAATTAAGTCCCCGTAGGGGGCAAACTCACGGAAAGAGTTCTTATGGTCATTAATACTAACGTTTCGGCCCAGAGCAGCGCACGTTTACTCTCGGATTCATCCGCCATGCTGAGCAAGTCGCTAGGGCGCTTGTCTTCCGGCTCCAAAATCAACTCGCCCGAGGATGATGCAGCGGGTCTTGCGGTTTCCATCCGATTCGACGCCCAGGTCAACCGGATTGCAGCGGCCAACAGCAATGTGGGCAACGCGATCTCGTATCAACAGACGCAGGACGGGTTTTTGTCCAAGGTCGGCAAGGCCCTTGATCGTATGAGCGAACTGTCGGTCCTCTCTCAGGACACGACGAAGACCGACAATGATCGTACCCTTTATAACACCGAGTTTCAAAAGCTCGGGTCGTACGTCAACGACCTCGCGACCAAGCAATTCAACGGGGTAAACCTGTTTGATGGCGTCGCCCAAAACGTCACGACAGACAGCGACGGCAATACGACCGCGACGACGGGTGTCAACCTGGCCGCGGCAGCCTATACCACGGCTACCGGTTCCAACGTGGCGTCGACCGCCGGTGCCGTGACTGCGCTCACCAACGTCAAGGCAGCCATCGACTTCCTGGCATCGGATCGCGCCAACGTGGGCGCCAACATTTCGGTGCTGGGTTCTTATAGCTCTCAGCTGGGTGTTCTCAAAGACAACATCAGCGCTGCCAATAGCCGAATTAAGGATGTCGACGTCGCGGAGGAAAGCACCAAATTCGCTCGTTTCAACATCCTGGTTCAAGCCGGGACTGCCATGTTAGCCCAGGCCAACTCGGCACCCCAATCCGCGCTCCGCTTGTTGCAGTAAGCGCGCATCAACCCACCGACCTCGGGTCAACTCACAAACGGACAATGCCCTGCGCATTGTCCGTTTTTTTGTGTCCTCCGACCTCCAGCCCGGATCGTTTCTCTTCTTTCTGCGGCGACGTGCGGCAGCCCGTCTGGCGACGAACGGCTATAAACGATCCTGGCTAGGGCTCGGGGTCGGCAGAAAACTGAAGCTAAAGTAAATTCGCCGACCGCCGATCCTTCCAAGGTATGGATCTCGGTATCTCTGGACTCGCCACCGGCTTCGATTGGCGAACGCTGGTCGATAAATTGACCGCGGTGGAGCAACAGCCGGAGCAGCATTTGCGAATTGAGCAGAACGCGATCCAACAGCGAAAGGCGGCCTTTGATGCCATTGGCACTCAGTTGGCGACCTTGCAAACTCGGCTGACGACCCTGGCCGATCCGGTCCTGTATGGGAGCCATTCAGCCGTGGTGAGTGACGCGACCATGGCCTCCGCCTCCGCCACGAGCGCCGCGGCCTCCGGTACCTACGCATTCCATTTCAACCAGCTCGCAACCTCGGCTCAACAGCTCGGTATCAGCGAGATCGGACGTCCCCTCAGTAGCTCAGCGGACGTTTCCGGCGTGACCGTATCGGCCGCGGGATTTTCGACGGCCGTCACGGCGGGGACTTTTACGGTCAACGGAAAGCCGGTTAACCTGGCTACAAACGACACTTTGCAGGGAGTCTTTGATAAAATTAGCGCGGCGACTAGCGGCACCGTCACGGCCCACTATGATCCCAGCACCGATCACATTTCATTGGAGGGTCTTTCGCCGGTCATTCTTGGGAGTGCCACCGATTCTAGTAATTTTTTGGCGGCGGCCAAACTGAAGAACAACGGTTCCAATCACGTCGAAAGCACTCGTTCAGTGGGCGCGGCCCGAACGGACGCCCCGTTGGCTGCTGCAAATCTGTCGGCCGCCGTGGTCGATGGCGGCGCCGGAAACGGAGCGTTTAAAATCAACGGTGTTTCGATCTCCTTTAATGCTTCGCAAGACAGCCTCCAGAACATCCTCGATCGGATCAACAATTCCGGTGCTGGCGTCACCGCACGTTACGACACTTTTAACGACCAGTTTACGCTCAGCAACCAAACGACGGGTGACCTCGGAATATCGTTGGAGGATGTGGGTGGCAATTTTTTAGCGGCGACCGGTTTGTCTGGCGGTGGCCTGCAACGCGGCCAGGATTTGACTTATACCGTGAACGGAGGGCCCGCGCGCACAAGTCAATCCAATACCATCACCGATTCGGGATCGGGCCCCGCCGGACTTGTCGTCACGGCGCTGCAAGAGGGGGTGACCGCCAACGTCACGGTGGCGGCTGATACCTCCAAAATCCGGACTGCGATTAGTGATTTCGTAAACGAATACAACAAAACGCAAAGTCTCCTGGACTCTCAAACAGCCAGCACCACGGATGCGAAAGGAAAAGTGACCGTGGGCATTCTGACGGGGGAGGGAGACGCGGCCCAAATCTCCCGGACACTCAGGTCGACGGCCTACGGACAATTTAGCGGAGTCCTCAAAGGGTTGGCCGATCTAGGGATCGAAACCACCGGTGTCGATGACAGCTTGACGCTGGGCACTTCGACCAAACTGGACGATGCCCTCGCGAATCACCTGTCGGATCTGAAATCGCTCTTCTCGGATACCAATTCCGGGCTGGCCGTCAAGCTGAGTGCGTATATTGCTAAGACCATCGGCGATTCGGGAACTTTGGTTACCAAACAAGCAAATCTCACCACTCAATCCGGCGGGATTGACCTCCACGTTGCGGATATGGAGCGGCACGTACAGGAAAATCGGCAACGGCTCTTAGAAAGCTTTGTCGCGATGGAAACGGCTCAAGCGGCCATTACTCGTCAGCAACAGTACCTGACCAAAGCATTCCCATGACGTCCGACGTGGCATTTTAATTGAACCTGATCGAACGGGTGCCGATATGACGGGGATGCTAGCTGGCCGATCAAGATGGACCTGGACTTTACCTCGGAAGGTCATTTCGCGTGCGGCGCTGTTGGGGTGCTGGGCTCTTATCAGCCTGACTGAACTCGGTTGCCGTGGCGTGCGAAAAGGGGATTTCGTTCTAGGGAAGGCGTATGTCCCGGAGAATTTTCATCGGCAGGCGCCCCGGCTACCCGAAGCCTGTCGTCGAGTGGCGGTCTTGCCCTTGACCGCCAATATCAACCAATCGGAGGCTTCGACGGCGAGCGAAGTATTAGAGCCCATTCTGCTCGAAGAAATCGGCAAAACAAAACGATTTGAAGTGCTATCAGTGCCCCCGGAGAAGTTGAGACAATGGACCGGGCGCCTTTCCTGGGCGGCTGAGGACTTGTTACCCGTCGGTTTTTTTGAAAACTTGCATCAGGAACTTGCTTGTGATGCGGTTTTATTCGTTCGCGTCACTCAGTTTCAAGCGTATCCGCCGCTCGCCATCGGTTGGCGGTTCAAGCTGGTGGACTGTAAGAATTCGGAAGCGATTTGGAGCATCGACGAAGTTTTTGACGCCGCAAACACGTCCGTCGTCAATGCGGCTCGGATCTATCAGCAGCGTCTAGAGCCCCCGATCTCACACCTCGCCGCCTCGGACGGAATCCTGGTATCACCTCGGCGTTTTGCGCGCTATTCGGCTGATGCCGTGCTCTCGACCCTTCCAGCCCGTTAGAATTGCGCTAAAGTTTCCGTGTGGATAGCCGATTTAATGGCCTAAGTGGACCCACCATGAAGGTCAAAAACGGAACCCACTGACGAAAGTAAACCATTATGAATGTGCAGCGAAGCTCCGGCCCAAACCCGTCGACTGGCATCAGCGCCAGCGGGTTTAAACCTGCGGTACCTCCAAAGGTGGAAGACCAGGCTTCCTTTCAAAACTCCGCAGCCTTAAACCACACTTTGAGCTCGACCCCAGATGTTCGCCCCGAGGTGGTCACGCGGGCCAAGGATTTGGTGTCCAGCACCATTTATCCTCCCCCGAGAGTGATTCGGCAGATTTCGACCCTGCTCGCCATGGGCATCGCCAGCCAAGAGAAATCCTAGGTTCGACCTCGTTCTTGTTTTTCCGCTCCGCCATGAACCCCGCAAGACTGTGGAACGCGTATCGCCAAGTGGCCACACAGACGGCGCCACCGGGACAGCTGGTTTTGATGTTGTATGAGGGCGCCATCCGGTTCTTAGACCGTGCGCTGGCAGGCTTCCTCCACGACGACCCCCGTGAGTTCAACGAAACCATTCACAATAACATTCAAAAGGCTCAAAACATTATTCGCGAGCTGAGCAACTCGCTGGATCGGTCCGCGGGGGAATTGGCGGACCAATTGAGCCGATTGTACGAGTACATGGACCGCCGCTTGATGGAGAGCAACGTCCGCAAGGAAGTCGCTGGCATTAAGGAGGTCGTTGGAAGATTAACCATCGTTCGGGACGCCTGGGCGACCATGCTACAAAGTCAACACACCTCCCCCAGTGAGGACTGCCAAGCTCAATTAGTGCCCGCCATCCTATGAGTGCAAAAACCGATCTTTTGGAAGCCTACGAATCTTGGCGGCAATGGAGCGAAGCCGAAGGATCGGCCATCTACCGCCAAGACTGGCCCCGGGTGAGCGAATGCCAAGCCGCCAAACTCCAGCTTCAATCTCTCATCGTCAGAAAAACTGAACTCGCTCAGAACGAAATGGCGAAACAGGGGTTTGATTGGAAAGATCTCCTGCCCAAGTTGCGCGGGGTGATGAATCATTTGATGACCTTAGAGACCCGAAACAGTCGGATCTTGGATCAAATTCGTGAAGGGGTCCTGGCGCAAAAAGCTGAAATCGAAGCCGTGGGACAAAATTTGCGACGCGTCCAACGCTCCTATGGCTCTTCGCAACCCGCCGTCTGGCAGTCGTATTCCTGACCTCTCGCCGCGGGCTGAAAATGCCGACTTCAGCTCGTCCCCTCCCACGGCAAGACCTGCATCGTCCGCAAAGCACATTTTCTACCGTCTCGAATCCCGCCTCCATTGACCACCTCAAGACATGATTTTGCGACGGACACTGAGCTGCGGAAGTCTTCGACCGAAATCCCTTAACGTTACCAAGGACGTCTGGCGGTTTTTTGACGGGCTTGGCAAATTTCCTGCTTGTCGCATGCAGGTGCGCTTTGAACACGATCCATCCGATGAAATCAACGCCCAGCCCACGGGGACGAGCACGGGTTGGCACGGGGCGGTCCTCAACCATTTCCCCCGCTAATGTCCGAATCGTCCGATGCGTGGATTGATCGAGGGTTTGCTCTTTTAGACAGCAGCTTCTTGGTGTTAGAGATGGACGAGCCCTTGCGGCGCTGGCTCGGCTCCTTCGCTGAGGGCCTCCTTGACAAGCCATTCTGGCCGGCGCTCTGTGGACGGCACCCCGACTGGGAACCGCTCATTCTGAATCGCCTTCAGGCCAGCGATTTACTCTCCACCATCGAGCTTCGCGCTGAAATCGATGGCTACCCGGAGTGCTTCCATTTGGAAATCGCCCGACGAGGCGACCTTTGTTTTGTTCGATTAAGTTCCGGTTTGCCACCCCTGGAGGAGCTGGCCTCGGGGGGCTGGGGCAAACACCTCCTGCAACCTCCGGCCCAAGCCCAACTTTTTGCCCGGATGGTCCGGGCCGAATCCCACCTCAACAAGCTCATGCATCGGTGGCCCGGCGTTATCTTCAGCCAACGTGCGGACATGAGTTACCATTTCATTAGTTCGCAGGTTGAAAACCTGACGGGCGTCCCCGTAGCGGAATGGCAGCGGCTACCCGAGCGCTTCTGGCAAGTGGTTCATGAAGCAGACGTGGCGGTGGTGGAACAGCAACTCAAGCGGATTCAACAGACCGGCAAAGGGATTATCTGCACGTACCGGATTCGGCATCGGCAGACAGGCCGGGTCTATTATATCCTCGAGCACCGAGAAGCCGTGCGCAGTGAGAGCGGGCTCGTCGTGAGTTACGAAGGAGTCTGGCTGGACGTCACCCGCCAAGCCATCGCTGAGCGGCGCCTCACCTCCGCGGCCGGCAAGGAGACCCTCGCCGTCCTGACGACCGGCTTGGCCCATGATTTCAGTAACATCATGGCGGGTATTCACGCCTTGAGTGAATCCTTTCAAGCCCAACTGACCGAGGACGATCCGCGGCAAGAAGGCATCCAACTCATTAAACAGAGTTCACGCCAAGCGAGCCAACTCGTCCAACGGATTCTCAGTTTACACAGCGGAAAAACCGGCGAACCGGCTTACCATAATCTCAATGAGTTGGTGAAAGATTTGCTGGAACTCATCTGCAAAATTATCCCTCGACGGATCAAAATCGAGGCGGAACTTTTCCCGGAATCCCTCCCGGTTTATCTCGATGCCGTCGAGTTTCGCCAAGTGCTGATCAACCTGATCATCAACGCGGTGGATGCGATGCCCCATAGCGGCTCCCTCCGCATTATTACCTCGCGGCCAGAAGCCTTTCCCCTGTTGGAAAACATCCAGGGCACACTGCCTCCCCTGCCCTGTGTTTCCTTGTCCTTGCAGGACACCGGAACCGGGATTCCCGCCCGTCAAATCCCCCGCATCTTTGATCCGTTTTTCACCACGAAAGCGCTGAATAAAGGCTCCGGACTTGGGCTTTACAACGCACGAGTTTTTGTCGAGCATTCCCGCGGCGCAATTTCAGTGGATTCAACGCAAAAAGTCGGTACAACCTTTCGATTGTGGCTACCGCACTCGGATTTCAGCGAAATGGATCACCCGTCCGTCCCTGTGGACGATCAACGGATCACTCTGCTCTTGCTGGGGCCAGAAGGCGCGACCCTTGATGGCACCACCCGCTTTCTCCGTGAACAAGGCTATTACGTCGCACCAGCCACCTCCAATGAGGCCGCCTTTGAGTACCTCCGCTCACCGGACTATTCCTTCGCGGGAATTATTTTGCTGGCTACCCTCGGGATGCCCGCTGGGGAACCCATTCTGCGCGAAATCACCCAGCTTCCGACTCCTTTGAAAACAATCCTCTATATTCTCGGTTGCGACGAGGACGAATTGGATCCCGGACTCCTCGGGAACGTCGACTTGGTCATTCCTCCCGATCTGCCCCGCGATGAAGCACTAGCCAAAATCCGAAAACTCGTGACGGGAACTGCCGTCCGGCTATGACGACTCCGACTCCCCCCTCAGGTCAGCCACGCATCCTGATCGTTGACGACGAACTCATTGTCCTCGTCGGCCTTCGGGAAACCCTTCGTGGCGCTGGCTACGAGGTCATGACCGCTCCGAACCCAATTCCCGCACTGGAACTCGTTCGCGCTCATCCCTTTTCCGTGGTCATTTCGGACCACCAAATGCCCGAAATGTCCGGCCTGGATTTCCTCGCCCAAGTCAAGGAAATCCAGCCCAATGCGACCCGCATCCTCATCACCGCGGTCCTGAGCCTGGACACCGTGATCGAGGCCATCAACCGGGGAGAAATCTACCGGTTCATCGTAAAACCTTGGTTGCGAGAAGAACTCCTCGTCGCCTTAAAGAATGCGGTCCACCGTTTCGAGTTGATCTGTCGCAATGACCAATTGCACGCTTCGACCCTGGCGATGAACCAGCAGCTCTCCGAGCTGAACCGCTCCCTCGAACAACAGGTAACCCGCGTTGCAACTCAGAATTCGGAACTCGCCCGGCTCAACTTGGCCCTGGCGCAGAATCTCGACCATTCGGTGGAACTTTGTCGGCACCTGATGGAGACTTTTTATCCCACCATTGGAAGCCAGGCCCGCCGTGCCTACGAAATTTGTCGAACCCTCGCGACCACCCTTGAACTGTCCGCGGATGATCGCAAAACCCTCGAACTCAGTGCTTGGCTTCATGATATAGGTCTGGTGGGCGTTCCGCGGCATATTATTCGCAAATGGCAGAACGATCCCGCGACTCTTAACCATTCTGAGCGGATCCTTATCGAACAACACCCCCAACTCGGTGAGGGCTTAGTGCGGTTCGTCCAAGAATTAGCGGGCGTCGGCAAGGTGATTCGTTCCCACCATGAACGATGCGATGGGACCGGATTTCCGGATCGGCTGGCGGGCGATGAAATCCCATTTTTAGCCCGACTACTCGCCGTGGCGGTGGGGTTGGCAGGTCGCGACCCCAACCCCTCGGTGGCGATCGAAGCAATAAAATTGGATAGCGGCACCGTCTATGATCCGGACGCCGTGCGCGCGCTCCTGCGAGCCTTGCCCAAGACGAACCTCCCGAAACAAGAACGGGAAATTTTACTCTCTGAAATCCGTCCCGGAATGGTGCTGGCAAAGGGGATTTATTCGGC
>JAYVTS010000237.1:0-6471 GCA_043788645.1 Verrucomicrobiota bacterium
TAACCACCCGCGGCCAATTGGAAGGATTGACCTATACACTGACCGTCAACGATCTGCTTGATGCCTGTACCGAAAGCCTACAAATCGCTCAAGATACTCAAACAACTTTTGTCTCCCGAACCTATACGCCCATGGATATTGGTTCGTCCACCCCGGCTGGATCGATTTCCGCAGTATCCGGAGGCTATCATCTTCGAGGCGGAGGGATCGGGGTCCTTGGATCCTCCGATCAATTCCAATACAGCGCACAAATCCGCGCGGGCGATTTCGATGTCCAAGTACAGTTGACGTCGCTGGTGGGGCCAGATGCGTGGAGCGAGGCGGGACTCATGGTCCGTGATTCATTGAGCCCAGGAAGTCGCTGCGCGTTTGTACTAGCAACCCCGGGGATCAGTGGATCGTCCTTCAAATATCGTCCGACCGATGGCGCCCCACTGGTCCAAACCGGATCTTACCCAGTTAACTATCCCGATACTTGGCTGCGATTGAAGCGCTCCGGCAATACACTTACAGCGTATGCATCGCGTGACAGCCAAACCTGGACTCCATTGGGTTCGACCACCTTGGCGTTTTCGGCTAACCCTTACTTGGGCTACGCCATTTCTGGACACAATAGCTCCAGTTCGGCCGAAGCCGCGTTTCGGGAGTTTTCTGAAGTTCCGACTGGCGCGATCATTTCGGCCTCGGGACCGTCATTGGCCGCTTTGGGTCAAAGCAACCGCAAGACCGGTCTAGTTATTTCTGAGGTAATGTATCATCCCAGCGCACACTTTGAGGGCTCAGAGATGCTCCCCCCAGGTGGCCCAACGAATCACCTGGAATTCATCGAGTTGTTTAATTCACAAGCCGTAGCCGAAGACCTTGGAAACTACCGCCTGGACGGCGACATCCATTATACTTTTCCGGAAGGTACGGTCATTCCTGGCGGAGGATTTCTTGTCGTCGCGAAACAGCCCGCCGACCTCCAACGGGTTTACAGCGTCAATGGAATCCTTGGCCCCTATACCGGAACGTTGCCGAACAGTTCCGGAAAAGTTCAATTGCGGAATCCGATCGGAGCCGTGTTCTTGGAGGTCAATTACGATAGTCGGCCTCCCTGGCCAGCCTCGCCGGACGGTGGCGGGCATTCCCTGGTTCTCGTTCGTCCGTCGCTGGGTGAAGGCGATGTTCAAACCTGGGGCGCCAGCGACGCAGTGGGCGGATCTCCGGGCCGCCTAAATCCAATCGGCGTAGAACCGCTCCGAGCTTTGGTCATCAATGAATTCATCGCCCACTCTGAAGCGGGTTCCGGGGATTTCATAGAACTCTATAATCATTCCAACAATATATTGAACCTTTCCGGATGTTCCCTAAGTGACGACCCGGATACAAACCGCTTCATCATTCCATCAGGTACCTTCCTCTCACCGCGGTCCCATTTAGCCTTTGATCAGTCAACCCTGGGTTTCGGTTTGAAAGCTTCGGGGGGAACCCTCTATCTACGAAATCCCGCTCGAACACGAATCTTGGACGCGATCCGTTATGACGCGCAAGCGGACCAGATCGCCTTTGGGCGGTGTCCTGACGGAGCGCCCACCTGGCGATCCCTGTCCGCCAGCACGCCCGGCTCGGCCAACGCGTCCCGAAGCCTCAGTGAGGTGGTGATCAACGAAATTCTATACAATCCTATCTCTGGCCTGGACGAGGACCAGTTCGTGGAACTCTACAATCGGAGCGCCCATTCACTGGATATCAGTGGATGGAAATGGGTCGCTGGAATTAACTTCACAATCCCTGACAATACCCGCCTTCCACCCGGTGGATACCTCGTCATTGCTCACAACCTTCAAAGGATGCGGACAAACTATCCGGGCCTGACGGAAACGAATTCATTGGGGAACTTTCTTGGAACTCTGGCGCACGGTGGCGAGCGACTCGCACTGGCGCGACCCGAATTATTGATTCAACCGTCCGAGAGCGGCACCGGGCTCGTTACTAACAAACTCTATGTTGTGGTCTCGGAGGTCAGCTACCAGACCGGCGGCCGTTGGGGGAAATGGTCGGCCCGGGGTGGCAGTAGTTTGGAGTTAATTCATCCGGATGCCGATCCCCTGTGGGCCGGAAGTTGGGCGGATAGCGATGAGACAAGCAAAGCGCCCTGGACCACCGTTTCTGCGACCGGCTCGGTGGACAACGGGAATGTACCCGCGGATTCACTTCAAATCCTGCTTCAAGGCACAGGCGAATGCCTCGTCGATAATGTGGAGGTCTTAAATGCCGCTAAAGTTAACTTGGTTGCGAACGGAACCTTTGAGACCGGAGCAACGGGGTGGTTCGCGGAAGGAACGATGGATCAATCGTCGCTGACCACCATTGAAGGCTACCAGAGCGCGCACTCCTTTCAACTGCGGGCGGTGGATCGGGGCGACAATCAGCTGAATCGAGTCCGGACCGCATTGAAATCGAGCCCTGCGGCTAATACCCAGGTAACCTTGCAGGCAAAGATGCGTTGGTTACAGGGAACTCCAAACGTCTTGATGCGCTTGCGAGGAAACTGGCTGGAGGCGCCCGGAAATCTCGCCATACCCGCAAATCCGGGCACTCCCGGGGCGAAGAACAGTCGTTGGCAAGATTCGGCGCCGCCCGCCATCCATGACGTCGCCCATTCACCAGTCCTTCCGGCGGATCGGCAGTCGGTGCAAATTACCGCCCGTGTGAGTTCGTTCACCGATCGGCCGAGCATTCGTCTAAACTATCGGCTCGATCCTTCGCCGACCTATCGAACGGTGCCCATGGTGGACGACGGGACGGCCGGCGACGAAGTGGCTGGAGACGGCATTTATACCGGCACGATTCCAGGTCAAGCAACGGGAGTCCTGGTGGCATTTTTCTTGGAAGCCACCGATGGTGTCGCCGCGTCTTCAGTCGCGAAATTTCCTGCCGACGGCGCGGGCGGAGACGCCCTCGTTCGCTTTGGGGAAGTACAACCGACCGGGAACCTTCCTACCTATCGTCTTTGGATGACCCAAGCCAATTTCAACACCTGGAGCAGCCGAAACAAACTGAACAATACCCCGTTGGATTGCACTTTCGTGATCGGAAACGAGCGGGTGATTTACAATACCGTCGGACTTTACGCGGGCAGTCCGTATATCGCTCCCGGCTATTGCGGACCGAACTGCGGGCGATGTGGTTATAGCATTACCTTCCCGGACGATGATCGGTTTTTAGGCAGTGCTGATTTGGTCCTCGATTGGGCTGGAGGGCACGGCGGCGAAACGACCGCCTTGCAGGAACAAATGGCCTATTGGATGGCAGGAAAGATGGGCCTCCCCACCTGCCATCGCTATCCCATCCGGCTCCACGTCAACGGCGTCACCGATGATCAACGGAAAGTCCTTTTCGAAGCCGTGAACCAGCCGGCCGCGGAGTTCATCAAAGCGTGGTCACCCGGGGATCACAACGGGGACTTCTACAAAGTTGATCGTGGGTTCGAGTTTTCGGATGGCGGTGGATTGACCGCAGATCCGATGCCGACTCTCCAAATCTTCAATACTTCGGGCGGAGTCAAAAAGCAAGCACGCTACCGTTGGAACTGGAGTAAACGAGCCGACGATGATCCCAATAATTATACCAATATCTTTAATCTAGTGGACGCCGTCAATGCGGTCGGTCCAGAACCCTACACGACTCGCACCGAGGCTTTGGTCGATGTCGAGGAATGGATGGGCATTTTCGCGGTCGAACATATCATCAACAATTTTGATAGTTGGGGGCATGATATTGGGAAAAACATGTATGCCTACAAGCCTCAACAGGGTAAATGGCAGATTTACATGTTCGATCTCGACTGGCTCATGCTCGCAGCCACCGGTTATTCGAGTAGTTTCTCAGCCAAACTGGGTCCCCTCTTCAATTGCAGTGATCCCGTCATCAGTCGAATGTACGCGCATCCGCCCTTTCGACGAGCGTATTTTCGGGCGATCCAAGCCGCCGTGGACGGACCGCTCTTGGCCTCGAACTGCGATTCTCTCATGGACGCGAAGTATGCGTCCTACGTCGCCAACGGAATTCGTTTTTGCGACGGTCAATCTTTGAGTGCCCCGACAGCGGTGAAAACGTGGTTTCGCGAGCGGCGAACCGCTCTTCAAGCCCAATTGGCTGCGGTCGCGGCCAATTTTAGCCTCATCGGCCCGACCCTTCTAACCAGTTCCGTCTCCCCCCTGCAGATCAAAGGCACCGCACCGATCCAGATGAAAAACCTTTCGGTCAATGGAATCGAGGTTCCGTTGACATGGACGACGCTCACCAATTGGACGGCTTCGATTCCGCTCGTGCAAGCAACCAATGTCGTGACGTTGACGGGTGTCGATCGGCAAGGCGTGCCACTAACGGGCAGCTCGGCCAAAGTAACGGTTATTTATCGGGGTACGCTAATCGAACCGGTCCGCGTGTGGGTCAATGAATGGATGGCCGCGAATTCATCAACCATTGCAGATACCAGCGGGGCCGTGGCCCAGTACGATGATTGGTTTGAATTGTATAATCGGGGAGTAACTCCGGTGGATCTCCGAGGTTACTATCTGACCGATACGCTCAGCAATCCGGATCAATTTGAAATTCCGGGTGGGTATATCATCCCAGCCCACGGTTACCTACTGGTTTGGGCTGACAACGAACCACACCAGAATTCCGCTGGGCAACCCGATCTACACGTCAATTTCCAACTGTCGGCTAAGGGCGAGGCCATCGGTCTATTTGCTCCGGATGGGACCGCCGTGGATACGGTGAGTTTTGGACCCCAACTTCCGGACATAAGCGAAGGTCGGTGTCCCGATGGTGGCCCAGTGATTGGGCCGCTGCCCGTGGCCACCCCACGGAGGGGCAACCATTGCGATTCAGCGCCTGTGGCGCCGCGCCTCGATTGGGCGAAAGGCCCGGAGGATCAACTCATTTTACGATGGGAAACCTCTCCAGGATGGGAATACTGGGTGGAGTTTAGCGAGACCCTGAAGAAAGGCGACTGGGCCATTTTCGGATCCAAAATAACGGCGAACGGTGCCGAACTCACTCAAGCGGTGCCGACTGAAGAGACGGAGCACCGCTATTTCCGTGTGCGCACGGCCCGTTGAGCACCGTCGTAGGGGTCAATTTCCCCGGGACAAGTCTGAGGCGGATCTGCATCGTGGAAATGATTCTCGACCCGCTTGCTGAGGGCGAAAGCTGGGACACGCTGCTCAAAGGCTTTCCCGAACTCACCCGGCTTGACATCCGGTCGGCCATTTACTTCGCACGCGCTGCGATTCTCAATTCCGAAGTCACCGAACTGGCCGCCGCCTAATTTTCCGCGCGCCTGTTTTTCGATCAGATGTTCCGCGTTGAACTCGCAGTAAAACGAGGACAGGCAAGTTGATAAATTTAATCAGCAATATAAATAGCCTGTGTTTTATGATGTGAAACCTCTTTTGCAATCGTGCAAACGGCCTGCCCTTTGTTTTTCAAAATTGTTGAGTAAACCCGCCAAACGCGCCCGCAATTCGGCTCACAATCAACATTTGGCCCACATTTCTGTTCGTTTAACATTTATGGCGGACTACGTGAACGTGATCTCTGAATGATCCGAGAACGCCAACTGTCGCAGCGCCGAATCGGGGCTCCAAAACCGGCCCACCACCCGCCGTCCTGCCTGCTTTGGCGTCCAAGAACCGGCGCTTGACCTTAAACCTTGCGGCGGTAGGGTGAAAAATAGACGTTCGAGATCTCCAGATTTCTCTGGCTGAACTACCTCAAACTCAAATTTAACCGATACGTGACCGAACTGATCGAGTGGAAGATGCCGCCGGACGAACTGCCTGGGGCGGCTGCCGGGCGTCGGCATTACTCGGAGGCACGAGATTTGCCTCAAGCGAAAGGTGACCCAGCCTCCACCTCATAACGCCATGGACGAGCAGACCAACCGTGCGCTGATGCGACGGACTTTACCGGACCTTGAAACTGTCGAGACTCGTAGGAAACGAATCGTTGACAGGATGGTGGTTGAGACTATCGCGCTCGTTCGGGCCGAGCGAGATGGTCAGCGGCATGCGGCCACATCAGATCAAACTTCGGACCGACAGAATGAGACGGTGGAAGCCGAAGAGCTTGCGGACTTGCGCGCGAAAGCATTGAATGGTGACGCGAATGCCCAAAGGGAACTCGGCACCCTCTACTACGGCGGTGAACGGGTGGCGCGGGATCTAGAAGAAGCGGTAAAGTGGTGGAAACGTGCTGCGTTACAAGGCGACGCAGTTGCTCAGTGGAATCTCGGCCGAGCCTACGAGGATGGATCGGGTGTTTCCAAAGACTTGGTAGAGGCCGCCAAGTGGTATCGGCGGGCAGCAGACCAAGGGTATGCACCCGCACAGACGAGTCTCGGGAGCGCTTACGAAAACGGCGCTGGTGTTCCCAAAGATTTGGTTGAGTCGGCCAAGTGGTATCGCCGCGGGGCGGACC
>JAYVTS010000238.1:0-2736 GCA_043788645.1 Verrucomicrobiota bacterium
TTTCGAACCGTGTGGGTTGAATCAGCTCTATTCACTGCGGTACGGCGCCATACCGATCGTTCGTGCGACGGGCGGCTTGCAAGATTCGGTCATTGATGCTCGAGAGGACGCGGAGGGGGCCACGGGAATTAAGTTTCATGAGGCGTCGGTGCCCGCCTTGATTCAGGCGTTGAGGAAGGCGCTGGCTTTGCATGGCGTGCCTGACGCCCTGGCTCACTTTCGGCATAACGGTATGACCGCCGATTTCAGCTGGAAAAAATCTGCGGCGAAGTATCTCACGCTTTACGACGACGTTCTCCACGGGCCGTGAACCGGAGAAAGGACGGAGCCGATGACGAGCTACACCCACAAATTGACCCCGGAACAAGCGGCGACACTCGAGCGGTTGGTTCGAGACGGTGGCTACGAGTTACGAGCTGTTCCCTACGCCGAGTTTAGTGGTGTTAAAAAGGATCATCAGGTGACCTACTACACCTCGGGCAAACTGGTGGTGCAGGGGAAGGGGACGAAAGATTTTGTGGAATTCGTCTTGGAACCTCAGGTGCTCGGCGCGGCGATGCTGGGTTACGAAACGGTTCTGGATCCAACGCTGCTTGACCCGCGAATCGGCGTTGATGAATCGGGAAAAGGCGATTTTTTCGGCCCCCTTTGCGTTGCGGCCGTGTACGTGAATGCGACCGTGTTAGCGGCGTGGAAGGGGGCGGGGATTCGAGATTCTAAAAGTGTTTCGAGCGATGCTCAAATGTCCAAACTAGCCAAGCTCATTCGTGACACTCCGGGCTGTGTGGTCAACACCGTTGTCATCGGCACCGAAGCCTACAATCGGATGCACGCCGCTAACGGTTCGGTCAATCGAATTCTCGCCTGGGGCCATGCTCGAGTGATCGAAAACTTGTTGTCCCAACCGGACCGGCTCGATCCTTTTCCAGTGCGGGCGATTAGCGATCAGTTTTCCGCGGATAAAGGCACCGTGGAGCGCGCCTTGATGACTTTGGGCCGGGGGTTGGAACTGGTGCAGCGGCACAAAGCGGAGACGGACATGGCGGTGGCGGCGGCCTCTATTTTGGCGCGGCACGAATATGTGTCCCGCCTGGCCGCGCTGGAGAAGCAGTTTAAGCTGCCCTTGCCCAAAGGGGCCTCCGCGGCCGTGGAGATGGCGGGTAAGGCTTTGGTGGAACGGCATGGGGTTGACGCCCTGGGGAAGGTGGCGAAATTGCATTTCCGAACACGTTACCGGGTTTTGGGGCTTCCCGAACCAGAAAAAGTTGAATGGGTGCGCCGATAATCGTCCATTGGTTCCGTCCTGCCTTGCAAGTTGATGGGGGAGAGCTACCACCTCGGTCCTTAAATTATGCGCTGGTCCCAGTCATTCATCCCTACGTTGAAGGAAACTCCTTCTGACGCCGAGATCATTTCACATCAACTGCTGCTGCGTGCGGGCCTCGTGCGGAAGCTCACGGGCGGTTTGTACACTTTTTTGCCCATGGGGTTGCGGGCGTTGCGAAAAGTGGAACAGATTGTTCGAGAGGAAATGGATCGGGCGGGCGGCCTGGAGGTGCTGATGCCGGCGCTCCAGCCGATTGACATCTGGCAGCAATCCGGCCGGTATCAAACCGCTGCCGACGTGTTGTATAAAGTACGTGATCGATCCCGAAAAGAATGGGTGCTCGGGCCGACCCACGAAGAGGTGATCACGACCCTGGCGGCTAACGAATTGAATTCGTATCGGCAAATGCCGAAGAATTTTTACCAAATCCAGACCAAATTTCGGGACGAGGTTCGGCCGCGTTTTGGACTGATGCGCGCCAAGGAATTCCTGATGAAAGACGCCTACTCATTCGATACCTCGGACGAAGGCGCCATGGTGAGCTATCGGAAAATGTATGATGCTTATACCCGGATTTTTGCCCGGTGCGGCTTAAAAGCCTTTCCCGTGGAAGCGGACACGGGCGTGATCGGTGGGAACTATTCGCACGAATTCATGGTGCCAGCGGAGACGGGTGAAAACGACGTCGTCTATTGCGAATCCGGCAAGTATGCCGCCAATATCGAAAAAGCCGTCAGTCGCGGGTCCGTGATTTCGACGCCCACGGGATCCACGGGGGATGCTCCGGAGAAATTTGCGACCCCAGGAGTGGTCACGATCGAGGCACTCGCGGCTGCTCCGTATGGGGTCGCGGCGCAGCAACAGGTGAAGACGTTGGTTTATATCGCGGACTCGAAGTTGATCCTGCTTTTGCTCCGCGGTGATGACCAGTTGAACGAGGCCAAACTCATGGCGCGAACGGGCGCGGTCCACGCCCGTCCGGCTTCGGCCGATGAGATTCAAGCGGCGCTGGGTGCCAAGCCCGGTTCATTGGGCGCGGTGGCGAAGGTTCCGGCCGACGTCCTGGTGTACGCCGACACCGCCTTGCGCGGCGCTCAAGGGATGACCACGGGGGCCAATGAAGATGGCTTCCATCTCCGCCACATCTCGATGGAGCGTGATCTCCGAGTCAACGAATGGTGGGATCTGCGAACTGTGAAAGTGGGAGAACTCTGCGTGGAATCCGGGTGGCCTTTGAAAATCCGGCGCGCCATTGAGGTCGGCCATGTCTTTAAATTAGGCACGAAGTATAGCGTGAAGTTGGGGAGCACCTTTTTGGCTGAAGACGGCTCCCGGCAGCCCACCGTCATGGGGTGTTATGGCATCGGAATCTCGCGAACGCTCCAGGCGGTGATCGAGCAGTGCAACGA
>JAYVTS010000239.1:0-3712 GCA_043788645.1 Verrucomicrobiota bacterium
AGCTGGGCCAATGGCCTTGAGGCGCGCGTTCTCAGCCTTCAATTCAGTTAGAGAGTTTCCCGCGGACCGTCGTCGAGCCACCTCTCCCCTCAAACGCAGGAGTTCAATCTTCTCGGCCTCACTCAGGGGACTCGCACGGGTAGGCCCAACAGGCTCTGCGGGGTCAGGAACGGTTGCCGCCTCCGGAGTCGTCCCGAAATTCAACCGTTGCTGACGCACGGCCATAAGTTCTCGGTGCCTGAGGCCAACGGTTAGCCAGAGGCTAATACTGGCAACCAGTCCGATGAGTTCAACCGAAGGCGATCGATTCATGACAGCTCCTTCATTTAAGAAAGTGGAGATTATTTTAGATAGAGCTTGCCATCCTGTGTCACGATGCGAGCCGCACTATTAGTTCCCAATATTTGCACGCTCCCATCACAAAGGCCGACAATTCCATGAACACGGCAGCGAGTTAGGACCCGTTCTGGTTCTGCCTCCGATCCGTCAGAAGCTAAGTACTCATAAGACAAGTTGGCTGGACTATAGTCGGACCAATCAACTGCGGGTTGATGATTGGGATCACTCGGACAGTTCAGTACCTTGGGGCTACCCAGCGCATCGTGGAGAGCAGTCAAATCACTAGGAAATTTTCCTGGAGAATCAGCGGCGAAAATCCTAACTGCCAAGCCAATCTGCTTCAGATTATTGACGCAGGTGATCGCTTCTGCGCGACGGAGGGCGGCCTCCATTGCGGCTGTTTGTTCCGGCGACAGTTCGGAAAATCCATTCGATTGTGCCCGCAGGTTGTTATTTTCTACCCCGAACTGATCGGCCTCGGTCGCGGCCTTGTTCAAGGTCGCAAGTTCAAACTGTAAGCGTTCAATTTCCGCCCGCGGATCCTCCACCACACCGAGTCCGGCGGCATCAGCCACCGGAAACGTCGGCACGGAACCGGACCCAGACGCTCGGGTGAGAACCGCCGAGCTGAGGTCATTTCGTGCGACGGCTAACTCCTGTTTTTGCCATACGATTGTGGTGGCTCCGGCAACGAGGCTACCGGCCAAGAACCATGGACTCCACCACCGCCAGCTGGACGGTTCGGAAGGGCGCACGGACCTGATTAGAGGCGTCACTATCGGCATTCGGCGGCTGTGTTGAATCAAACGTTTGGCCAAGTCTGCCGGGGGTAGTGGTTGCGGGGCGGAACGAAGTAAACTTTCGAGGTCGGGAGTATTCATTTGGGGGACAAGTTTTTCCGGTTCATTTTCAGTAGGAAATTCATATTGGAGGTGAATTCGGACTAGAAAGACGACGGGAAAGCTCCGGTTGGCGAATGAGAAGTGAGTCGGTAAGAATCGCTCCGCTGGACAAATAAATCGACCACCGGTTTGAGATAGATGGCAGTCTTCCATCGTGTGATAGGGCGAAGCGCCACGGGTTTTTGGCATTTGCACGAGCCAAAACATCCCTTCGTGCATCGAGATTCCAGCCGACGACTTCGTCCGTCGTTCCAACGCGCCCATTCAGATGAAATGTCCCGGGGAAGACCCTATTCACCACGGAGGGCCGCCAGGAGATTTCCTGCCAGGGCGCGGCGGGTAGCGAGCCACGTCCAGACGAGCCCGTTGATAAATACCACGCTCAAGCAGAAGACCACTGAACCTCGCGGAAAGCCCTCCGCCGCTCCAAATATCGCCGGTAAAATCGCCACCAGTGCGGCCCCAAAACCGAGGCTTAGCCCCAGCCCCAACAAGAGCGTGTGCTCCTGCAAAATCATGCGGATCAGGGTCTTTTTGGAGAAGCCGATGGCCGACAGAATGCCCAGTTCACCGCGGCGCTCCAAGACATTGCGCAATACGACCACGCCCAATCCGATACTGCCCAACAAGAGGCCAAGCCCGCCGAGGACTTGAAAGGTGTTCAGATAGGTGTTTTGCACGGCGTTGAAGCGGGCCAGGCGATCAGCGGTCGAGACCACTTCAAGGCCAACATCCTGCAAGGATCGGCTTAGGATGGCGGACACGCGTTGCACTTCGGCGTGGCGATCCGTGGGGGTCGCACTCACGTCAATGAGGAAGCTTCGATACCCGCCCGAACTGGGAAATCGTTTCACCAATTCCGCTTCGTCAATCAGCAGGCTTCCTTGGAGAATCGAGTTAGCTACCGCGGCAATAAGTCGCAGGCGAAACGGTTGACCGCGTTCATCGATATACTCCAGCGTGCCGCCCAACGATTTGTTCAGAGCCCATTCGATCGATTGAGCGTCGCCGATCGCCGGGATCTCAGGTATCTGGGGCAGGTTCGTCGCCGGTGTTGGAAGCGTGACTTGGAGTAGTTTCCATCCGGCCCAACGATCACTCCCTGGCGCCACCCCAGTGAATGTGAACGCACCCCGATCGGCCAGATCGGCCGGATGCACTCCGAGCAGTCGGGGATGCCCCGCACGGCTGAGGTTGAGACAGCTGGCTTCATCGCCATCGTGAACTCGAAACGACACAAAACGGGTGTGGGTCAGTTGGTGGGGATTGAGTGCGTAAAATTCCTGTCCTTTCCGAGTGTTAAGGTCCTGGATGATTGGAAGAGTGCTTTCTGCGTAAAGTGCAAAGCCGCCCGTGCCAGCCGAACGAGCCGCTGCGTCACGAGTTGCGTCGAGTCGATAGGCCGCAATCGCGACGATCAAAAACGTGGCGACGGCCAGCAGTGCGATGGTGGCCAACGAACGAGCGGGTTGACGGGCGGGCGCTCGACGAGCGAATACGCCCAAACTTCGGGCGGGTTCTAGGGTGACGCGGGGGGCTCGATGAAGCTGGTTGCGCACGGCCCACAAGCCGGCCACGAGCAACAGCATACCGGCGAAGAAAAAGGATTCTTGACGCTCAGTGTCCGGAGATTTCCAGGAGCCGCCAGCAAAAACGAGGGAGGCCAGCGCGAGGCCCCATGGAATCCAACGGACCCAACGGCGCCCGGGGCCGGTTTGAGCGGATCGGCGGACGATCAAACCCTCGTTGAGCAACTCGCGGGCGGGTCGGCGCAAGGCGCCTCGCAGCGTCCACCACAGGGTGAGGCCGGCGATGATCACGCTCGAAAAACCACCAAGGAAGAGGGTGCTCAGGTGGGTGTAAAAAATGAGACCTCCTCCAGCGACTGCGTCCGTCCAAAAGGTGTTGAGCGCATAGAGAACGGCGCGCCCGTAGAGAACCCCCCAGAGACTGCCCAGGACGGCTCCGAAAATGGCGAGTATCAGACCTTCGCGGAAAAACAGGTTTCGCACGCGTTGAGGTTCCCATCCGAGCGCCAGCAGAGTTCCGAGTTCCTGCGCTCGTTGTTCTAAGCTGAAGCGGAAGAGCATCGCGGTGAGGAGCAAAGCGGAGACGATTAGAAAAAAACTTAGACTTAAGAACAGGCCGCCAAAGTCGTTACCGGTCCCGTTTTGAGCGGCTGCAAGCGCTTGTTCACGGATCGGCTCGAAGCGAAGACCCACTTCGGCGGGGTCGATGTGGGTGGCTAAGTGATGACTCAATGGAAGGCGCAATTCGGAGGTTTTCAGACCGCCACCACTTGCTTTCCCCAACCAACGAATGGCGGTTAAATCGCCAAACCGATTTGCCCACATTCGTTGGCCGGCCGCGAGCGTGATGAACGCTTTGGGGATGCCTCGGTATTTTTTCCAATAGGCTTCGTCTTGATCGCGAATGGGATGGACCAGTTCAAAGCCGGCATCCCAATCATG
>JAYVTS010000240.1:0-22949 GCA_043788645.1 Verrucomicrobiota bacterium
GTTCGCGATTTTTCTTATCGGCGTTCATCGGCGTCTATCGGCGGTTCTTTTCGATTGCGGTTACCCTGCCCTGTCCCCCGCGGAAAAGGACGCGGGGAACGATGGGTGCCCAATATTATTACGACGCGCTGAGATCAGTGGACGCGCAGCGGTTGATCCCTTCAAAAACACGGGAGACCACGGCCGGCCGAGGTAGGGCGAGAATCTCTGCTTCTAATTGCTCAAGCGCGCTCTAGCGCGTTTTCCTCGAATTTGCCCGTCGAGTTGGCCACGGACGTTTTGATACCTTCCGGCAATCCAATCCTTCAGTGGAATGTTGTCCACCTCGACCGCATCCGGAAATCCCCAGGGACGATAGCCGTCTCGCCCAATTTCCCGGTCATGTCGGGGTTGGCTTACATCGCCCGAAGTGGGCGGGATCGACCCCAGAACCGTTCGCTCGAAGTCCGCTTTGGCTCGCTTGGATTCGGCAAAAACCACCCGTCGAGTCACACTCGCAATTCGATCCATATCGGCCTGCAACCGTTTTGGTTCGAACAAATTGGTCAATACCCAGGCGCACTGAGCCCGGTACGCCGGGCCAAACTGGGGATCGGAGATCACGCGTTCGATAAGCCGATTGGGATCGGCTTGGGGTCGCAGGACGCTGAAGGTCATTTGATCTCGTGAAGGTCCGGACACCGGGTGCGAGCCGAAAGCCTCGTTGAGATCCCAAGGAATGAATTGAGCCCGGTGAGATTTGGGGTCCAGAAAAAGGTAATAGTTATGCCCGTTACCAATAAACGAATCAATATTTGCAAGCACCGCATTGAGCGCCACAAAGCGAGTGAAGGCGGCCGGATCAAGATATTCTTTTAGGCGTCCACTAAATTCTTGGGGATCCGCTTCTTGAATAAAACGGGCAAATTCCATCATGCGTTTCGCATCCGCCGGATTTACCTCGCCTTTGGGGCCATAGCGTCCCGCGTAGCTGGACCAAGAATCTCCGAAATAATCCAAGCCTTGCATCATTTCAGGTTTGAGCAGGAGCCCTTTCTTCGTATCAAAATTCTGCTTCAAGAAATCTCGATTGACCGATTCTACCAGGGTATAGAGGCCGAGCGATTGCCGCTCGATTTGGCCGGGAACCGTGAGGATCATGCTCGCAAAGGCGGTCCGTGGGGCGGCGATGCCCGCCCGGCGAAAGAGATCGTACGCCAGGGCCTCGTGCATTTGAGTGGCGTCATTGACGTTATTATTGAGGCAAAATTCTTCCACCCCTTGAAAGCTCCGGCCGGGCGCATCCCGGTTGAAATCGAGTCGGAACGGGCGCTTCAAACCGTTGGGCGCCCGGACGAACGAGCTATTGCCTTTGAAGCGGATCGCCACGTTTGTGAATTTTTGTCCGCCGGATTCAAACGTACAGGTCGCCCACGGATATTCAGCACTCCCGTGGGCTCGCGATTGCCCCGGGTGGCCACCATTACCATTGCCGTTGCCAAAAAAACTATCAATCGCGCCGCCAAAAAAACCTCCGGATTGAGCCCGTTCAGCGGAATGTCCCCCCATTTGTTTCCATGCCGCCGGCGAGATTGTCAGGTGCAGGGTCCACAGGTTCGTCAGTCCGAACAGACTGGAACCACGAGGCATTTCCGCCGCGTTGCCCGAGAGTCCAAGTAATCCGTGGCAAACGATGAGCCACACAACCATTCGCCGGGTCATTAAAAAAAAGAATTTGAATGGAAACTGCAAGGAGCCGCCCTGGGAAACAAGTCCACCGGCTCCACTAGTCTTCATCCCACCACCCTGTTCCTGATGCTCCCCAGGCGTCAAGGATGATCTAGACCGTAACCTTCACCCCACCGGGAGAGTCTCACTTTTGGCCGTCAATGACTTGAGTAGGGACCCTTCTCCGCCAACGGTTGCTTGTGATTCCGATTTGCGATTGCCCTTTTCCGGGCGGCCCGAACTTCCGGGCGGCCGGGCGTTGCCATGGCGATTTCCGGCGGACGGCTTGGTGGGCCTGCCTGCAATTCCTGTTTCTCGCAATGGGCTTCGCGTACTCATCGCGGATTCGTGCGGCCAACCTGGCGGAAGTGCGCTCCTTGCTGCGTACCGGCGAATATCGGAAAGCCATTGAACTCGCGGAGAAACCTGCCCGCGAAGGAAAACTGGGGGAGGAATGGCCGCTTTTGTACGGACGCGGCCTCCTCACCGTCGGCCGATACCCCGAAGCTTTCGCCACTCTGACGAATGCGATCGGGCACAATTCCCGCAGTCTCCGACTCCGTTGGTTGGGCCGGGAGGCCTGCCTGGCCAACGGAGACACCCGTCGGGCCGCGGAATTGCTCGATGAAATCCGACAAAGCGTTTCCGGCCAGCGGGGCACTTCCCCAGAGCCTGCCAATTTAGTCGCTCTTGCCCGGGCCGCGCTGCTGTTCGGCGCCGATCCCAAAGTGGTCCTGGATAAGTTATTGGAGCCCGCTCGGAAAACGGATCCCGAATTGGTCGAAACCTACCTGGCCCGGGGTGAAATCGCCTTGGAAAAGCATGATGCTGAACTCGCCGCTCGTGCCTTTGAAGACGGTCTGACTCATCATCCGGACGATCCCGACCTCCACTTCGGTTTGGCGCGTGCCCATTTGGAAGGAGATCGCACCATCATGGTAGCTGCCCTGGCCAAGGCGCTCGAACTCAATCCCCACCATCTTCCCAGCCTGCTCCTCTTGGCCAATCACCACATTGACGCCGAAGAATACCCGGCCGCCGCGAAAACTCTGGATGAAGTTCAAGCGGTAAACCCGTGGTCGCCCGACGCTTGGTCTTATCGCGCCGTTTTGGCGCACTTACGCAGTGACTCAACCGGGGAGCTGACCGCGCGGACCAACGCCCTCCGCTATTGGCCCTCGAATCCACGGGTGGATCACTTGATCGGCACCCTGCTCTCTCAGAAATATCGGTTCACAGAAGGAGCCGAACATCAACGTCAAGCATTAAAGTTTGATCCCGACTATTTCCCCGCTAAGGCCCAACTCGCGACGGATCTGCTCCGGTTAGGTGAGGAGGAGGAAGGGTGGCGCCTGGCTCAAGAAGTCCAAGAACACGATGCGTACGACGTCTCGGCTTATAATCTCGTCACGCTCCGGGATACGATGGGGAAATACACCTCGCTCACCAACGCCCACTTCATCCTGCGGCTGTCATCGCATGAAGCCGAGGTCTATGGACAACGAGCCCTCGATCTCCTGGAACGCGCCCGCATCCGGCTGAGCGCAAAATACGGGCTCGAACCCCAGGTGCCAACGGTCGTTGAGATATTTGCAGAACAGAAGGATTTCGGGGTGCGGACTTTTGGGATGCCCGACAATCCGGGGTATCTCGGCGTGTGCTTTGGGCGCGTGGTGACCGCAAACGGACCCGCTGCCACCCATGGGCACGACGCGAATTGGGAGGCGGTCCTTTGGCATGAGTTCACGCACGTCATCACCCTGCAGCTCACAATCAATCGGATGCCCCGTTGGCTCAGTGAAGGTATTTCCGTGTACGAAGAGCTTCAGGCAGATCCTTCGTGGGGCCAACATATGAACCCGAAATACCGCGGTATGATCCTGGACGGCGAACTCACCCCCATCGGACGGCTAAGCGGTGCGTTCCTCGCTCCTAAAACACCGTTTCACCTCCAGTTTGCCTACTTTGAATCGATGCTCGTGGTTGACTATGTTATTCAACGTTTTGGTTTCGAGGCACTCAAGGCGATCCTCCTGGATCTCCGGACCGGCACGGAGATTAACGGTGCGATCGCAGCTCATACGGAGCCATTGCCCGCTTTGGAAAAATCGTTCGCAAAGTTTGCGACGGAACAGGCCAAGGGGCTGGCGCCGGGCCTCGATTGGGAGAAACCCGCAGCGACCAACCATTCCATCAATCCATTTGCTCATGCGGAAAAAATCGCGGCGAACTGGGCGAGTGCTCATCCCACCAACTATTGGGCCTTACGTCAACTCGGCCAACGGGCGCTCGCTGAAAAGGACTGGGCCGCTGCCCAAGTGCCGTTGAAGCGTCTGCTCGAATTATTTCCCTCTCAAACCGGGCCGGATAGTGCGTACCCACTCTTGGCGACGGCCCACCGTTTCTTGGGCGAAACCAACGAAGAACGGCAAGTCTTAAGCGAGTTAGCCCGGCGTGATCATGAAGCTTCGGAAGCCTACCTCCGACTGATGGAATTGGAATCGGCGGTAAAAAACTGGCCCGAGGTCAAACGCAATGCTCAGCGATTTCTCGCCGTGAATCCACTTGTCGCCCCGCCTTACCGCTATCTCGCGGAAGCCAGCGAAGCTGGGGGCGAACCGGCCGCCGCGGTGGCCGCCTATCAAACCCTGCTCCACCTCGATCCGCCGAACCCAGCAGAAACCCATTTCCAATTGGCCCGCCTTCTTCAATCCACCCAGACCAGCGCCGCTCGACGTCATTTGCTCCAAGCCCTGGAAGAGTCACCCCGCCACCGACCGGCGCTTCGCTTGTTATTACAATTGCAAACCAACGCCCCGGCGACGAAGAGCAACCTCGTAAAATGAACCCGATCCCACTCCTGGCCGCCTTCCTCGTCCTGTCGTCGGCGGCGCCGTTGTGGGCTCAGGGTTTTGGTCCCGGCGGCGGACGGCGGCCGCTGCGCATGGATCCTTACGGTGGTGGGCCGCTGGGTGGTGGTGAAATTGTCGTTGATCCGACCATCAAAACCGCGCGGGAAGTGGCGACTCGGACCGGGCTCGACATGCCGTTGTGGACCAACCCACCCGCGTTTTCCCGTGACGTTTTTACCTTCGCTCGGGTGCGCTACGATAAGAAACCGAACGGTCCATGGTTGCCGCGCACGGGTGGTTGGAGTACCGACCTACCCGACAGCGATATTAATCTCTCCTTCCGCCTCCAACAGATGACGTCCCTCAAAGTCGACACCGATGGGCGCATTATTCGGCTCACCGATCCGGAATTGGTAAACTATCCCTATTTATCCGCCTCCGCCCCGGGCGCTCTCTACTTGAATGACGAGGAAATCGTGGCCCTCCGACGACATTTGCTCAATGGGGGATTTTTTCTATTAGACGATTTTTGGGGTGAGGCGGAGTGGGCCAATTGCGAGGAGGTATTCCGAAAGGTATTCCCAGATCGGCCCTTCTTTGAACTGCCGTTGTCGCATCCCCTGTATCACGGCGTCTTCGAGATTAAGGCCAAGTACCAATGCGCCAATGTCCATCGCGGTATCGAAAGTGAATTTGGGGGTGAAACCTGGGAAAAACCGGACGCAAAGGAAGTCCACCACCGCGGCATCGCGGATGATCGCGGTCGCCTCATGGTCTTGACCCTGCACAATACCGACACGGGCGACGGTTGGGAGCGGGAAGGCGAGAGCGATTTTTATTTCCACAATTTCTCCGAGAGGATTGCGTATCCGCTCGGCGTTAATATCGTCTACTATGTCATGACTCATTGACTCCTCCGTCATGTCCACCCCCACTCAACCTCCCTCCCCCTCGGCCCGACGCCTGCAATGGGTGCCGCGCCGAGGATGGTGGGTGCTCGCAGTGCTGGCGATGGGTAGTAGCTTGGTGTTAGCGCAATGGCGGGGGCGGCCCGGAAGCGGTGGTTGGCGCGGAGGCTGGGGCGGCGGCGAAAGCTATGTGCCGCCCGGAACCCGAACGGCTCGCGAAGTGCCAAACCATAGCACCGAAACCCCGAATTGGACCAACCCACCGGCCTTCGAATCCGACGTCTTCACCTTCACCCGAGTGGTCTACGACCACAGTGGGCGCCGCGGCGGGGGTTGGATGACCGATACTCCCGATAGCGATCTCAATCTCTCGTATCGGTTGCAGCAAATGACCTCCCTGCGCGTAGATCCAAACCCTCGCTACCTGCGCGTCACCGACCCTGAGCTGAGCCGGTATCCCTTTATCTATATTGTCGAACCCGGAGCGTTGTCTTTTAATGCCGAGGAAATCGCGGCACTCCGTCAATATCTCGAAAATGGGGGGTTCTTAATGCTGGACGATTTTTGGGGTGAGAACCAGTGGGAGGCGATGGCGGAAGTGATGAAGGAAGTCTTGCCGGGAAAATCGTTTGTGGAACTAAGTCTCAGTCACGAAATCTATCGCTGCGTGTTTACGATCCGTGAAAAAGGGCAAGTTCCTAACTATCGACTCGGCACAATGAGCGAGTTCGACCCGGAGCATCGCACTTGGGAGGACCCCGAAGGAACGGGCGAAAGGCAGGAAGTTCATCACCGAGCCATCTTCGATGAACGCGGTCGCATGATGGTGATCGCAACCCATAACACGGACAACGGTGACGGCTGGGAGCGCGAAGGTGAAAATGACTATTTCTTTCACAATTTCTCTGAAAAAATTTCCTTCCCATTGGGAATCAATATTATTTTTTACGCCATGACCCATTGAACGGAGCAGTCCCCCTCAACTCCCCCCTAATCCGCCTGCTAGATTTTTGCCTTTCAATTCCACGCGAACATGACCGAATTCACGCCACCGCCTGTCCTGCCAATCGACCAGACGCCGCCCGGGTCGGCACCCGATCAAGCGCCTACGCTCCCGACACCCCTCGGGTCAGCGTCAATTTCCATCACTCCCCATCGGCCACCGCCGCCGCCACCTCAAGCAGCGTCGGAACAAGCAACCTACGAAAAACTGATCGCTGGCCGGGCTCGTCTCGAAGTGGAATTGGGGAAGGTCATCGTCGGTCAACGCGAAGTGATCGACCAAATTCTCATCGCGCTTTTCGCCGGTGGTCATTGCCTTATCACCGGGGCGCCCGGTCTCGCTAAGACCCTCCTCGTGAAATCCATCGCGCAGGTGTTCCACTTGAGATTTCAACGCATTCAATTCACGCCGGACCTGATGCCCGCGGATATTACTGGTACCGAGATCCTCCAGACGGACGGGGCGGTGCGTCGTTTGGAATTCGTCCGAGGTCCGATCTTTGCGAACATTCTGCTCGCCGATGAAATCAACCGCACTCCCCCTAAAACCCAGGCCGCCCTCCTGGAAGCCATGCAGGAGCACCAAGTAACTGCGGCCGGGCACCGTCACGCTTTGGAAGAACCGTTCTTTGTTCTCGCCACCCAAAACCCCATCGAGATGGAGGGCACCTACCCACTTCCTGAGGCCCAATTGGATCGCTTCATGTTCAATGTGGTCATGGATTACCTTCCGGAAGACGACGAGGTCAGCGTGGTGGCGCGCACCACCGGTCGACCGGCGGCGGTGATCGAACCCTTGTTCACAGGAGCCGACATTGTGGACTTTCATGCCCTCGTCCGACAGGTCCCGGTGGCGGAGGAATTGGTACGATACGCCGTCCGTTTGGCGGCTGCGTCGAGGCCACGCCAAGTCGGCACCGCGGAGTTTGTGAACAATTCGGTGACTTGGGGCGCCGGCACCCGTGCGGGCCAATATCTCGTGCTCGGCGCGAAGGCCCGGGCCCTCCTCCAAGGCCGCTCCCATGTGACCCTGGACGATTTACAAGCCCTGGCCGTTCCAACTCTCCGCCATCGGCTCTTGCTCAATTATCGAGCGGAAGCAGAAGGTATCCGAGTGGAAACGATCATTCGCCGACTCCTAGAATCCGTAACGGCCCCGAAAGCCGCGTGAACTCCGTTCCTCCAACTCTAACGACGACGCCCACATCGGCCTACCTCGCTGGCCCCGGATCGCTCATCAGCCCTTCGGCCTTGATGGCTATTCGTAGCCTGGAACTTCGGGCTCGAGCGGTCGTGGAAGGATTTTGGAATGGACTGCACCGAAGTCCCTACCACGGTTTTTCGGTGGAGTTTACCGAGTATCGTCAATATACACCGGGCGATGATCCGCGGCACTTAGATTGGCGAGTCTTTGGCCGCAGTGATCGGCATTACATCAAGAAATTTGAGGATGAAACCAATCTCCGATGCCATCTCGTCGTGGATCGCAGCCGATCCATGGATTACGGCTCCACCGGATATTTGAAGGGTCAATACGCCGCCACGTTAGCCGCCACTCTCGCCTATTTTCTCCACCTACAAGGGGACGCGATCGGATTGCTGACGTTCGATGAAACGGTACGAGAGTTTCTCCCGGCCCGCCATCGAGCCGGTCATTTGCGGCACCTGATGCATACGCTGGAAGGACCCACGGCTGGCACCGCGACGGATCTCGTCAAACCCTTGGAACGAACCGCCGAGATCGTCCGCAAACGCGGTCTCATCGTGCTGCTCTCTGATTTTCTCGCGCCCGCTGATCGACTCGAAAAACCGCTCACCCAGCTTGCCGCCGCGGGCCATGAATTGGCCGCCTTTCAAATCCTCGATCCGGCCGAGCGAGACTTTCAATTCCGCGAACCGTCCGTTTTTGAAGATGTGGAAAGTGGACGCACCCTCTATATCGATCCTACGGCGGCCCGGGCCGGTTATTTAGAACGGTTAGCCGCTCACAACGAAGCGTTACGGAACGTCTGTACTCGCCTCGGGATCGGCTGGTATTCGATGGGTACAGATCAGCCACTGGAACTCGCCCTCTTTGATTTCATTCAAGATCGCTCCCGTCGCGGTCGTCGTCTTCCCGGACGTTCAGGATCTCCCGGAGGAATGGCTCCATGAGTTTTCTCGCTCCGCTTTTTTTCCTAGGCGCAATGGCGGTCGGCGGTCCGATTCTGTTCCACCTAATTCGCCGCACCACTCGCGAACGAATTTCCTTTAGTTCGCTCCTGTTTCTCCAGCCCACTCCCCCTCGACTCACGCGGAAAAGCCGCCTGGAACATCTCCTTCTCCTCCTGCTTCGGTGCCTGGCGTTGCTCTTACTGACCCTGGGTTTTGCGCGACCCTTTTTTCGTCAAACCGCCGCGCCCGTAAGCGATGCCCGCGCCGGGCGCCGCACCGTTTTGCTGCTCGACACCAGCGCCAGCCTCCAACGGTCCGGCCTTTGGAATGAAGCCCGCGCCCGCCTCACCCAGTATCTTCGTGAGGCCGGTCCGAATGATCAAATCGCCTTGCTCACGTTTGATCGAGAGGTCGTTAGCCGACTTTCCTTTAGCCAATGGGACTCGGCACCGGTCGGTGAACGGGTCGCGCTCGCACAAGCCGCAATCGCCCCGCTCACCCCGAGCTGGTTCGCCACGCGCACGGGCCCCGCCCTCATTCGTGCGGCCGAAGAACTGACCGACACCGACAACCAGGCTTCCGCGCCAACGAGGCCGCGCCGGATCATTCTGATCAGCGATCTCCAGGAAGGGGCCCGACTCGATCCGCTCCAATCCTACGAATGGCCGAAAGGAATCGAAGTCATCCCAGAAGCCATTCGCCCGCGTACACCGGGCAATGCTGGACTCCAATTAGTCGCCGAGGCGCTCGACGCGGACCGGGGTGCAGAACCCACGGTCCGCATCCGCATCGCCAATAGTCCGGATGCGAAACGGGAACAATTCCAAGTCGGTTGGGCGGCTGCGGAAAGTGCCGGTTTTGCGACCGCACCGATCGACGTCTACGTCCCGCCGGGGCAAGGACGCATGGTCACGCTACTCACCCCGACCCACGTCACCGGACTCAATCGAATCATCCTGCGTGGGGACGATGAACCCTTTGATAATACACTCTATATTCATCCCCCAGAACCCGCTGGATTGAACGTTCTCTACCTTGGCAACGACGCCCCCACTGAAACCCGACGGCCCCTCTTCTTTCTCCAACGCGCCCTACCGGATACCCGTCGGCAAACCGTTCAACTGACCGTTCGAAAACCCACTGACCTTCTGACCCGCGAAACCCTCGCCGCCGCGCAATTGATCGTGGTCACCGATGATTTACCCGAAAAATTAACGGAGGCGATCCGGGCACGACTGGAGGGCGGACAGACTGTTCTATTCGCCCCAACGACAGCGGCATCGGGAGTGACGCTCGGCCTTTTGCTTCACCGTCCGGAATTGACTTTGAACGAAGTTCGCCCGGCCAGCTATGCGATGTTTGGAGAACTAGATTTTCGCCACCCATTGCTCGCACCGTTCGCGGACCCGCGTTTCAGTGATTTTACCCGAATTCATTTTTGGCGGTATCGCCAATGGATGGAGCCCCTACCCGATGCAGCACAGGTCGCGGCTCGATTTGATTCGGGGGCTCCAGCGTGGGTCGATGTTCCGGTTGGGCGCGGCCGCCTTCTTTTTCTCGCCTCCGGTTGGGGACCCGACGACAGCCAGTTTGCGCTTTCATCGAAATTCGTTCCTTGGCTCTACGCGCTCCTAGACCTCGCCGGTGCGGCCACCACGCCGGTCGCGAATCTTTCCGTGGGCGACGCCATTCCATTGCCGAACGGTCGAACAGCGGAGTTGCCGATCCGATTACCCGACGGGACGTTGACGAACCTTCCGACCAGTTTGACGCAGTTCACCGACACTCACCTTCCCGGTCTCTACACGTTCGGAGCGGGCACGGAAATTAAAACCGTGGCGGTGAATCTTGATCCCGCTGAAACCCGCACGGCGCCCCTGGGAACCGATGAACTAGAACGATTGGGCGTGAGACTTGATCCCCGTATTGCGACGTTGGCCGCCGAGCCGCCGCCAGCAACCGTACCGCCTGCCATCGAAGCCGAAGGTCGGCAAAAACTCTGGCGCTGGCTATTATTGGCAACGCTGGCCCTTCTTTTGATTGAGTCGATCGTCGCCGGTCGCACTGCACGCCAAATTGCCCTTCCGCACGCAGCAGCCCCCTAATCCTATGAATGAACACGCCCTGTTCACCCGCCTCCGTTCGCTCGCCCGACGCCGCCTCTGGGAACGCGCTACGTTGATCCTCGCCGGGGTGTGGTTCGCCGCGGCGCTCCTGTCGAGCGGAGTATTGCTCGGACTCCGTTCGCTCGGGGTTCCCACGCTGATACCCACGCTCATTTTGGCCGCCACGGGCCTGGTCGTCGGGATTTACTCGGCCGTCCGAACGCTCCGACAGCCACCCAATACTCGAGGGGCAGCCCAGGACATTGAAACTCGGTTTCCTGACCTAAAAGGTCTCGTATTGACCGCCGCTCAACAGGAGCCCGCACTGGATGGATCTTACGGCTTTTTCCAACAACGAATCCTCGATGAGGCGATTGACCATGACCGACGCAACGACTGGCGTAGCGCCATTCCTCCGACCCGTTTAGTCGCCTTCCAGACCCTGCAATGCATCGCCCTCGCGGGCTTTGTCGCGGCGCTCCTATTAGCCCCGCGCGCGGCCCTCACAGGTCGCCGGACCGGAAGTGATCTGGCGTTGGGTAGATTCGGTTCCGGCCTCGAAATCACCCCCGGGGATACCACGCTCGAACGCGGCTCAAGTCTAGTAGTGCTGGCCCGCTTCGGTGGCGCTCCACCGCGGAGTGCTGAACTAGTCGTGACCGGCACGAACGGCGCTTCCACCTCCACCCATCGCCTCCCCCTCGTCCGCAATCTGGCCGATGCCCTTTTCGGCGGGGCCGTCTCCGACGTCACCACCAATTTCACTTATCGGGTCGAATACGACCAAAAACGATCCGAGGAATTCCACGTCACCGTTTTTGAGTATCCACGCCTCGAACGTTCTTCGGTGGATCTCACCTTTCCCAGCTATACCGCTAAGCCCGTCAAACACATTGAAGACACGCGCCGGGTGACCGCCGTCGAAGGCAGCCGCCTCGAACTCGCCCTCCAACTCAATAAGCCCGTGGCCGCCGCCAGGCTGAATCCGCGCACCACGAACCTACCGTCGATCACACTCACCATCGACTCAAACCGGCCGATCGCTACGCTCAGTGGATTGCTCTTAGAGACGAGCGCCACCTACGATCTCCAACTCGTCGATCGCGAGGGACGAACGAACAGGGTCGGTGCGCAGTTTGTATTTGAAGTTCCGCCCAATCGCCTTCCCGAACTCAAGCTCGCGATGCCACGGGGCGATGTCCGCCCGTCGCCCCTCGAAGAAATCACGTTTGATGGCACGGTGTGGGATGACTTCGGAATCGCCGCCTATGGGCTCGGCTTCGTCCGCGTCGGGCAAGACCCCAAATATCTAGAACTCGGCAAGACCGTTGCAGGGGGAGACAAGCAGCCGTTCCACCATTTGCTCGCACTCGAAGAACTGGCGGCGAAACCGGATCAAGTCTTGGGCTGGTTTGTGTGGGCGGACGATACCGGACCCGACGGTCAGATTCGCCGCACTGCGGGCGATATTTTCTTCGCCGAGGTACGTCCGTTCGAGGCAATTTTCCGCGAAGGCGAAGGCGCCGGCGGCGAAGGGGGAGAAGGCGGTAAATCCGGCGATGGAGACAGCCCCACCCGTCACTTGGCGGAACTCCAAAAGCAAATTATTACGGCCACTTGGAAACTTCAAAGCCGTCAACGCACTCCTCCAGTGCGGTCCCGCGGCGGCGCTCCCGAAGTACCTCCGGCCACCACGCCCGCGGCTAAACCCGCAGCGAGTTTCCGCGGTTTAATTCCCCACAATTTGGAATCCTGGGCCGCCACCCGGCAGTTCTTCGGCCAACCCGCGCCCCGCAAGGCTTCGGAGAAGAACTCCTCGGAGCCCGCCCGAAAGAGTGTCCGACCCGCCGTCGCCCCACCCACGGGCCGTTATGAGGATGACCTCGTCGTGGTCAAAGACGCCGCGGAACAGGCCCTCAACCAAGCCCGGAGTCAGCTCGAAAAACAAACCGACCCCCGGCAACAAGCGCTCTGGGAAGCCGCCATCGCACAAATGGAACGGGCCGTCGCTCAACTTGAAAAAGCCGGGGCCTCACCGACGTCACTGCCCTCGGCGCTCGAAGCCGAGCAAGCCGCGTATGAAGCCGTCCTGAAACTTCAAACCCGCGAGACCGAAGTGACTCGTTCCAAAAAAGGTAAAGGCAAAGGAAGCCAAGGTGGCCAGCAACAACGGGAACTTGAGGAACTCGACCTGACCCAATCTGAGGACCGGTACGAGACTCAACGCCAAGCCCGCACTCCGGCCAATAACGAACGCCGCGAACAACTCCAATCCCTGAATCGGTTGCAAGAATTGGCGCGTCGGCAACAAGACGTGAACGAACGCCTCAAGGAACTCCAGACCGCGTTGCAAGCCGCCGCGGATGAAAAAAAGAAAGAAGAACTCCGCCGCCAACTAAAACGTTTACAAGAAGAAGAACGCCAAAATTTGGCCGACGCCGACGAGCTGCAACAACGGATGAATCGGCCAGAAAACCAAGCGCAAACCGGTGAGCAACGGCAGCGCCTAGAAGAGACCCGCAACGAAATGCAAAAAGCGGCCGACGCCACCGGCGAGGGGCAGATTTCACAAGCATTGGCCGCAGGCACTCGGGCGCAACGTCAATTGCAGGATCTGCGAGAAGACCTCCGCAAACAAAACGCCAACGAATTCAACGAAGGCATTCGCGAACTGCGAAACGAGGCCCGCGAACTCGCCCGGCAAGAGGCCGAGATTAAGCGCCAACTCGATCAACCCGAAGATCCACGCCACCGATCCCTCTCCGAGAACGGCGCGCAGCAACAATTGCTCGATAAACTCTCCGCCCAACAAGGCCGACTAACAAACCTAGTCGAACGGGCCACTCACCTCTCGGAACAAGCGGAAACCTCGGAACCGCTGCTCGCGCGACAGCTCGAAGAAACGCTCCGCAAGTTTAGTCAAGAAGACTTAGACAATCTCAAGAAGATGCGGGAACAACTCGTTCGCCAAGGCGAAATGACCCGCGGCCTCAATCAACAGATCGATCAAACTGCCAAGGATTCCGGGGCCAAATCGCTGGAACTCACTCGACAACTTTTGCGACAAGGAATGGCAGGACCCGCACGAGCGGCCGAACAAAAAGCCCGGGCAGGAATTGAATCGCTGCGGCAAGGCGTGGATCGTGCCGCGGGAACGGTTCTGGGCGACGACACGGAAGCCCTTCGTCTAGCGCAGCAAGAATTGGAGGAGCTTGCTCGACAACTCACCCAAGAGATGGCCGCAAACCGAAGCGCCACGAACAATTCCCCCGGCGGCGCCACGACCGCCAGCCAAACTAATAGACTCGCCGCTGCTTCAGGTGCATCGACCCCTAATGGCGAACCGATACCCGGCTCTTCGGAAGATTCTACCCAAACCAACAATATTGAAGGCGGCGATCAAGCAGGGAACTCGCCTGGGTCCACACCCGGGACAGTCCCAGGTCAAAAACCGAGTGCATCGCCCGGCAAGGCACCCGGAAAAGGAGCACCTTCCCCGACGGGCACTCAATCGGGAGGCAAACCAACCGCTCCAGAAACAGCGTCAGCCGCTCCAGAAAGCGGGGAAAATCCAGGTCAAGCGGAAACACCCGGACCATCGGACCAGCCAGGACAGGCGGGTAAATCGGGCCGAAAAGGGCAACCAGGCAAGGGCGATCAACCCGGTGCCCCCGGTGCCTCGGGACAACCGGTACCCTCAGAACAAGCCGCCGCCACTCCCGGTCAAGGAGGTCAAGGAGGTCAAGGAGGACAGCCGGGGCCCGGTGCTCCAGGTAACCCAGCGACCCGCGGCACACCCCCGCGGAATCCGGGTCAACGTCCCGGTCAACGTCCCGGCCAACGTCCCGGTCAACCCGGTACGCCCGGCGGACCCGGCGGCGGATTCGATCTCGGCGCTCTCCTCGATGGGGGCAACGAAGCCACCTCCCATGGTGGAGGCGGCCTTTCTGGGGGACCCTTGACGGGTGAGGATTTCGCCGGTTGGTCGGACCGACTCCGCAACGTCGAAGATATGCTGGATGCTCCCGACCTCCGGGCCGGCGTCGCCGACGCCCGCGATCAAGCGCGACGGATGCGAGTTGATTTTCGCAAAGATCGCCAGACGCCCGACTGGGCCGTGGTCGAACTCCAGGTGCTCCGTCCGCTGGTCGAAGTTCGCGATCAGATTCGAGAAGAATTGGCCCGGCGCGCCGCGGTCGATCCCTTGGTACCGCTGGATCGCGATCCGGTCCCGGGCAAATACTCGGAACTAGTCCGTCGGTATTACGAAGAACTCGGCCGTGACAAGAAACCCTGAGTTCGTTCGCTCAATGCTTGCCTCCCTCATTTTTCCCGGCGCCACCTGGCTCCTCCCGGCGGCAGCTGTGGTCGTGGTCGGTTTGGCGATCTTAGTCTGGAGCTACGGCCACGGGCCCTCTCCGCGTATTCGCTCGCTTTGTTTCGCGCTCAAATTAGCCGGTATTGCAGCCTTGGCGTTTTGCCTGTTAGAACCTCTCCAAACCCAGCAACGGGCCAAACCCGGGGCCAATCTTTTCGCCCTCGTAGCCGATAATAGTCAAGGTCTCCAGATTCATGACACCGGCCAAACCCAGAGCCGCGGCGAAGGCCTTCGCTCGCTCCTCGACCCAAGCTCTGGCGGGTGGCAAACAAGTCTTGAAGCGAACTTCCAATTGCGCCGCTACCTCTTCGATACTCGCCTGCAAAATGTCCGAGACTTCTCCGGCCTCGATTTCTCAGGGCGAGCTACGGCTCTCGGCGGGGCGCTGCGCAGCTTGAAGGAACGTTTCCAGAGCCAACCCCTCGCCGGCATCTTACTTTTTACCGATGGCAATGCCACGGACTTCACGGGTCCCCTGCCCGACCTCGCCGGACTGCCTCCCATTTATCCCGTGGTGATCGGCCAGGATGACGCGATCAAAGACGTCTCACTCCAAAGAGTTGCCGTCACCCAAAGTGCCTTTGAAGACGCACCCGTCTCGGCCCAAGTCGACCTCGCAGCCGCCGGTTTCGGTACCGAACCCCTGCTCACCCGCATCGTGGATCGCACGGGAAAAACCGTCATCGAACAAGGCGCCACCGCCCATCGAGATGGCTCCTCCTCCGGGCAACGCTTGCAATGGAAACCGGAGAAAGCGGGCGTCTCATTTTACCAAATCAAAACCGGTACCACCGCCGAAATGCTTAGCAACGCAACGGTCACGAATACTTCCGAAGCCACCCTCGCCAACAATTCGCGGGTCATTGCCGTGGATCGAGGTCGCGGCCCTTACCGAATTCTTTATGTCGCGGGTCGTCCCAATTGGGAGTTCCGATATATGAACCGGGCGGCCCAAGAAGATGACCAACTTCAAGTCGTGGGCCTCATTCGCGTCGCCCTCCGTGAACCCAAATTTGCTTTCCGCGGCCGTGCCGGTGAAACGAGTAACCCGCTCTTCCGCGGCTCTGAGGATCAGGCCCGCGAAACCACCGAACGTTACGATCAACCCGTATTGACTCGACTCTATACCCGCGATGACCAAGAACTCCGCGGTGGCTTCCCGCGCACCGCCGAAGAGCTGTACGCCTATCACGCCGTGATCGTCGATAAATTAGAAGCGGAGTTCTTTTCACCTGCCCAAGCCCAACTACTACAGAAATTTGTTTCTGAACGCGGCGGTGGTTTTCTGATGCTCGGCGGCATGGAATCATTTCAACAAGGCCACTATCATCGCACACCCATTGGCGATATGTTGCCTGTCTATCTGGACCGAGATGAATCAGCCGCCCTTCCTGGCCCGGTTCGGTTCCAACTCTCGCGCGAAGGCTGGCTCCAGCCCTGGGCTCGTCTCCGTGATAACGAAACGGACGAACGGGCGCGCGTCGCTGATATGCCCGCGTTCGACGTGCTCAACACCGTACGAGACGTCAAGCCCGCCGCCAGCGTCATCGCCTCCGCGGTCGATGGCGCGGGCCATGAACATCCCGCCCTCGCCATCCAACGCTTCGGACGTGGAAGGACCGGCGCGTTGCTGATTGGCGACCTCTGGCGCTGGGGCTCGAAAGACCCAGCGGCACATGCCGATCTGGACAAGAATTGGCGCCAACTCCTCCGCTGGCTCGTCACCGATGTCCCGAACCGCGTCGACCTCTCCGCCGAGCCGCAACCCGAAGACGCCAATGGGGCCGTCCGCTTACAGATCCGAGCACGAGACGAAAAATTTCAACCGCTCGATAACGCCACCGTGAGCATCCAAGTTGAGTCCGTCCGTTTTGACCTCGCGACCGGAGCCACCTCGAATCCGCCTGTCCATCTCACCGCGGTGGCGTCCACCGAAGAACCCGGACTTTACGAGGCCACCTACGTGCCGCGACTAACGGCCGGCTTTCACGCCATCGCCACCGTGACCAACACACTCGGCGCACCCGCGGGTCAAGCGGAGGCTGGCTGGAGCACAGATCTGGCCGCGGAAGAATTCAAGTCGCTGGTCCCCAATCGTCCCCTTCTGGAAGAGTTAGCCCGGCGCACGGGCGGCCGGGTTATTGCTACCAGCGCCCTGGCGGATCTCGCGAAGGAACTTCCCACCCATGCCGCGCCCGTCATGGAATCTTGGACCCGACCCTTCTGGCATACCCCGGCGATGTTCGCTTTGGCCCTCACCTGTTTGCTCGGCGAATGGGGATTGCGCCGCTGGAAAGGACTCCCGTGATCTTGCCTCGCGCCTATGTCCCTAACCCTCGCGAACTCGGACTTTCGCCCCACCGCCGACCGGCGGCCCGGTGGAGCGAGAGTCTCCGCGAGCTAGGTGCGAAATGTCGCTCGAGGGTTAGTATCCAGTGCCGTACCTGGTTTCGCCTCGCCCAACTTCTCGTATTCCTATTCGCCCCAATCCAGGCCGTCGCCGCCGACTCGATCTCCAATCTAGGTCCGACCGTCGTGATCGTCGTTGGGGCTCCAGGCGAAGCCCTCTATTCCACCAATTTCGCGCGCCAATCTGCCGCCTGGTCTAATCTCACCCAGCGTACGGGAGCCCATTCAATCACCCTTGGACTCGACAGCGCACAGACCAATGATCTCGAAATTTTACAGCAATTTTTGTCGATTGAACCCCGCGAAAGCTCCTTGCCGCTGGTTCTGGTTTTGATTGGCCACGGCACCTTTGATGGTCGCGAAGCAAAATTCAACCTGCGCGGTCCCGATCTGACCACCACCAACCTTCAAGAATGGTTGGCTCCATTCCAACGCCCGCTGGCGATCATCCACACCGGTTCAGCCAGTGCGCCTTTTTTGAACCGTCTCTCGGGGACCAATCGAGTGCTCATCTCCGCCACCCGCAGCGGCAATGAACAAAACGCGACGCGCTTTGGGGGCGCCCTCGCCGAGGCCCTCGCTGATCCTAAATCGGATCTCGACCAGGACGGGGAAACCTCCCTGCTCGAGGCTTTTTTGAGTGCGGCGACACGCGTTGCCGAATTCTATAAAACCGAAGGTCGTCTAGCCACCGAGCACCCGTTGATTGACGACAATGGTGATCGCTTGGGAACTCCAGCAGAATGGTTTCGAGGAACTCGTGCGACCAAAAAACCGCCCAAAGGCGCGACCTCGGACGGATTCCGAGCCCATCAATTTGCTTTAGTCCCTGGCCCCGAGAGCCAACGCCTCTCCTCGGAGCAGCGTGCTCGTCGCGACGAATTAGAACTCACCATTGCACAAATGCGCGAAAGCCGACCCTCCGAACCCGACGACGAGTACTATCGACGTCTGGAAGGGGTCCTCCTGGAACTCGCCCAATTGCTCCCTCCGCCCTAGCCCGGATAGTTCATACTCTTTCGTCGCGAGACGCCGCGAGAGCCCATCTGGCAAGGCGGCCGAAGCGATTCCGAGCCGGGCTGTATGAGCACATACTGGCTGGCTCGGAACGCGAGGCCAACGCCGCCAGACGGGCTCGCAGCAAGTCGTAGCAGAAAGAGTATAAACTATCCGGGCTAGCCCGAATATTCGCCCGAACGCCAATGGGCGTACGTCCTAACGCCGCCGTTGCGGCCGACGGCAATCAAGGAGTTTTGCCGGGCGGCGCATGGGCGTAGTCGCCCGGGAGAGTTGAGCGTGAATTCGACCAATCTAGCGTTCAAACACCTGGAGCTGCAGCATATCGACTTGATTATTATATTGACATAACTCCGTCAAATTAATAACATATAACTGTGTTTGACTAAACATTATCCCAAGATGACCCGGCGCAGGGTGACCTGGTATTCTTTGCGCTGGGGTATGGAATGCTGGCGGCAAGTGCTCCAGGACGTCTGCGGCGTGGAAACAACCCAAATGACGGGTGCCCCCGGCCTTGAACGGGCTTTGGTCTTGGATTGGATAATGACGGCGTGGCGCGTACTTCTCTTGTGTCGTTTGGGAATGGAACACCGCCACGGATTGGTCGCCAACCCTGGAACCACCCGCACTGCCGGACGACGATCAGATCGAAAGTTCTGCGGCGCCCCTGAGCTTGATTCCAGCGAATGTACTCGGTAGCGAAGTTGGTCGCCTTTGGGGGGGAGGCGCCGCGACGGCCCTTCAGAGCTCACATCTGCTCTTGGCGAGCCGACCTCCCCGTTACATTCTTACGTCTCTATCTCATGAGATTCCTCTCTCGCCTGACGCTGATCGCGGCTCTGTCCCTCGGCGTTTACTCGTCGTTGGCCCAAAACGATGCCCGATTTCAAATCCCGGCGACCGACAATGGCTTGCCCGGATCAGGCCCCATTCGACGCGCTGAGTGGTTCAGTCAATTGTGGGTCCAAAAACGTAGCCAATGGGCACGCGAAATGGAGCGCGACCAACATGCGGTGGTGTTTCTCGGAGACTCCATCACCCAAGGATGGGGTGATCAGTTGGGCCCTAGTTTCCCCGGCCTCAAGGTCGCGAATCGCGGCATCAGCGGTGATACCACTCGGGGCGTCCTCATTCGCCTTCCGGAAGACGTGCTCAGTCTGAAACCCAGCGCGGTGGTGCTGCTTATCGGAACCAATGACCTCGAAGAAGAAGCCGATCCCACCACCATCGCGGCGAATCTAAAGCTCATTTTAGCCGCGCTAAAAAATCACAACTCGAAAATGCCGGTGATCCTATGCCAGGTGTTTCCCAGCTCCGCCTCGAAGAAAAGACCCGCGGATCAAATCAAAGCCATCAACAAGCTTTATGCCGCTGCTCGGAAGGGTGAGGCGCAAGTTACCCTTTTGGAAACCTGGCCCCTCTTTGCGAACCCGGAGGGAGATGCTCGCGAGGCAGAATTTCCGGACCTGCTCCACCCCAATGCCGATGGCTACAAGAAATGGGCCGCCGCCTTGCGTCCACTGCTGAGCGCCCTGGGTTTCATCGAACGGGAACCCGACCCGTTCACGCCTGAGCCGGGCTATGTGAGTTTGTTCAACGGTCATGATCTCACCGGATGGGGATTCCGAATCACTCCCGAAAACGACCTTAAATCCGCCGCGAACTGGAAAAAAAGTGATCCAAACGCCCCGCCTTGGCCGGTCGTCACGGCACCGGTCCACTTCAACGGCCTCACTCGGAGTCCAGACGGTCGCTTCGTAGCACTGAACGGACGTATTATTGTTACCTCACCGCCCGAAGGTCGGCGGATACAGCAACTGTGGACGGATCGTGAGTTCCCGAAAAATTTCATTCTGAAATTGGAATTCCGCGCCACGCCGAATGCCGATAGCGGTGTTTTCATCCGCGAACCGCAACTCCAATGCCGTGACTACCCACTGGCAGGTCCCTACAAAACCCTCAAGAACTATCGACCCCAAGACTGGAACGAAATGGTCGTAACCGTCACCGACCGAACTGCGCTCTGCACCTGCAATGGCGAGGTGTTAGAAGCGGCGTTCAAAGTTCCGGCGACCGGTCCGATTGGTCTCGAAGGCGATCTCGGCCAAATGGAATATCGGCATCTCCAATTGAAAGAACTGCCCTAATTCAAATGGGGGTAAAGATGAGCCCGGGCGAACCGGATGTTGGGGTCGGCTTCGACACCAAGATTTCCCTTCAGCCTGAGCCCAAAGGGGCCGATGGAGGGGTATCTGGATGAAGCGAGCAGAGCCGATGTTACGGAGCGATGACCCCTGGCCAGGCCAGCCGTCATCCCGTTTCGTCCGCAAGGACCTCGGCGACGGACCGCCGGATCTTCTGGTCAACCCGTCCGATTTCCGTCACCGCGCCCGGCGTCGAGTCGTAAAGAGTGCGTGGGCCGACGGATGAACCATTTCAACAGCACGGACGGTTACCAGCGCGTCACATGTGGTAATAAATGACAACGAGCCCCTGGGTAACGTGGGCCTACGCCTGACGGGCGCCCCGCTGAAACTGAGGGTCCTAGCCCCGAAAATTCGCCCAGAGCAGGTTGAGGAAACGTGTCGCGCTCCGGCGGCCTCTCTCTCGTTTTTTGGGAATCTTCCGCTAAAACGTAAGCTGACCGTCATCACCATGTTCACCAGTTGTGTGGCGATGTTGCTCGCGTGCCTTGTCTTTGTGGCGCATGAACAGGTGAGTTTTCGTCAGCGAATGGTTCGTGATCTTTTGATTGTCGCTGAAATGACCGGCGAAAATGTGACGAAGGGCTTGGCCTTTAACGACGTGGTAGCGGTCGAACAGACCCTTGGCTCACTCCGAGTTCATCCTCGTATCATGACGGCTTGTGTTTATGACCCTACGGGTCGGGTCTTTGCGAAATATCAAAGGGCAGGGCTATCGCGGGATTTCTCGCTGCCATCGGTACAAGCCACTCATACCCAATTCGGCGCTCACCACCTCGACCTCTTTACCGGCATTGCGAGAGCGGGCGAGCGAGTGGGGACTCTTTATATCCGATCCGATCTTAGCGAGGCTCGGGAACGCATATGGCGTTACGTCATCAGCGTGAGTGCCGTTCTGGTCGTCTGTTCGGCGGTCGCTTTCCTGATGGCCTCTCGCCTTCAACGTCTCATTTCTCGTCCAATCGCTGACCTGGCGCGAACGGTGGCGATCGTGGCAATTCAACGGAACTACTCGATCCGAGCGGTCAAACAGAGCGAGGATGAAATCGGCCGATTGATTGACGGATTCAATGAAATGCTGACTCAAATTCAGCAACGGGATTCGGCGCTCCAAGCGGCCCGGAATCATTTGGAAATACGCGTCGACCAACGCACGACGGAATTGGCCCACTCGTTGTCTTTGTTTAATGCCACGCTGGATTCTACGGCGGACGGAATCTTGGCACTCAACTTTTCGGGAGAAATCGTTTGCGCCAATTCCAAGTTTGAAGCGATGTGGGGCCTTCCCACGGACGTGCGCAAAAAAATGAGCGCCGAGGAAGTCACCGCGTTCAATACTGCCCAAGTCAAGAATTCGGCGGCGTATAACAAACCCTTGCAACTCGGGGAGATCCCACCGGAAAGCGGGGCGTTTGACGTCGTTGAAATGAAGGATGGCCGCAGTTTTGAGCGCTATATCAAGCCCCAGCGTATCCACGATGAAACGGTCGGTTTAGTCATCAATTTCCGCGATATCACCGAGCGCCGCCAAGCCGAAAAGAAGTTAAAGAAAGTCCACGAACGGTTGGTTGAAACCTCGCGCCTGGCCGGCATGGCGGAGGTCGCGACGGGTGTTCTTCACAACGTGGGGAATGTGCTCAATAGCGTCAATGTGGGCGCCACCTGCATGGCCGACAAGTTGCAGCGATCACGCATTCCCAATTTAGCCAAAGTGGTTGCCCTGATGGCGGAACACGAGGGCGATCTCCGTCAGTATATGACTCAGGATGCCAAGGGCAAACAGGTGCCCGCCTATCTGGCGCAATTGGCGGAACATTTGACGGGTGAAAAGGCGATTGCTTTTGAAGAGCTGAGCCTGTTGCAGAAAAACATCGAGCACATCAAGGAAATTGTGGCGATGCAGCAGAATTACGCGAAGATTTCAGGGGTGGTTGAATTGGTGGAAGTGCGCGAGTTAGTGGAAGATGCCTTGCGCATGAACGCGGGGGCCTTGGTTCGTCATGATGTAGAAACGGTCAGAGAGTTTTCGCCAGTTCCTCCGATCACCGTGGAAAAACATAAGGTCTTGCAGATCCTCGTGAACCTGATGCGCAACGCCAAATACGCGTGTGATGAAGCGGAGATATTGGACAAACGAATGAAGGTCCGCGTGGAGGCTGGGGAAGGCTGCGTGAAGCTATCCGTGAGTGATAATGGAGTCGGAATTCCTC
>JAYVTS010000241.1:0-9502 GCA_043788645.1 Verrucomicrobiota bacterium
CCGAGACGAAAGGCCTGAACCGGGATACCGACCTCGCCACCGATCTGCATCAACTCAGCGGCGGTGTAGCCTGCGGTAGTGGACTTCCTTGAAAACAAACGCAATTTGTCGGGTTGTAACCCCGGGGTGAATTGACCAATCTGGTCGAGGCATTGTAACCCGCATTTATAGGAATCGCCCGCATAACGCTGATTCCAAGCGTGGAGTTCTCGAATTTGAGACCAACTCTGACGCACTCCTTCGGGATCTAAAGTCGACTCAGTTTTTAGGAGTTCAGCAAACTCTTGATGGGCGGCGGTCAGGACCAAGAGCCGTCCAAATTCTAACGCCGCCATTTTCCGAATGGATACGGCATTAGCCTCGGGCCGCTGAGCGGTAGAAGTATAGGCGGCGCGATAGTTTTCCAAAGCTTCGCTATAGCGAAGCCCGCCCATCGCGAGATCGCCCAATTGCAACTTCATGCCAGGGGTCCAAGCACTATTGGGGTGGGTATCGGTAAACTCTTTCATTTCCGCGGCCATTTGAAGAAGGACACCACGTCGGGCCGCGCCTTTGGCGGGTTCGAGCCCCAGCGCCAGGTACATCTTCGATGCCTGATCATAGATCGTGAGAACCGCTCGGGATTCGACCGGATCGAGCGCTACTTCTCCCAACGGCATTAGGCGCATGGAAGGACGACCACCCACTTGAGATCGGAGTCGGATTTGTTCGATAAGCCCCGGAGCAGGAGGACTACTGGCTTTGGCCCAAACCAGCGCCGAGCCAAATAGGGCGAGGACTATCAGTAGCCAGGGACGAGCAAAACCCTTGAGACAACTAGGCAAAAATTGCCGAGGGGGGGGGGTAAATTTAAACGCGACATTCATAGACGTTATTCCTCTAAACCTTGAAACGATCTTCTCCGAACGGTGACAACGATTAGAAGACACTAACCGGTCTGAGGTGTCACGCACTATTTTTGATCCATCGCATTTTATTTTTTTCATGGGTGGAGCGGAAATGGGAAAGAACCGCGGATGGACGCGGATTCACGCGGACAGTTCGCCGTTTTTCTTATCCGCGTTCATCCGTGTTCATCCGCGGTTCTTTTTTCGATTGCAGGGAGAATATAGAATCTCGCTCACCCTGCCTTCTCCCCCAGGCGAGGGAACCGGACGACGACGGTAGACCGGTGTTAATACGACCCGCTGAAATAGGTGGAAGTTGCTGCGGTTGATCCCGTCAAAAGCACGGGACACAACCGCGCTCCCCCGGATCGCGGAGACCCTCCGCGGACACCTGACACCTCGTCCCCCCTGCCCACCCTCACGCTCTCGGATGAAACTGGTCGTGGACGTCTCGCAATCGGTTCCCGGCCACATGCGTGTATTTTTCCGTCGTCGCGAGGCTGGCGTGCCCGAGCAATTCTTGAATGGATCGAAGGTCAGCGCCGTGCTCCATCAAATGGGTGGCGAAACTATGCCGTAACATATGAGGCGTCACATTTTTGATCAGCCCGATTCGATCAAACCATTGCTTCAATCGCCACCACATGGTGACGTGAGCAAACCTCGTTCCGCGTCGAGTCAGAAATACATTCGCCGGTGAACGAGCACTCACTAATTCGGGCCGACCGTGATCCAAATAACGGTGAAGCGCCGCCACGGCTCGACTGCCCACCGGTACCATCCGTTCCTTGTCTCCTTTACCTAATACCGTCAGACATCCAGCCTCTAAGTGCAATTGCTCCAATCTCAGGCCGCGCAATTCAGCCAGCCGCAAGCCGCTGGCATAAGCGACTTCGAGGATCGCATGGGTACAAAGTGATTCGGGCGTGACGACCACAGGCAGCGCAAGCAAGCGATCAATTTCCGATGTGCTCAGTGCTTTCGGTAGCGATTTGTCGCGGCGCGGGAGCGACAGATTCACGGCCGGATTCGTGTTTAAGGCGGCTTCATTTTCGCAGAACTGGAAGAACGCTCGGAGCGCGGCTACCTGTAAATAAAGGCTGGCGGAGCTGAGGCGGTCGCCTTTGGCTTTTTCCACCAGAGGACGCGCTCGTTCGTGTTCGAGGAATCGGAGAAGATGTTCCGGAGTGATCGCTTGAACCCGCGGCACGGCTTGCGTCGGAGCCGCCGCCCAATCGGCGAACCGGTACAGCGCCAAGGCATAGGTCTTAAGGGTATGAGGACTCCGCCCCCGTTCCAAACGCAGGTGATCAAGAAACGATTCAACTAAATCATGCATGGCAACTGGGCGGACCGTTTTGACTCACCATTTGTGCCCCATGGTCGCCGCCCGATCCAGATGCGTGTAGCCACCATCGACGTGGATTAATTGGCCCGTGATATGCCCGGCCCGCGGGGATGCCAGCCAGACAATGGTATCGGCAATCTCCGCGGGAGTGGTCAATCGTTGCCCCAAAGGCACGAGTGCTTCGATCTTAGCTCTGGCCGCCGCTGGGTCTGGTTGGCTGGCAAACCAACGCTGATACTGGGGCGTATCGCACTCGGCGGGAATCACGGCATTGACCCGGACTTGGTGGACTGCTAGAGCCAGCGCCCATTCGCGAGTGAGGGCATTGATTCCGCCTTTTGCGGCGGCATATCCGCTGGTACCGCCCTGACCTGTTTCGGCCACTTTTGAACTGACATTGACGATGGCACCGCGAGCCGCAATGAGGTGCGGCCGAGCAAAATGGGCCAGTGCAAAAGCCGGTAGCAGGTTACGACGAAGGGAGGCGAGGAAATCCGACGGCCGAGCGTCGAGTGAAACTCCGTCGTTCACCCCGGCGTTATTGACGAGCACATCCAAGCGGCCGAATTGCGCCAGAGCCATTTCGACTGATTGAGCACACGCGGCCTCCTCGGTGAGATCGGTGATGCAGGCGACACCGTTAATATCCTGGGCCAAGCTTTCAGCCGCGGCCCCATCCCGATCAACGACCAAAACACGAGCGCCGGCGGCAGCGAACGACCGAGCGGTGGCCGCCCCAATTCCCTGGGCAGCACCGGAAATCAGGATCGAAAATCCGTCGAGACCAAGGTTCATGGTTTAATTCCTCCGAGCTGCAACACCCGTCGAAACTCGGCCGGGGTGGCCGGGCATACGCTCAGACGCGAGTTTCGAACGAGCGCCATGTTTGCGGTCGTTGGATCGTTTTTTAACGTTACCAATGAGACCGGAGCGGCAAGTGGTTGTTTCGGGATCAGTTCGACACAGGACCAATCTCCTTCCTCGGCCGTGGGATCGGCGTAGGCTTCTTTTTTAACTTGGGCAAGGCCGACGACTTCCTTGCCGGTGACACTATGGTAATAGAGGACGAGGTCTCCGGATTTCATCGTGCGCAAATTGTTGCGGGCTTGGTAATTGCGGACCCCGGTCCAAACGGCTCGTCCATCGGCAACGAATTGGCTCCACGCATACGCCGCCGGTTCCTGTTTCACGACCCAATATTGCTCAACCATCACCCGCCAACATGCCTCGAAGCTGTGCGTTGTCAGGTTTTGGGTGTGAAAAAAATTCGCGCGCATTGGCGCGCTCCGGTCATTTCTTGCCAACCCGACGGGGCTGCACGTTCCGATTCACAATTTCTTGAACAAGGCGTTGACGGTTGATCGTCAGTCGCTCAAGCATTTTTCTAGTTCCATATGTCTCAGAGATTCTCCTGTTCCAACCGGGAAACCGCGGTTCCATCCGCCCGCTTTGATCGCGCTGCAGCACGGCCCGACCTCGTGCAACCGGCTTCGGTAAACGTTGCCTAAAATCATGGCACCGTTACGCCATCCGATCCGAGCCATTCTGGCCGGTCTCAGCACATTTTTTTCGGCTTTCGGAGCTGAAGAAATGCGGCCCGGATCGTTGGCAAACCAATTTACCGCCGACATTCAACCGCTCTTGAAACAGTTCTGTTTGGGATGTCATTCCACCGAAAAACAAAAAGGGGACCTCGATCTGGAACAATTTACCTCTTTCAAAGAAGTCCTGCACCACCCCAAAATCTGGCAGGGCTTGGTCGAGCAAGTCGTTTTCAACGAAATGCCGCCGAAGGAGAAACCACAACCGACGCCCGCCGAACGCGAACGCCTGCTGGATTGGGCTAACCAAGCTTTGGACCAAGCAGCGCAAGCCCACGCTGGTGATCCAGGCCCCGTGGTGCTGCGCCGGTTGAACAACGCGGAATATAATTTCACCGTCCGCGACCTCACCGGGGTCGAGTCGCTCAATCCTACCAAAGAATTCCCCGTGGATAGTGCCGCGGGCGAAGGCTTCATGAACACGGGCAACGCGCTGGTAATGTCACCGTCGTTCATCGGAAAATACCTCGACGCCGGCAAGGAGATTGCGAGTCATGCGCTCTTGCTTCCAGACGGTCTGCGGTTTTCGCCGAAAACAACCGCGAGAGATTGGTCCGATGAACTCGTTAGCCAGATTCGCGAATTCTACCGGGAATTTAGTGTCAGCAGCGAAGGGGATTCACTCAAGGTTCAAGAAATCGTGGTACAAATCAACGACGGTGGACGGTTGCCACTAGAAAAATACCTCTCGGCCACACTGACTCAACGTGCGGCCTTATTCGCTGGAACCAAGACGACGGCAACCGTCGCACGAGACCTTGGACTCAACGCCAAATATCTCAACCAACTCTGGACCACTCTCAATGACTCCAAAGGATCCGTCGTCCTGGACCCATTGCGAGCCCACTGGCGCGTCGCCCAACCGGAAGGCGCCGCGGCGCTGACGGCCGAAATCGGTACTTGGCAAAAGGCGTTGTGGAAATTCAATACCATCGGCCATATCGGCCGGGAAGGTGGTCCCAAATCCTGGCAGGAACCGGTGGTCCCGCTCACGGCCCGCCAAGAGGTTCGCCTTCCGCTATCCGCCGCCTCAGACCAAAAGGAAGTCACACTGTTTCTCACCACCGGTGATGCCAGCGACGGCAACGAACACGATTTTGTGGTCTGGGAAAATCCTCGGATTGTTGCGCCCGGCCGACCGGATTTGGCGCTGCGTGATGTGCGCGATTTCACCCGGGAAATGTCGGCGCGACGCGAACGTTTGATCGCCACTACCAGCGGAGCCCTGCGGGCGGCCGCGGAACTGACGGAAACACAGGCAAAAATCGACTTGGCCGCACTCGCCCTCAAGCACGAGGTCGATCTCGACTCATTGACCACGTGGTTGGACTATTTAGGTATGGGCACCAACGCGGGCATCCGATTGGACTACCTCACGAACCGCCTACAAAAGGTTTCCACCCTGGAATTCGCGAATGGCTGGGGCTCCCTCGATACCCCCTATTTAGTGGCGAATTCATCCGCCACGGACGCCCGCATTCCAGGCCATTTAAAACCGCATGGAGTCTGCGTTCATCCCTCGGAAAAACGGGCGGTTGCGGTCGGCTGGCGCAGCCCCATGACAGGGAAAGTGCGAGTGATGCCCCAAGTGACCCGAGCCCATCCCGAATGTGGCAATGGCATCACCTGGGCGCTCGAACTCCGACGCGGTGTCACCCGGCTGCAATTAGCCAGTGGCATTGCGGCCGGAAACAAACCGCCAATAATCGCCCCGGTTGAATCCCTCTCCGTTCATCCGGGGGACTTGGTTTCACTGGTGATTGGTCCCCGCGACGGCAATCACTCCTGCGATCTGACAGATATTGAACTCGTTCTCCAACGCACTGACGGAGAAGTTCGCGAATGGAGCCTCACCCAAGATATCGCCCTGGACGTTCTCCAGAGCAATCCCCACCCAGATCGTTTGGGGACACCGGATATCTGGCATTTTTACTCCGAAACAGACCAAACCAAACAAACAGACTCCTACCTTCCAGGCGGCTCCTTGTTGGCACGTTGGCAAAATACGCTCTATCCGGCCGAACAATTCGACCTCGCCACAGCATTACAGGAACTCTTAGTAAACGGTCCGCCGACGGATGCCGGTGAAAAAACTCCGGATGCTAAGTTGTATCGCCAACTCTCTTCGCTCGGTGGGCCTTTGTTCCTGACGGCTTGGACGAAAGCACACTCGACCCTGCTCACCGAAACCTCCTCCACCCTCGGCGTAGAAATGCGAATCGGTTTGGATCCAACGCTATTTGGTCATCACCCGGGGGGCATCCCGTTGGACCCAGGAAGTCTGGGAGTCCAAGCACCCTCCATCATTAAAATACGATTGCCCGCGGATCTCGCCAACGGCGCCGAACTCGTGACGACCGCCGTGCTGCACTCCGAGACCGGGGCCGAGGGCAGCGCGCAAATTCAAGTCCTCACCCAGCGGCCCACGACCACATCCTTGGTTCCAGACGCCCGTGTTCTCGTGACTCCGGGGCGAGCTGCACACCAGCGTTTCAGCACCGCTTTTGATGAGTTTCGTCAAATTTTCCCTCCGGCACTCTGTTATACCAAAATCGTCCCCGTCGACGAAGCGGTCACCCTCACGCTGCTCTATCGTGAAGACGAAGCGCTCTCCCGATTGATGCTCGACGATGCCCAACGGGCTCGCCTGGATCGACTTTGGGCAGACCTCCATTGGGTCAGCCAAGACGCGGTGGCTCTCGTCGCCGCGTTTGAGCAGATCTCCGAGTTCGCCACCCAAGATCGACCCGATATGGTCGTTGCCCTCAAACCCATGCGACAGCCCATCTTGGACCGGGCCGCCGCCTACCGACGGGCATTGGTCGAAGCCGAACCCCGGCAGATCGAGTCCGTCCTAGAGTTTGCTGATCGCGCTTATCGGCGCGCCCTCACGGTGGCGGAAAAATCTGACCTCAAGATTCTGTATCAAAAATTACGAGACCAAGCGATTCCCCACGACGAAGCGATTCGGTTAACTTTGGCCCGCATCTTGGTCGCTCCGGCTTTCTTATATCGGCTAGAAAAAGCAGCAGATGGGCTCGATTCCGCACCCGTCTCCGACGTCGAGCTAGCCAACCGGCTCAGCTATTTCCTTTGGTCCTCCAAGCCTGATACCGAATTACGAGCGGTGGCCGCGGCGGGAAAACTCAGCGATCCCATCGAACTGGTTGCGCAGGCCCGACGCCTCTTGCGCGATCCACGAACACGTCGGCTCGCCACCGAATTCGCCTGTGCGTGGCTGCATATCCATGACTTCGAGTCTCTGGATGAAAAAAGTGAACGTCACTTCCCCACTTTTGCCGGATTGCGCGGGGCGATGTACGAAGAATCCATTCGCTTCTTCACCGATGCGTTTCAAAACGATACCTCCGTTCTGTCGTGGCTCGACGCCGACCATACATTCCTCAATGAAGCCTTGGCAAAACACTATGGCATTCCGAATATCCACGGAGAGGAATGGCGCCGGGTTAATGACGTCAAAAAATATGGCCGGGGCGGTGTCTTGGGCCTGAGCGCGACCCTCGCGAAACAGTCCGGCGCCTCACGGACCAGTCCCATCTTGCGCGGCAATTGGGTCGCCGAAGTTCTGCTCGGAGATAAACTCCCCCGCCCACCTAAGGATGTCCCTCGCCTTCCAGAAGACGAAGCCACCGAAACGCTCACCGTGCGGCAATTGACCGAAAAACACAGTTCCGACCCCCGTTGTTTTGGTTGCCATACCCGCATTGATGGATTTGGATTCGCCTTGGAAGGCTTTGATGCCATTGGCCGACAACGCACCCAAGATCTCGGTGATCGACCGATTGATACCCAGGCAACGTTTTTCGACCACACCCGGGTGAATGGAGCCGCCGGGTTGCGGGAGTATTTAGTCACCCAAAAGCGCGACGCGGTGATTCGGCAATTTTGCCGGAAATTGCTCGGGTACGCACTGGGTCGAGGCGTGCTCCTTTCCGACAAACCGTTGATTTCCGAAATGAAACACGAGTTGGAAACCCACGAATATCATTTTAGCGCGGCTGTCGAAACCGTGTTACATAGTCGCCAGTTTCGTGAGATTCGCGGGCGTGACTCCGTGGCCGAAGATTGAGCTGAACGAGAAATAACGAAATTCTTATCCCTCCCATGAAACCGCACCACTTCTCACGTCGAACATTTCTCCGCGGCGCTGGCGTCACAATGGCGCTGCCCTGGCTCGAATCCTTCAATGTCTGGGGAGATGAACCCCACCCAGCCATTCGCCCAGCCAGTGAGGCACCGGTCCGCCTAGCGGTGCTCTTTGCCGGAAATGGGTTTCACAGCAAAGAATGGTGGGCCAAAGGTGAAGGAAAAGGGATGGAGCTGGGCCAGGTTCTCGCGCCACTCCAAGCGGTCCGGGAGAAAATGCTATTCATTCGCGGACTCTTCAATGCGGAAGCCTTGAAGGGAAACATCCACAGCTCTCAAACCGGCAATCTCCTCTCCGGAGCCCCCCTCGCCTCAGGGGGTGAAATTCGCTCCGGCACCAGCATCGACCAATTACTGGCGCAGCGGTACGGACAATCCACCAAAGTGCCCAGTCTCGTGTTGGGTTGCGAAAAATCGAACCCCTCGGTACACAAGAATTACTCGATGCTGTATAGTTCGCATATCTCTTGGAGTTCTCCCACGACCCCAACACCCTTAGAACTTTATCCCGCGCTTGCCTTTGATCGACTCTTTAAGGACGAAGTGAACCGCGGGGATCAGAGCGTCCTCGACGCCGTCATGACCGATGCAAAAGATTTTCGTCGGCAGGTCAGCACCACCGACCAACGCAAGCTGGACGAATACCTCGATTCCGTTCGTGAAGTGGAACAACGCATCGAAAACGCGGGTAAAAAGGGGGAATTACAAGGGTGGCGACCCACTCTCTCGGCCCCCAATATGCCCCGACCCGCAGACGGGATTCCTCAGAACATCGCCGAACACATGCGATTGATGAGCGATTTGCTCGTCCTCGCGTTTCAGACCGACACCACCCGCCTCTGCACGCTTAAACTCAATAACGACCACAGTTCTCTCCGCTTTCCCAACCTGGGCGTTGACTACATGATTCACCATCTCCTCTCCCATTCGGACAGCGCCGATTGGCTGAAAGTGAATCAATTTTTCATCGAACAACTGGGTTATATTGCTCGCAAGTTAGACGGGATCCGCGAAGGCGAACGGACCTTGCTCGACAACACCATGTTACTGTGCTGCTCCAGCATGATGAACGGCAACCACGAGGCGAAACAGTTGCCGGTCGTTCTGCTCGGAGGCGGAGGTGGTCGGATAAAAGGCGGGCGAGTGCTTGACTATCAAGAGAAACCCAATCGACAAATGTGCCGCCTCTATTTGTCGATGATGGACAAAATGAATGTTCGCCCCAAACAATTTGGCGACGCGACCGATCCGCTGGACGAAGTGTGAAAAAGAAAGCGCGAGCGCAGCGGAAATGAGCGTCCTGCAAATTCTCCGTCAGGCTGGGATCCTCGTTCCCCTTCAAACTCCAATCTTCAACGCAATCGAGCGCATTCCCGAGCTTGCGACAGGAAAAACGGACTGAGGTTAGCCTTCGGTTTGTTAACAATCTCCGAAGACGCAGCCAGCGAAGGCGTCGGCCGGTCCGAATCCCCGGGGTGGGTGCCGCCCCGGCACCCACG
>JAYVTS010000242.1:0-2622 GCA_043788645.1 Verrucomicrobiota bacterium
CGGACGGCATTGTTGTGCGGACTGACCCAGGCTTCGCGCAGATAGGAAACATGGGCTTTGGGATGCGCGCTGGTTTCCGTCATCAGTTGGGTGAAACGCTGCACCGCCACGAGGTGTGATGGATTCGTTGAGATAAGATGTTCCGGGGCCGGCATGTGCCCGGCCAGAATCCAATCCACAAATTCCCGCTTCACCCCGCCCCGCTGCTTTAAAATCGCCTCATTCATCCGGCGTTTGATCTCGAAGTAGACCGGACCCTCCGGCCGACCATCATAGAATCGAATGCGCAACTTGTAGCGATTCTTGTTGCCGTTGATCGTCGTCCAATAATGGTTGAGGATGTCGGAATCGAGATAAAGGCTGTGGACGGGATACGACAGGTTCGGACGGGTGGCGGCGTACTCGTCAACCTCGAGGTAGGACGCGACAAACTGGCGGATTGAAAGGGCAATTTCCTCGGAAACGAGGTATTTCAATTCAAAGCGTTGAAGTTGGAGACGATCTTCCATCATGCAATCACAGAGTGCCTTAGCAATTTTCGTTCTCTGGCAATGATCCTACTTGTCACCCACCTGTCCTCGTCTTGTCAAATGGTGATTCCGCCGCTCATCCGGAATCGTTCAAACGTTTTGTCCCTGTGCGATTAAAGTCACACCCATTGTCTCAAAATTGTAATTGCATTCACCCATCGCATTTGGTTCCTTAACACCAATCCTGAATCCAAAAGTTTCAAAATCGTCGGCAAAATATGGTTTCAATCGGTATGCAACGGTCGTTCGGGCACAAACAAAAAGGCAATCCTATGCGCAGTATTAAAGCATTACTCCTGGGTCTGATTCTATCAGTCCTCACTACCTCAAGTCTCTTCGCTGGCAAAGTCGAACGACTTTTCTGGACCGGCATCCCTGGGACCACCGTGGCCGACTTGACCTCCGTGGTCAATGGCGCCGGAAACTTCCCCACGAATTGCGATGCCGCATTTTATTTCCGTGATTCTGACGGCAGCGGCTATGATCCGTTTCCGTTGCGCTTTATCAAGGACTCGCTGGACCAATTTCAGCTGCCGCCCTACGGCCTTGGCTTTACGACTCCGGCTGGCGACTTCGGGAATAACTACGGCGTCTTCGTTCGTGGCTACCTCGAAGCGCCCCAGACCGGCAACTACTCCTTCTGGATCGCCAGCGATGACTCCTCCGCCTTGTGGTTGAGCGACGGCCCTAATCCGGCCAACAAAAAACAGATCGCCTTCAACAGTGGTGCCGTCGGTTACCGGAATTACGGTGCCAAGACCACTCAGCGCTCTGCTTTGATTCCGCTGGTCAAGGGCAACAAGTATTATTTCGAAGTCATCATGAAAGAGGGCGGCGGCAGTGATCATTTCTCCGTTGGCTGGCAGCTTCCTGATGGCACGCTGAATCGCCCCATCTCCGGCATCTACCTCGCTCCCTTCAATGTCGTTTTCAACGGTGGCCTCGTCTCCGGTTCGGAAGCCGCCCCTGGCCGTTCCCCGTTCACCTACACCAATCCCAAGTTTAGTTCTCCCACCAACGATTTCGTCGGTGACGGCAAACCGCAGGGCACGAACGTCCTTGAAGGCACGGATACCGTCCTTGTCGCCACCGTGGACGGCACCCAGCCCATCAGCTATCAATGGTATCGGACCAACACCTCGCCGGGCAACCTGCTCGTCGGTCAAATCCTTTCCTCCCTCACCCTGAAGAATGTTCAGATCCCCGATGGTGGAACTTACGTTGTAACGGTGACCAATGGCATCAATCCCGGGATTAGTGCCAATGTGGTGGTGAGCATCACCCCTGACAATATCAAGCCGACCTTGGTTTCCGCCAGTGCCTTCGGGCGTCTGAATGGTGTGACGATAGTCTATTCCGAACCCGTTGATTCGGTGACCGCGCTCAATACCAACAACTATTACATCACCAACGTCGTTCAGGGGACGAGCTTCAAAGTGCTTGGAGCTTCTTTCCCGTTTGCGAACGACTTCAAGACGGTTGACCTGGTCACTGAGACATTCACGGTTCAGGGTGACAATTACAGCGTCGTTGTCACGGGGGTTAAGGACATCGCCAAAACACCCAACACCATCGTCGCGAAATCGTCAATCGACTTTGCCTCCGTCTTTGGTGACGGACTCATCACCGCCCGGAGGTTTGATGGCATTGGCAATACAGATATCGCCAGCCTGACCAACAGCACCATTTTCCGCAATAACACTCCCAGCAGCAGCCAAAATCTGAATATCTTTGAAAGCGGCATCAATGTCGCCGACAACTACGGCATCCAGTTCATTGGCTTTATCATTCCCAAGACGAATGGCAATTACACCTTTGCCATCGCCTCGGATGACAATTCCACCCTGTTCCTCAGCACTGATGAAACCCCGGCCAACAAAAAAGTTATCGCTGCTGAACCCGGATGGAGCAATACCCGCCAGTGGATCAACAGCAGCGGTGGCAATAACCAACGCACGACTCCGGGCAACGGCCTCTATACCCAATATTCCAACCAATGGGGCAATGCGTCTGTCGGTGACCCGGACCGTAACACTCTTAGCACGGGCCCCGGTACGCAGATCAATATTTCCAAGCCGCAAGCCCTCCTGGC
>JAYVTS010000243.1:0-9050 GCA_043788645.1 Verrucomicrobiota bacterium
CCGCGGCTCGCTCGGATTAATTTCCAGTTTCGCGCGCAAAACAGCGAAATAGACATCCACCGTGCGGGTCGTTGGAAACGTATTCACGCCCCAGACCAAACCAAGGGACAGACAGCTTGAAAAAACAGGTTTCACGTCACAATAAAACATGTTTGTTAAATTGATGATTAAATTTTTCAAACCGTCTGTCCCTTGGTTTTCCTTGGTTTTATCCCACGGTGACCTTGAACACGGACACCGACCTCGCCGGTCGCTTGTTTCCTTAGCACCGGTTTGCCGAGACGTTTGGCCTCGCCGAAACGACGGTTGAGGTCGTTGTCCACCCAGCGCGATCCTGGCGAAAGGCCCCTTCCCGATCTTTCACCGCCTCGGCCATTGCCGCCGGAAGAACGCCCATCAAGAGGCTGCGAGCCGAGGCCGAGGCCAAATGCGGGGATCCGGGATCGCGTTCTGTCAGGTCGGTGTGGCAGCAATGGCTATCGACCGGCTCCGACGGCCGCACCGGTGTATTCAATCCGTACGATTTGGGTGTCCCGGTTGCCCGTCCATGCCGTGCCGTTCTCCAATACGTAGAGACATCCGTCCGGACCCAGTTCGAGGTCCATCGGACGCTTGAATGTCATCCCCGGGCAAAACCGTTCCATGGCGAGACTGCCGTCAGCTTTTTTCGCGATTTGATCCTGGTCATCCAGGCGGACCGTGATGATCCAGTTGCGGGACCATTCATAAATGAACAAGGTGTGGTCCAATTCAACCGGCAGTTTCGTCGACGATTTGAGTCGGGGATCGAAATAGTAGACCGGACCCGCCATCGCCGTGCGTCCGCCGCCTCCGTTGACGACCGGGAATCGGGTGGATTGGCCGTAGGGATACCAGAGAAACGCCGGTTGGGCGGGAGGCAATTCGCGAGGGCCATTGTTGAGGCGGGAATCGTTGATCGGATGCGCCGGATCGAAGGGAGGACCGGTTTGTTTGGTGGCAAAGTCATAGTGGCGGTAGGGCCGGTTATCCCCGGCAAAGTAGGGCCAGCCAAAATTGCCCGCGCGCCGCGCCTGATTGATTTCATCGAATCCGGCTGGACCCCGCTCCTCGTTGGGTCCGCCCGCGTCGGGTCCCACTTCGCCCCAATACAGAAACCCGTTTCTCGGATCCACGGCGATTCGAAAGGGATTTCGATTTCCCATCACATAAATCTCGGGTCGGGTGTTCGGTGTCCCGGGTGGGAAGAGGTTGCCCCGGGGAATCGTAGCGGTGCCGTCGGGTTCCGGGTGAACCCGCAAGATTTTGCCCCGCAGATCATTTGCGTTCGCCGCTGATTTTTGGGCGTTCCACGGTTCGCGGTCGAGCCGTTCATCGAGCGGCGAATAACCGTCAGACGCCCCCGGGTGGGTGTTGTCGCCCACCGACGCATACAGATTTCCCTCCGCATCAAAGGCCATGGACCCGCCGGAATGGCAGCAGTCCTCCCGCTGGGTGCCGATGCGCACGAGCACCTTTTCGGACTCCAGATCCAGCGTGTCGCCGCGCACCGTGAAGCGGGAAACCCGGTTGGTGCCGACCTTTTTTCCCGCGGCATTCAAATGGGTCTCCGGTTCCGAGTGGAAAAGGTAGAGCCAGCCGTTGCGGGTGAACTCGGGGTCCAGCGCGAGACCGAGCAGGCCGTCCTCAAGCTGATCGAATACGGTGAGTTTGCCGATGACCGTGGAAGCGTGAGTGAAGGGATTCCAGACTTTGACGGATCCCGCCCGCTCGGCGTAATACAGCCGGCCGTCCCGGGCGACGCCAATCTCCATCACATTGACGAGCGTGTCGTCCACCTTGCCGTCGCCATCCACATCGCGGTCCGAATCCAGAATGACCTTGCGATAGAGCCCATCGGCCTGCGGTCCAGACGGTCCTGGAGGCACCGCGTCCGCACCGCGGGCCGAGGCCAGCAGGCCGATGATCATGAGGAAAAAACTCGCCCGCTGTAGGCGGCGCCGGGGGGGCAGGAATGGCATGGCCGGAAATTGTACCGGGATCCGGAAGGTGGAAACTTTAATGCGAAGTGAGGCCCGGGTGGCCTAATTTGAAGGGACAGGAAATTGGCAAGGCAGAAGCCGGAGTACTCACGATTTGGGTTCAGCTATCCTGCTTCTATTATTAGTGTTAGTGATAAGCTAGCAGCCCATTTTGGCACTCAGCGACGTGACCGGAAGAACCGGCGCTGGTCGCCGGGACTCGCCTGGTAAACGCCGTTGGCGGCGCCGTTAACCGATTCCCATGGGCCCGACACGCTCGCGGCGTCTTCCAGCACGCCACAGTCCCAACGAAGGATGTACTTCGCATCAATCGTCACCGAACCGGGAATGACCCGGACCTTGAACGAGCACTGCGACTTATTGCCGACGGCATCGGTGGCGAGGCAGTTCACGGTGGTTTCACCCACCGGAAACAGCGAACCCGAAGGTGGCTTACACATGACCACCGGCGCTGGATCGAAGTCGTCCACCGCCAGGACCTCAAAGCTAACCGGAGTCCCGCCCGCAGCCCCGCACGACTTCGTGAGATCCGACGGGCAGACGATCTTCGGCGGCGTCTGGTCCTTGGCGTGGCACTGGACGGTGACCAAGAACTCGCAGTGTGCCTCGTTGCCGCAATCATCGACGGCCAGGCACTTCACGATCGTGGTCCCCAGCGGGAAGACGCTCCCCGAGGGCGGATCGCAGAAAACCGAGGGTTTCGCCGTACAACCGTCCGTAGCCGTCACGTCGAAGGTCACCACCGCGCCGGAGGGATCGTTGCACGCGGTCGAGATCGGTGCCGGGCAATGGATTTCGGGCGGCTTTGAGTCGCGTCGAACCATCCGCGTGCGCTGGGCGACCTGCCCAGTGCCTTCCTCGACGATCATGACGCGGACCACGTTTTCGCCGCAGTCGATGGGCAACGGGGCGGCGAAGGCGAACACGGGATCGCGCCTGCAATCCTGGCACACGATCGTTTCCGGCCCGTCGTTCACGGTGAAACTGATGCGCGCAATCCGAGTGGAGGTTTCTCGCTCGCCGAGCGCCTGGCCGGAGATGACGACGTCGGGCGTGTTGACGCACGCGGGCCGGATGAGCTCGACCTCGAGGCCGTCTTCCTCGGCGTCCACGACGGGCACGACGAGCAGGACGGAATGACTGAGCACATTCTTCGGGTCGAGCGCCTGGGTCGCGGTGACGAGACGGGCGCCCAGCGATCCTTCAACCACGAACGTGAATTGGAATCCGCCCTTGGGATCAACCGCGAGGTTGTCGGCCAGCACCACCCCACCCGCCTCGACAACGACGGGCGGACAGGTGGGGTCCCCACAGAAGTTGCTTCCGACGACGGTCACCTGGGTGCCTCGTCCAGCGGTCGGCACGGCACTGCCCCCAAGGCCGGCGATCAGGTGGATGGAAGGGTCTTTCGAGGGCAGTTCCTCCGCGAGGGGTTCGAGCTTCACCGGCCGCGGATCGAACGTCTCAAGCGTATCCTCCAAAGGCAGGTCACCAAAGCCTGCAATAAGTCCCTTCACCACGCCGTCTTCGAGGATCAGGCCCTTGATGACACCGCCCGGAAGAAGAAGGAGGTGATGCCCGTAACGGCGCGCGAGCCCGGGATGCGTTGCCAGGTGCGGCCGCCGTCGGTCGAACGGAGGATTCCCGACGCTTCGGTGCCCACCAGGATGTGGTTTCGAAAGTCCGGATCAAACGCGATGACGTGCGCCTGTAGTCCGATCCCGGGTGCAATGAACCGATCCTGCGCCACGGTGACGCCGAACGAGAATTCCTGGGTCCCGGCCGCGGCGTCTCGGTTGACCAGCAGGTCGGTCAACACGGGGTCCGGGAACCAGGCGGCCCCGCCGTTGGTCGAGACCGTCATTCTGCGGCCGCGGATATCGGCCGCGATCAGGTGCGCGGGATCATTGGGATCCACGGCATAAACCTCCGGGAAGACAAAGGTCCCCTCCCCGTTCGAAAAGATCCCGATGAGCCCAAGACCCACGTCCGCCGGCTCGACCCGGACCGTGCCAATAGATGAAGGTTGCAATGTCATTCGTGCTCGCTGGCCCATAGCGGTCCACCTGAATGTGATACCCCTCCGCCCCACCGTTGAACGGCCAGGTCGATCCGCCGTCCGTCGACGTCGGAATACCATTGTCCTGGGTGCCGACGTAAAGGTCCGTCGCGCTGCCGATCCGGGCCTGGCCCGTGACCTCGTACAGTTGGAGCGCATGGAAGCCGTTGGACGCGTTGCCGGTCATCTGCCAGCTGGTTCCGAGCAGCGGTAGCACACGGTCGACTGGAACACCGAACAGAATTGCGATCAGGCTGGCAAAATCCGTCGGCCGATGGACGCCACCGTCGCTGACCAACCAGAGCGGAAGGCCGCTTTGTGGCCCGAAAGCCATTCCGTTCTGATCGGGGTGATCCAAGCTCAGGGCCATCCAGTTCCCGACGTTCAACGGCGGGATGGAACCGCTGGGAGTGTACGCCTGGCGAAACACCCCCAGCCCGGTGCCGAAGTAGACCTGGACCTGCGCCCCGCCCGTCGGTGCCACCCAGCACTGTGTGCCCCCAACTGGCACCCGCGTTGGTGCTGATGGCCACGCCGCAACTGGTACCGACGTAGACCGTCGCGGTGCCTGGTTCCACGGCAATCCCGTGCGCATGCCACCGGGCGATGCATCCCGGATCCGCCGAAGATGGCTGACTCCACGTCGCGCCCCCATCCGCGCTCCGCCAGATTCCCCCGCCGCTGACGAAACGGGAGTCGGCCCAGCCGGTGACGATCAGTGTGTGGCCATCGGGGAGATACTGGACATCGATCAGCCGAAACATGGGTAGGCCGCTGACGTGCGACCAGTTGGCCCCAGAATCGAATGTCCGCCACAGGCCGCCGCTCTCGCTGGCGACGACGGCAAAGGCCTCGTTGGTGGGGCAGGCCGCGACCGCCACGCAGCGTCCACCGAAGCGGATTCACGGCTGGAACTCGGTTATGGTTTGAGCCTGCGCCACGCCGACAGACCCGACCACCAGCACGGCGAACAGTCGCCGACAGAATGCGTGGACGAAACGGAAGCCTCGGCCGAACGCAGCCCGAAGGAGTGGAGAAAATTCCAAATCGTTACTGTTATCCATAGGATTTTGAATTTTATACAATCCACGGTAATTGTGAATGGTTTGTGTCGAACCATCCATTTTCTCACCGTAGGCAAGCCAAGTATTAGGTCAAATCAGAAGGCGTTATTCAAACTCAACCAATTGATACTTAGAACACTGATCGAGGACTCGGTTGACGCGGCGCGTTCCTCAGCGGGTTCTCGTCCTAAGAAAGTGGCCCATGCCGATCTCCGGGAGCGAACGCGGCGCCGTTACGGCACCCCCCTGGCGGAAATTCGCTAGGACATGGAGGTATTGCGGGAGCTTCTGCCGAAACGAAAGGTTTCCGATCCGTTCTGTGAACTCACTGCCAAGCCGAAAAGGGAGCGGAAAACCGGGTGAAACCGTCCGCGGAAGTCGAACCAGCAACACCCAAGGCTATTGCCGAATCCGCTCCCGCAATTTCGAACCCGTTGTCACCGACACCGAACGCCGCTCCCAAAGAGGTTCCGGCGGATCCCGTGTCGTCGACGTCCCTCAAATGGCAACCGAGACCACTTGAACCCACTCCCAAAACGAGCCCATCGGAGGATGCCCCGGCCCCCGAGGACGTCGAGGAAACCTCGGAACAGCAGAAAGCAAAATCAGAGGCCATAGAAAATGCCATCATACAAGCGGCGGGGGGGGTAGTTGGGAAACGGAATTCGACCTGTGGAAGCTCCACTAGGCCCTCGAAAGCTTTGAAACAGTAGTCGAGTTGGCAAAAGTTGTCCTCGCTCGGAATCCTCAAAACACCGTGAGAGGCGTGAGTTGCACCCGCTTTTGAAAACAGAAGCTCATTCACTTACCTGACCGGTGATTTGCATAATCTTACCTTTGTATGTGGCTAAGATTTATCAGCTCCGCCGCACCTCCACACTGGCGCAGCGCCAGCGCAAGGGGGGCCTCTTGCGTCACCTATCGGTTTCTCCCTCGTTGTTGCGGGCGTCCTTTGGGGAGCGATTCACGACCTGCTGTAAACCCAACTGTGCCTGCGCCAAGGGCGCCAAACATGGGCCGTTTTATTACCTCACCTCGCACCTGGGGCCGGGCCAGATCCACAAAATCCGGCTCAAGACGCCGGATGAGCAGAGGGCCGTTAAGGAAGCAGTCCGGGCTTATCAGGTACACGCGGAAGGTTTGGAAGAACTTTCCCAGATCAATCTGGAGCTTTTCCGACCGGGTGAGTCGCTTCAACGGGATTGATCTCCATGAACCGACTCGCCCCGTTCTGGCGCTATACCAACAAAGTCTTTGACCTTCCCCAGCTATTGGCCGGAGTTCGGGCGAATCGGCCGCTGACAGGAGGTGACGGACCTCAATTTCACCACGGTCCGCGGCCCGGTGCGAGTTGTGGTCAGTGACTCGGGGGTCCATTCGGTTCTGCCGGAAGGATCCGCAGTTCTTTGACATCCGAAGTGAGCTTAAGAATTGCGGCCCGTGGCCGTCGCAGAGGACGTGTCGTCAGAATTCAGGCGGGAAATCGCGGCCACATGATTTCCCGCCAAAAAAATGATCTCTGGGTCCGCCAGCGGTGGAGTCTTCCCTACCTTGCGGAATCGCTGAAAGGCGTTGACGGAAGATCGGCATTTTGCGCAAGGGGGAGTAGGACTTCAACTCGTGCCCAAAATTCGCACGGCATTCGGAACGTGAAATGGTCCGTCCAGGGCGAGAGTCTACACGGCTTTCCATGAACCGGTAAATCGGCTGCCTTTTTCCGGGGAATTACCTTTAACCGGTTCAAGGGCGGTCAGCACGTACCAATGGAACATGACGCTACCGACGAATGAACTCGGCTGCCTCATGCCGGACACCCCTCCTATCCAGTGTCGACACTGCCGACCTGTCCGCAAATTCCGCTGGCCAAACCAGCCTTCCGACCGCATCTATTGGCCATTCGCCTCCCGCCATTGGCCGGGCGAATTTGGAAATTGTATCGCCATCATGAACGAGCAGATCGTCATCCTCGACTTTGGGAGCCAGTACACCCAGGTCATCGCCCGCCGCATTCGCGAGTGTAGCGTGTATTCCACCATTCTTCGGTACGACACCCCCGCCGCTGAAATCGCGCAGCTCAAACCGGCGGGCCTCATCCTTTCCGGCGGACCCAATAGCGTCTATGCCCCCGGAGCCCCGTTGCCGGACAAGGCGATCTTTGATCTGGGTTTACCGATCCTCGGGATTTGCTACGGCGTTCAGATTTTTGGCCATTTTCTCGGCGGGAAAGTCGAACGTGGAACCAAACGCGAATTTGGCAAAGGCACCCTCACGGTTCAAGATCTCCACTGCGCCCTGTTCCACAAATTGCCCAAATCCCTCCAGGTCTGGAATAGCCACGGCGATAAACTCACCCGGATACCCACTGGATTCAAAGTGGTCGCGACGACCGATAACTCCGAATACGCGGGCCTCGAATATCGCGCCCGCAAACTATTCGGCATCCAGTTCCACCCGGAAGTCGTCCACACCCCACGCGGCAAAGACATTCTATCCAATTTCGTCCACAAAATTTGCGGCTGCGGCAAGCTCTGGAATATGGCGAAGTATGCAGACCAAGCGATCACGGAAATCCGCACCCAAGTGGGAGTGGAGCGCGTCATCCTGGGACTCTCGGGCGGCGTCGATTCGAGCGTGGCCGCCGCGCTAATTCACAAGGCGATTGGTGATCAGCTCACCTGCATCTTCGTTAACAATGGACTCCTTCGCGCCCGCGAGGCCGAGGTCGTCCAGGAGGTCTTCGGACGGAACTTCAAACTGAAGCTACAATACGAAGACGCCACCGACCTCTTTTTACGCCAGCTCAAAGGCGTCACGGATCCGGAGCGGAAACGGAAGATCATCGGCAAAGCATTTGTGGATGTGTTTCAAGCGGCGACGCAACGGGCCGGTAAGGCGAAGTTTCTCGCCCAAGGAACCCTGTATCCGGATGTTATTGAATCGGTGCCTATTGCGGGGAATCCGGCCCACCTCATTAAGAGCCATCATAATGTAGGTGGATTGCCCAAGGGCATGAAGTTTAAGCTGCTCGAACCGTTGCGCAGTTTGTTCAAAGACGAAGTCCGGGCACTGGGCACCGAACTCGGCCTTCCGAAAGAAATCGTCCAACGTCAGCCGTTCCCCGGCCCCGGCTTAGCGGTGCGTTGCTTGGGGGAAATCACGATTGATAAACTTCGTATTGTTCGTGAAGCGGACCGGATTGTGGTCGAAGAAATGAAGTCCGCCGACTGGTACTATAAGACTTGGCAAACGTTTGCGGTCTTATTGCCGGTACGCAGCGTTGGCGTGCAAGGCGACGAACGCACCTACGATTTCACGATCGCATTGCGGGCAGTGGAATCGCAGGATGGAATGACGGCGGATTGGGTCAAATTACCCTACGACCTCTTGGAACGAATCAGCAGTCGGATCACGAATGAAGTGAAGGGGGTTAATCGAGTCGTGTTGGACATTACAAGCAAGCCCCCCGGCACCATTGAGTGGGAATAAACAGCCCTGGCTCGGATATTTTGGACACTTTTTTCCAACAAGCAGCGGGGCTGCGCTCGGAAGCACCCTGCAACGGTGTCTGTTAAATATCATAGATACTTTTCCATGGCCTTGCGGAAGAGCTGCGGGAAGTCCAACCAGCGTCTTGATTTAATAATTCCATTTCGCAAGACCCTAATATACGGCACAGTCAATTGGATCACTTTGGGTAATAATTCCACAAACGCCGCCATCGTCCGGCCGGCCGCCACGGCAATTCTCTGACGAACCGCCAAGGCCTTGGCTCGCTTCTTTTCGATCTTAACCTCCCGGATCTTGTGACTGCGATCCAGTGTTTCTCGGAAGATCACCAACAAATTGTGAGTCAGTGCGATCAGATGGGTTTGCAGGTTTTGCGCCACGGTGCCCGTTGCCCAAGAT
>JAYVTS010000244.1:0-3223 GCA_043788645.1 Verrucomicrobiota bacterium
ATATAAATCAACGGCAATGCGTTTTCGGCAATGCCAACGGCCTTTCAGCAAGTTCTATACCAATTGTCGTATTAAAATCACGCTTGTTGTGGGGCTAGAGCAATGAATAATCTGAAGGCATGGAAATTAATGGCGCTTGAGCTTGTTACTAAGCTGCCGTGGAATTACATTATTGCACATGCGGTGCCGATGTTGGGTTTGATGTATATATATTTGACAGGCAAAACTCATATCGTTTACCAGTTTACTTTTAAACTCCTTGGTGAACTAGGAATAGTTGTGCTCGTGGCTTTATCGATTGTCATAACTTTAACTGTCTGGATCAACCGCTGGGTAGAGTCTAAAACCAAGTTTGAATGCAGCACCGGTCTTTATCGGGTAGGCCGTGATGGAAGGCGGATGTGCGGCTCTTGTCGGTCCCCGGTTCGGACTGAACCTGACGGAACTGGTTGGAAATGGCTGAAAGTGGATTGCGGCAAATTTTTCGATGACCCGGACAAATACGAAGAGAGAAGGTTGATATCGCTTTAAGGACAAAACGAACAGCTAGATACGTGTACTGAACTGGATGGAACGGAATGAACGGATCAGAACAAACTCGTTGCGACGGGTAACCAAAATGGACGAACGTGCTTCGAATAGGCGACGACGACGGGCTTTCACAGATGTGGAGTTGAAGGGATTGGTGTCGAACAAACTAGTGATGAATTTATGTAGCTTGGCAATAAAAAAGCCGTCGACGGCCTCGCTAAATCAATCATCGGCTCAAAAAATAGTTTACCGATAATGACGAGGCTTATAAGTTTACTTGTCTAAAACGGTCCACTGTATGGATAAAATCGAGACTGCCGAACACCGACTCGCCAATGCTCATTTTATTGTCGGAATGGGTCATCTGAGTGGTATCGGACTTAAGAAGGATCCGGCTGAAGCCGTGAAATGGTTCCGCCAGGCCGCCGAAATGGGGCACGCTGGTGCTCAATACGCTCTAGGAATAGCCTATTTTCAAGGGTTGGGTGTCTCCAAAAACACAGGTGAAAGCATAAAATTATTTCAACAGGCGGCCAATCAAGGACATACCGAAGCCGAGTTTCTTCTTGGAGCATCCTACTTTAACGGTGTAGGCGTAACGAAGAATGAAGTCGAGTCCGTCAAATGCTACCGTAGGGCTGCCGCGAACGGACATATTGAATCCCAGTACATCCTCGGAGTGGCTTACCATGAGGGTGTTGGTGTAGGTAAAGACGAAGATCAAGCTATTGATTGGTACGGCAAGGCAGCTGATCAGGGGCATAGCGGTGCCCAGACCAAGCTTGAGGAAGTTTTGGATCGGCGGCGTCTCAACCGGGAGCTTACCACAGAATCACTGAATCCCCAGATCGAGTTGAAGAACGGCACTCAAGCGTTGGACAACCTCAGCGCCTTTGCCCCCCGGCTTTCCAGAGGTGCAACAGTGGATAGAAAGGACCCTCAATTGTCGCCATTGATTTCGCTTTTAACTGGGTACTTGAAACTCAAAAAATTGATTAGCGACAAGACTATAGCAATTGAGTCCGGTTCAAATTTTGATTTTAAGCACAAAGTATGGTCTGGAAATTCAAAATTTGCTCTGCTCTCGAACATAATTGCGTGTTTGCACTTTTTTCCGATCATTTATTTTTTATTCAAATTAAGAGGTATGGCTTGCGCATTTACCTTAATGTCATTTATTATATGTAGTCTTGTAATAGGTATTCTTGTAAATATAAAAGTAGTAGAACTTGCTCTACTGAACGCAGGGTTCTTTCAAGAATTATATAATAAACGGGCAATAAGAATTGTCGTGAAAAGGACAAATTGGAAATTTGAACATCCAATTAATTGGTTGAGCGTAGTGCAAGAATTGTGAGCGTGGCCACGGTTGAGATGACTATAAATAAGCGAAAATCGCATACGGATTCTCCGGGAATTTTGGCTGTTATTAGCCGTGCCATGAGCGAAATTTGTTCAATCTCTGACTTTACAAACCTCCACAGTTTTGTGATAAGAGACGAGCTAAAGGTTGACGAGCAGGCGATCACTTGGCTTCTTTCCGCCAGGACGACGGTTGATCAAGCAATTGCGGCCAATGCGGAGCGATTGGTTGCGGCTGGCGATCATACTTGGCCCCTGGTACGGAGTATGGTTGATCGGGCTCACGATCACGCTGCTGCCGCGGTTGTTTGTCATTTCACTGGGATCTGGGCTTCGATGGAGGTCGTCGTGCGAGCAACAATTGAATCCGCAGTCACTGTTATTTTCGTGACTCAAGCGGAGCGGAAAATGCGACTTGGGCAGTATCTCGCAGACTACTTCGCACACGCTAAAAAAGATCTGAATCGCTGTGAGATGTCAAAGTGGGCGGTTCAGGCGCGGAATGACCTTGCAACGCGGGAAAAGATCGTACGGGACGTAGCTGTCCAGCTGGGGATCCCATTTGATGCGGCGGGATGGCCGTCCAAAGTTATTGATCGTTTCAAGAACGCAGGTCTGGAATCGGATTACAGGCACATTTACTGCGCATTATCGAGTCAAGTACATAGTGATGCCGATACACTGATCGATTGGATCATTTGGCGCCTCGCCATCGAAAAGAGCATTGAGGCAGAGGGGATGTTGAAGACTGAAATGTTGTATTGGATGAGGGTTTATTTTTATTCTGGCATTCGATATTACGTTATTGCGGCGAAGTGCTTTTCCACAGCTTACGCCCTTGGGGAGGGAATATTCCGGCTCGAACTGATCGAGGCGGAGGTTACTAAACATTTGGAGCTCCTCAACCGAGAGTTCGAGGCTTACCGTGCAGGAATCGCGAAAAGTGAAGTGGCTTGACGGCGGTTTTAAACCTGAATCGATTCTTTCAAACTCCCAATCAGAACGTTTAGAACAAACAGATACACTTGACAACTGTTCTTGGTGTTCGCATTGTTTTGTGATGGAAGAAGAATCACCTACCCCGGGACAGTTCGCCGAGATCGCCGCTCAGCTTATCGCCGAAGAGCGCGCGGTCGTCTCTCTGGTGGGCTACTTGCCATCGATTGATAAGCTTCGCAGTGCTGGCTTTTCGTTTCGCCGAATCTCGTGTCAGTGCGTATTCCGACGGTCATCGGACACCCATTCCGATTTTAGCCGGACAGCATTCCGGAACGCATCCGGACAGTGTTCCGGTCGAAGCCGGACAGCATTCCGATTTTGACCGGACAGC
>JAYVTS010000245.1:0-12797 GCA_043788645.1 Verrucomicrobiota bacterium
ACTGGCCAGATTGGGCCAATCCCCACGATCCGCGAGAATGACGAAGCGACTGTTCTGCGCCAGCAGGTGCAAACGGGCACGGCGTTGGGACTTCGTCCAGCGCAACCATTGATCCCGATACTTGAGATGGTAGGCAGCCGCCGAGCAGCCCAGGAGCGCCAGCCACTCCCCTTGATACGTGACGGCGTAACGCAGCTGTTCCCCTACCAGATTGGCATTCTTGAGATAGTGGTTTTCGGACACCTCACTGTTCCAACGTTGGATCTCCTCGGGCGCGCTCACCCGCTGCACGACCAACTTCGCCAATACCTCCGGCTGCTCCCGTTTGGGCAGCAAAAGTAGATTTGCCATGCCCCAGTAAATTACCCGCCAGGGTCTGTGTCCATTTTTTGTGACTTAACATGCCAACTGGCAAAGCCTTCTTCACTTCTTCGATTCCGCTCTGGTAGACAACGGTTCGGAGGTCAGGCAGGCCGACGGCGGCAAGCGAGATTCCGGCGCCGACGATCGCCCGAGTGCAGGCACTCATCACGGCCGGGCTCGGTCGTCTCCGCTCGGTGAGAGACCCCCAAGTCCCACCCTCCCTGCATTCAGAAGCGCCTTTCTTTTGCCGATCCGTTGACATTCGCAACAAACCTGTGAACTGTTGGAGGGTTCTCACACGTAACCTACCGTTTATGAAGATTTTTTTATCTAAATTCGGACAACGCAGCCGAAATGCGTTTACTCTTATTGAACTACTGGTCGTCATTGCGATCATTGCGATCCTCGCGGGCATGCTCTTGCCGGCCTTGGCGAAGGCTAAATCCAAAGCACAGGGCATTTTGTGCCTGAGCAACAACAAACAGCTGATGTTGGCTTGGCACCTCTATAACGGGGATAACAACGACAAGTTGGTGGCGTCCTTGACCAGCCCTGGACGCCCGGTTTGGATTGAAGGAACTCTCAATTTTACCGGTTCCGACAGTACCAACACCAAATTTATCACCAATGGTCCGCTCTTCACCTATGGCGGCAATTCTTACGCAATTTATAAGTGTCCGGCCGATCTCTCGGCGATGGGCAAAATAGCCAAGGCGTCTCGGTACACTCCCCGGATTCGTAGTATTTCAATGAGTCAAGTATTTGACTTTGGCGGTTGGTTGCCAGCCCCTCCCTATCGGCTCTACGCTAAGGCCGCGGAGATTGTTCAGCCGTCGAGCACGTTTGTGTTCGTTGAAGAGCATCCCGATAGCATCAATGACGCCGCGTTTGCCGTGCAAATGGTTGAACCGGGCGCAACCTCCGGCAACATCATCGACATGCCGGGATCCTTTCACAACGGTGCGTGTGGTTTTTCGTTCGCCGACGGACACGCCGATATTCACAAGTGGGTCGGGAGCACCATCAAGCCCCCGGTGAAATACGATGGAGCGGTGGCTTTGAATGTCCCCGCCAAGGACTCACTGGTCGATGCCAAGTGGATGTCGCAGAATACCACGGTTAAGCAGTAGTTGAACCACGGTAAGGCTCTGGTGAACATCAAAACCGCGTCGTCCATCCGGCGCGGTGTCCTTGTTTTTAAAAAAAGGGATTGACGAATTGGGAAATTCATCACCCAAAGGTGTCGGCAATGGGCTCGTGGTGGCCCTGGGTTTGAGCCGTTCTCATCGTTGTTCATCCGTGGTTCTCCCGCCATTCTGGTGCCTCATCGCAGGTCAGTGGAGTTGAACTCACATTTCCAATGAAAACCAAATTCTAATCTGTGATTTAATTCGATCCCAGAAGTCTTCCCTGGTTTCCGTTTTGGGTGGTGATGGGTTTGCTCAAAACAATGTTTCGGCCGTCGCTGAGGCCTGCCGTATACGATTCACCATCCCTAGCGCCGCTGATCCCAGACCCAGAGGCGAGAACTGGATAGCGGTATCTGAGAAAGTCTGCTAACTCTTTTTTGTCAAGCGCGATGATCGCTTTGGACGAGGGTTCAGCGGTGCGTTTTGCCTGGGCTTCAGATAGTTTGGCTTGAAATCCCGCGAGAACACCCATGCAGTAGCTTCGTTTTGCGCTGCCAGCCACCCCCCTTTTCGCTTGGTGATCCCGCCAAAGGTTTTCTAAGGTGCGAACCAAAAACTCATAAACGTATTCAGCCATTTGCAGATCTTCGGGCCGACCAGCCACGTCATAGGCTTTATACGTTTGAAATTCTTTTACATCGAAATAGCTAGTAAAGATAGGTCTCACAAAGTAGAAAGCCCTCAAAATGCTAAAGATAATTTTCGTGGGTGCGTCGACGCGCGATTTCTTAAAGGGTACAAACCAGTAGTCACACTCGGCGGCTTGCGGTTGTTCCAACCGCTCGAGGTGGTGCCTGGCCGAAATTTCCTGCGCCCGCTCCATCGCGAGTGCTGCTTCGTGCTCGTTGGTGGAGGAGGCGAGGGACAAAAGTTTGTTCATCCGCTCAATTTGGCGCTGTGTTTCAGACGAAAGTTTGGCGGTGCGCCAAGAGGGGATTTCATCCGGTAACTCACCCGAGGCCGTTCTGGCCCAGGCCACAACGCCGAGAGCTTCGCAGGCCATTTTAAAAGATTTACCGTGGCTGTCTTTAATCGGGTACGCCTCCGTCACGTATTGATGCGCCATCTCGTGTTTGAGGATTTCAACGACCGTGGTCCACTCGTACCGATCAAGAAGTCGTTGACTCAGGCGGATGGTCCGTGTGCCTGGGTCCCATTGGCCCCAGAAACCTTGATTGGAAACAATTTCAATCAGGCACTTTTTCAACCTAATTTTGCGGCGCCAAAGAATACTTTCATATTCGTCGTATAGTTTATTGAGGATTACCCCGGTGAGGAGTGGGTGGAAAGCGAAGGTTTCGTCGGCGCTATTCTTCATACAGATTTTTAAATATTTGGCAGGATTTTATCATTAAATGGACGAACTTGTTCGACGAGGACGACGAAGTGACGAGGGGCCGCCGTGATCATTTCGACCGTCTGAAAAAAGCAGCCTCCGGGCTCTTTGCAAGACTCGAAATCTGGAAAGCTGGATGCGGTCCAATCTCAAAGGTTTTCAATGGCGAAATCCACTTTAGAGCCCTCCTTTTCGGTGGCAGGGACGGACATTGTTGGCGAGCGATGATCGGCACCTATTGCTGCCTCAGGAAAATTTCGCTGATTTCAAACGACCGGGCCGATTCCTTCCCAAATCCATTGGGAAGCAAACAGCGAACCCATACCCGGGGAAGTTAAAAACCTGGCCAATCCCAGCTTTCGCCCGGCGTTGGAGCCGCCATGCTGAGGGGCTTCTGCATGAGTCACACTGCTCTCCCGAATTCCGCGTCTAAGCCAGCACTGAAACCAGAAAATATCTGGGTCAATCTGATCTGCAACGTCGTCCTTCCGGGCGTTCTGCTCGGTCAGCTCAGCAAACCTGAACGCCTCGGTCCCGTATGGGGCTTGGTGATTGCATTGGCGATTCCTCTCGGGTACGGACTCTGGGATCTCGTTCATCGCCGACAATTCAATTTTCTCTCTGCCTTGGGTCTAGTGAGCGTTTTGATGACCGGCATATTGGGGTTACTGAAGACCGATCCTTTCTGGTTTGCGGTTAAAGCGGGCGCTTTCGCGGCGCTCATGGGTCTCGCCATCCCGCTCACGCTCAATACTCGTAAGCCATTGGTGAAACAACTCTTGTACAACGACCAGATTATCGACACGGATAGAATCGCCGACGCCCTCGCGGCCCGCGGGAGCACCCTGGGGCTCGACGCGCTTCTCCGACGGGTCTCGTGGATTCTTGCCCTGACCTTTCTCGCGAGCGGCGTCATCAATTTTGTAATGGCCCGCTGGTTGGTCACTGCCGTCTCGGGCACCCCCCAGTTCAATGATCAAGTCGGCAAACTCCATCTGATCGAGTGGCCCGTGATCACGATTCCTTTTCTTGGAGTCATGATTTGGTGCCTCTTCAGCTCTCTGAAAGAACTGAGCCGCCTGACGGGCTTAACCCAAGATGAAATGCTCCGTTCGCCTCCGCCCAAGGCTAAGGATTCTAATCCACAACCTTGGTCACGGAGATAGGGCGCTATCCATCAAGGCAAGCTCCATCATTGCGGACGACTCCCGCCCATCAGGTTGATGTAAATCTGAATGCCCGAGAGCGGGCCGAGGTCCGCCAACCTCAGAGCGAATCCGAGTTTCCGGACCACTTGCACAACTAAGCTGTGCAAGTGGCCGAACTCAATCCGGAGTCCAGATGTATTTCACCGGCCCGGCCTGAACCCACTCTCCCCAAGATTAGTCGCGGGAAGCGTCATCCGAAGAACCGGAATCCCGGCTCGAACCACCCCCCAATGAGCGATCCCGATCTTCCATCGCCGCGCGACGACTCAGGCGGACACGCCCTTTATCGTCCACGCCGATGAGTTTTACCGAAATCTCATCGCCAATCTGGACCACATCTTCAACACGTTTCACCCGGGCATTGGCGAGTTCGCTCACATGAACCAAACCTTCTCGGTTCGGCAGGAATTCGACAAAGGCTCCGAAATCCTTAATCGTGACCACCTTGGCTCGATAAATCGTGCCCACTTCAAGATCGCTGTTGTCGGCCTTGGAACCGTCGCCACCGTTGGTGTCCGAACGGCGACTTGGTCTCGGGCTGCGCTCGCCGCGATCACTCCGGTCCTCGCGATCACCCCGATCAGACCGGTCGGACGCAACCGCTGAATCACTCCGAGGGCTGCGCTCGGTTTGATCGCCCGTATCGCCTCGGCTGCTACGATCTCGGTCCGAGAAGCGGTCCGGGCTGCGCTCGACACTACGTTCAGGAGCGCGATCAGCCAAACGGTCGGAACCCCGATCAGTGGTACGATCCGAACCACGAGTTGGACTCCGGTCAGAACTACGTTCGCTCACCCGATCCGTGCTCCGCTCAACCGGACGTTCACTACTCCGTTCAGATCCGCGATCAAAACCACGGTCCGGTCCGCGATCAGCACTTCGGTCGGTCACCCGTTCCGAACCCCGTTCACCGCCACGGTCTGAAACCCGCTCGGGACCTCGATCAGGACCACGATCATTCCCGCGATCAGAACTTCGTTCCGCTCCGCGATCACCGCGATCTGGACTCCGGTCGGGCCGGTCGGGCCGGTCGGGCCGTTCCGCCCGATCTGAACTTCGTTCGGGGGGACGTTCGGTCACCCGTTCAGCGCGTTCGGGGCTTCGCTCGGAGCTTCTTTCAGAACGTTCGGTGCTCCGTTCGGGTGGTCGATCAGCACCGCGCTCGGGCCGTTCGGCACCTCGTTCGGGCCGCTCGCTACGTTCACCACCGCGAACAGGCCGTTCTCCCCGGTCAGTCCGAGGGGCGCGTTCGACCCGTTCGGGCCGTTCCGCTCGCTCCGCCCGCTCTGGCCGTTCGCTTCGTTCGGTCCGGATCTCCTCGCGAACGCCTTCCCCAACCTGATCCACCGTCGCAGCGGCGGTTTCACCTCGATCAGCCAAGGCGGCTTTTCGGCTGAGCTTCACTCGACCTTTTTCGTCCACGCCGATGCACTTAACCACAATCTCATCGCCCATCTTCACCACGTCTTCGACGCGGGCCACCCGTTTGTCGGAAAGCTCAGAGACATGGACGAGTCCGTCCTGGCCGGGGAAGACTTCGACGAAAGCGCCGAATTCCTTGATGGTGACAACGCGGCCTTTGTAGATTTTGCCGATCTCGATTTCGGCGCTCATGCCTTCGATCTCGCGCCGGGCGATTTCCATGCCCTCGGGCGTTACCGAGAAAATCTTTACCGTCCCATCGTCTTCAATGTTGATTTCGCAACCGGACTCATCGACGAGCCGTTTAATATTCTTGCCGCCGGGGCCAATCAGCATCCCGATCTTTTCAGGATTGATCTTCAGAGTAATAATGCGCGGCGCATATTTTGAAATCTCGGTGCGCGGAGCGGGCAGGACGGTGGCCATGTGCCGCAAAATCTCAAGACGTGCAGTATAAGCCTGTTGAACGGTCTCTGCCATAATCGGCAGCGGCAATCCCTTGAGCTTGAGATCCAGCTGGAAGCCGGTGATTCCCTTTTCCGTACCCGCGATCTTGCAATCCATATCGCAGAACGAATCTTCCCATCCAATAATATCGGTGAGGAGTTTATAGCGGCTGATCTGATCATCGGCCCCGAACTCCGTGCAAATGCCGATGGAGATACCGGCGACGGGACGAATCAACGGCACTCCAGCGTCCATCAGTGCGAGTGTGGCACCGCAGACAGAGGCCATGGAAGAGGAACCGTTTGACTCCAGGATTTCGGAAGTAATGCGGAGTGCGTAGGGATAATCCTTCATCGGAATCACGGGGCGAACAGACCGTTCAGCCAGGGCGCCGTGCCCGATTTCGCGCCGTCCGGGTCCCATAATCCGACCCGTTTCACCGACCGAAAAATTCGGGAAATTATAATGAAGTAAGAACTGCTTCTTGGTGGGACCGCCCGTATAAGAGTCAAAGCTCTGAATATCATCCCCGGTGCCCAACGTTGCCAGACAGACGGCCTGGGTCTCGCCTCGTTGAAAGAGGGAAGAGCCATGGGCGCGGGGCAAAATCCCGACCTCACTGTGAAGCGGGCGAATCTGCTCATAACTGCGGCCGTCCAGCCGCTTGCCGTGATCCAAAATCAGCGTCCGTACGGCCTCTTTCTGAATATAATACTGAGCATCTTTAATGACGAAATCGGTGACCTTTTCGGCTCCGAATTTTTCACTTAGTTCGGCGCCCACTTCGGCAAAAAGCACCTTGCAGGCGCCTTCGCGGGCGAGCTTGCCAGGAGTGAGTAGTGCGGTGACAATCCGGTCACCCGCGATCTTCTTTGCGGCCTTGAGGATTTCTTCGGGAACCACGGTCACCGAGATTTCCCGCTTCTTTTTGCCAACTTTTTTGGCCAATTCAATTTGGGCGGCGAGCAAAGGTTGAATCGCCTCATGGGCGAAACGCAAAGCGGCAATAAAGTCCACCTCCGTTATTTCGTCCGCGGAACCTTCGTACATGACCACGTCTTGGGCGTTCCCGACGTAGATCAGATCGAGATTCGAGAGGGCCTGTTGCTCGTGGGTGGGATTGACGACAAATTTGCCTTCTACCCGGCCAATACGGGCCGCTCCGAGTGGGCCGGCCCACGGAATGTCGGAAACCATCAACGCTGCGGAGGCAGCTAAAATGGAAAGAATGTCAGGATCATTCTGGCCCTCCGCGGAGAGTAGGATGGATTGGACTTGAACTTCGTTGTACCAACCGTTGGGGAAGAGCGGACGAATTGGACGATCCGTCAGGCGGCAGGTAAGGATTTCTTTTTCCGAAGGGCGCCCTTCGCGTTTGAAATAGCCACCGGGGAAACGTCCGGCGGCGGCGGCGCGCTCACGGTAATCGACGGTGAGTGGGAAGAATTCCTGTCCGGGCTTGGCTTTGGAAGCGGCGACGGCCGCTGTCAAAATGACAGTTTCTCCGAGTTGAACGGTGACCGAGCCATCCGCCTGTTTGGCCAGGTGGCCCGTTTCAATGATGAGGTCTTGTCCCCCGATGGGGATAACTACTTTATGCGACATGTTAAGGAACGTCCTCTGACCCTGAGGAACTTCAATCAACCTCCCCGACGAAAGGGTCGGGGGGAGTGAGTGAAATTTCCCGGGCCAGCTGACTTAATTTTCTACGTTTCGACGCGCAGTCTTTTTTTGATTTGGGCCGGGCGGGTGCGGGCGCATCGTTGACCGCCTCCCCGGTTTCCCCACGGGAAAACCGTTCCGTACCAAAAGCAGAAGCCGGGCATCGAGCCCGGCTTCCTGGAAATTACTTTCGGAGCTTCAACTTTTTGGTGAGAGCCGTATACCGACCCTCGTCCTTTTTCTTTAGATAATCCAGCAAACGACGACGTTTGCTGACCTGCATCAGGAGGCCACGGCGACTGCTATGGTCCTTTTTGTTGGTTTGCAGGTGCTCCGTGAGGGAGTTAATGCGTTCAGTGAGAAGCGCGACTTGGACCTCCGGCGAACCTGTGTCCTTATCATGCGTGCGGTTTTCCGCGATCAGTTTGCTCTTTTCTTGCATAATGTTCCGGTGTCGGGTAGCCGAGACCACCCGGTAATTCCGTTAACGGACCACTATGCTAGAGGGACAAACGCCACGGACGCAAATGATGTTTTTGAGACTGACGTTTCCCCGTGGTGTCTGAAAGGGAATCAGCGCCGGACCGTCGGCGCGGGAGTCGGAGCTAAATTGGGGGCGCTCCCTGGCCGTGAAACAGTGGGCGTGGCTCCCGGCGCGCCCGGCGCCTGAGACGTCGGAGGCACGGGCTCCAGTCCATGTCTTTTCGCGACGGCTGCCAGCGCTGGATATCGGCCTGCGAGCCGACGGAACTCCTCCACGGTCACGCCGATTTGCTGCAAGTTAGAGATCGTACGTCGCGAACTGGCTGCCGCAGACCGCAGCTGCCAAACTTCGATTCCCAATCCAATCATGAGGGTCGAAGCCAGCGCAAAAATGGCCCATACCAGGGAGTTGAACTGGCGTTTAAGCCGGTTCAATTCGAGGGCCAAGCTCGAGGCTCCAGAGTTCGCCGTGAAGCCGGACGCGAGCGGAGTAGGATCCAAATCAGTGTTCATCGTGGCGCAGTTCCTGGCAAAGTTTTAGGGGCTTGAGGGGGGGGAGCGGGTTGAGTTTGTACATTCAGTCCAATCCGATGAAACAGCTGTTCCAGATCCTCATTCGGGTGTGCCTGATCTTGCTGATAGGCATCGAACAAAAGCGATTTTAGGGCCACTTCGGCTTTCTGGAATTCATTACTCAATGCGGCGCCTAACGCGGCTTCCTCTCGCCAACGCATGCCTTTGGTGACCATAATGGCGACCAAGAAAATGAGGACGGTCACCACCACTTGGAGGGCCGACAATTGTTTACTGGTCACGTTTCCGACCCCACCCGGCGGCGCCGGTTGATTTCCAATTTCCATAGCCCAACCTGGACGACGAGCGGTCGAATCCCAAGCGGATTCACGCGCCAATTTTCGACGGCTCCCCGAGGTTTTTGTCCCAATTTTGCTTGGGCTAAATCTCCAAGAACGAGAATGTCAAAGAATATATGAGACGAGTATTTGACAGTCTGACTTGCCCTAGCCCTTGCGAGGCTGTAAAACGGCATGTATCACTGACGCGGACTGGTTCAGTGGCCCGCCCCGGTTGGGGTGAGTCAGCCGGTTGTTTTCCGTAGCACATCCGCCCGGAGCGTTGGGATCAGTTGAGTCGAGTCTATGCCACCGAATGTGACGCCCCGCCCTCCCCTGCCCCCGCCCCCGGCTACGGCCGCCCCGCCGGGCGCGCCGCCCACTAAGCCGGCCCATTGGACCGTGCTCGCCTACGTGTCCGGGGACAACAACCTCAGCCCTTACGGCAAGACCGACATGGGCGAAATGAAACGGATTGGCTCTCGTACGGGGCTCAATCTGTTGGCCCAATACGACCCTTCCGGACCGGGTGGAACCCGTCGGTTTTACCTCCGCAAGGGCACGCTCATTGATGCGGACGTCGTTTCCAATTTAGGCGAGACCAATATGGGTGACCCGAAAGTGCTCTCGGCTTTCCTCGACTGGGGCATTAGCACCTATCCCGCAGAGCGAGTCTGCGTCATCCTCTGGAATCATGGGGCTGGTTGGGATGATACCAACATCTACCGAGGGGTACAAAAACTTGGAGCTAAAATCGCCCGCAAAGGGATTTTTGGTCCTCGCGCCGCCCACCTCCGCGCCTTGGGCCGTCGGAGTCAGCAAACCTTTTTCACCACCAGCATTACCCGGGCCGTCCGGGATCGCGCCATTGCTTTTGACGATCAAGCGATGGACTTCCTCGACAACATCGAGTTGAAGAACGTCCTAACCGGTACCGCCCAAAAGCTCGGCCGTCCCATCGACCTCATAGCAATGGATGCCTGCCTGATGAACATGTTAGAGGTCGCCTACCAGGTGCGAGACTGCGTGGCAATGATGGTCGGTTCCGAAGAAACCGAGCCCTGCGATGGATGGCCATACGATCAAGCATTCAAGATACTTGGCGCCCCACAGATTCCCACTCCCGGTGAATTCGCCAAGCATTGCGTGGACGCCTACCTCGCTAGTTACAAGCCCACCGATGGGGTCACCCAAAGTGCGCTCGACCTGACCAAGGTTGGCGTGGTGGCAACGGCTGTGGATGAGTTCTGCAAAGTGTTGCAGCCTGCCGTAGGTGAAGCCTCCAAGACGCTGGGGATCCTTCGTGCGCGAAATGCCACCCAGAGCTTTGATACGCCGGAATATGTCGATTTGATCGACTTTGCGACCAAGCTCGGAATCCACAGCAAAGACCCTAAGGTCAAGACCGCCGCGGCCACGTTGATTAAGGACGTCACCGCCTCCGGTTTTGTGCTGGCCAATGGAGCGAAGGGGAAACTTCACGCCGGCTGCCATGGAGTCAGTGTTTACTTCCCCGTGGTGAAACCGATTTCGCCTTTGTACGCCAATTTGGATTTCGCTCAAAACACGCAATGGGCCAAATTCATTAAAGCGTATCGCGAAGCGGCCGGTCTCGTTGGCTGAACCTGGGCAGAAACCAGTGGGAGTTCGCTCTGGTTTCTGCCGCTTTCATTTTGGCTCAACCTCCTGGGGGCGCTCACAGTCCGTCCGCTATGCGATCGGTTCGGTGGATTAGTCTCTGGCTGTGCCTGTGGGTCTTCGCACGGGCGGCTGAAAGTGCGCCTCATTACGTGGACCTCGTGCCGTGGGGCCGTGCTCACAAGTTGGTCGCCCATCCAGATTATCCGACGCACTCCCTCCAACTCACCAACGGATGGACCCGCCTCGTGTTCAAATTGGATACGAGTAACGTGGAGGTCGATGGCTTTGATGTCCGGCTGTTATTCCCATTGCGCCGGGAAGGTTCGCAATGGCTGATCTCTACCCGCGATCTCGAAACAACGATCCTACCCCTCCTCAGTCCGCCCAAACGCCCCGTCAATCGGCCGATTCGAGTGATTGCGCTTGGAGCCGGTCATGGAGGAAACGATCCCGGTAATATTGCCGGTTCTAAAAAAGAAAAAACCTACACCCTGGCCTTGGCGCGGGCGGTTCGCCCCCTCTTGGAACAGGCCGGTCTCAAAGTGATCATGATTCGGGAAGAAGACCGTCGAGTGGAACTGGAAGAACGTGCCGAAAGGGCAAATCTTGGTCGCGCCGATCTGTTCGTGACCCTCCATTTTAACGCCTACCCGGGGCGCAACTCAGATGCCGTCAGTGGAGTCGAAACCTATTGCTTGACCCCTTCCGGCTGTTCTTCCAGTAACGATGCCGAGAAACATGGCGGCCCCTGGTTGCGGGGAAACAAAAGTGATCGTGAAAACCTGAGCTTGGCCTATCACGTCCACCGTGCGGTTGTCGATCAGATGGATTTGCCAGATCGAGGCGTCCGTCGTGCCCGCTTTAAAGAACTCACCCTGCTCGATATGCCCGGGATACTCGTCGAAAGCGGATACTTGACTAATGATCACGATGCCAGTTTGATTGATTCCACCCCAGGCCGAAATCGCTATGCCCGCGCGATCGTGGACGGCATTCTGGCCTATAAGCGATTAGTTGAACGGGGCCAAGCGGAGGACGGTAAATGACCCCCCGACTCCCCTCTTCCAGGGCACGAATGAATCCCCGGCCGTGACTCTCTCCGAAATGCGCCGGTTGTTGGATGCTCGTGGACTTCAACTGACCAAGTCGCTCGGGCAAAATTTTCTTCACGACGCCAATCAACTTCGGAAAATCGTCGCCGCGGGTGCCTTGGAGTCGGGGGACCGAGTCCTCGAAATCGGCCCCGGGCTAGGCCCCTTGACGGAAGTTATTTTAGACACCGGCGTGGCGGAGGTTCACGCCATTGAAAAGGATTCTCGGCTGGTTCCGATCCTGACCGACCGATTCCGCCACGATGAACGACTCACCGTGCAACACGCCGACGCCCTAGAGGTTATTCGAACGGAGCGCCGCAGTTGGACCGGTTGGAAACTCGTCGCCAATCTTCCCTATTCCGTTGGGTCGCCCCTCTTGGTTGAACTCGCCTTAGCGGAGCACCCGCCGGAGCGCCTGACGGTGACCCTTCAACTCGAGGTCGTGCAACGGATTTTGGCTACCGCAGACAGCGACCACTATGGGGTCCTGACCCTGCTGCTCAGTAACTATTTTGTACCGGGCGATTGGTTCAAAATTCCACGCGATTGTTTTTTTCCAATCCCGGAGGTCGATTCCGCGTGCGTGACCCTCGTCCGCCGTCCCGAACCACTTTTAACCAGTGAATTGGCCATTAAATTTGTGAGGATCGTAAAACTGGCTTTCAGTCAGCGGCGCAAAATGATGTATAAGCTGCTCAAGAAAGAGTGGTCCATCGACCGCCTCAACGCGGGATTTGCGGAGGCCCATATTGCGCGGACGGAACGAGCGGAAAAGGTCACCGCGCAACAATTCGCCCACCTGACACGGGTTTTATCTGGGTAGGGATTCAACTCCTTTTAGGAAGGATGCGCTCCCCCAAGATCCCAATGTCCATCTATGTTGGCGTGGCCCGCCACTTGGCCAATCGCTCGGCAATTTTCTTCTCGGTGCCCTGATCCGTAGGTTGGTAAAAGCGCCGTACTGCACCCAGATAGTCCTGCGCCACATGATGGCCCGGTTGATCGTGCGGATACACATATCCCGTCCCGTGACCCAGACGTTCCGCCCCCTGATAGTGCGAGTCTTTCAGGGGCGCAGGAACCACCAAGGTCCGACCCTG
>JAYVTS010000246.1:0-13666 GCA_043788645.1 Verrucomicrobiota bacterium
GCCGCTAGCGCAAGGACGGCAACGAGTGAGAGAGCGACGCGCGCTTGCGATTTGTTGGGTGAGGGCTGGTTCATCGAGCACCTGGGAGAGAATTAAATCTTTGGCGCGGAAGGTTTTTTTTTTGGAGGTCATTTGTCCGCGGTTACACTAGATATTGTTCCCCGCAAGCGAATATGTTTAATAGCCTGCATCGCTATTATTATAATCACATTAAATAAGTTTACATAAAGCGATGCAAATGACTAGCTGGTGGCCGTGAAAGCACTCCGACTCAGTCATCCGGAAATCACCCGTCAGGCGTTCTTGGCCAAATCGACGGTCGCGCCTCCATAAACCCCTTGCGCGTTGGTTGCGACCGTCGAAGACTTGAGTGTCACGCGACGGAGCCGATGACGGCTTTTGGCCCTTTTCGGGGTCTGCCTGGTTTCGCCGGAATTCATTTCGTTTCACTGCGTCTTACCGTGACATTTGCAAATTGCCGGTTATTCTTTAGCTGCAAGTCATTGGTTGATAACGGTCGGGCCCATAGCTCAATGGTTAGAGCAGGGGACTCATAATCCCTTGGTTACAGGTTCGAGTCCTGTTGGGCCCACCAGAATCGCTTGACATCAGAGAATACTTTTTTTTGGTTTGTTGTTCGAGTGGCATAGCATGAAAGAAACACTCTGGGTCATCATTGATACCGAGACGGATGGACTGACGAAGCCGATTCACGTCGTTGAATTGTGCGGCCAATTGATGGAGGGCTGGATGCGAGTGGGAGAGCCCTTTCGGATGTTGCTCAATCACAACGTTCACATTCCCGCCGAAGCCGTCGCAATTCATGGCTATACGCAGACGTATCTGAGGGCGCACGGACACGAACCACGCCACGTCCACACCGCTTTTCGAGACTATGCACGCGATTATCCATTGGTCGCTCACAACTTGAGCTACGACTGGGACCGGTGCCTGGAGCCAGAATGGGCGAGACTCGGTGTGGCTCAAGCGGGGCGGCGGGGCTTTTGTTGCCTGATGCTGGCCCGCCGATTGGTGCCGGAAACTCGCAGTTACCGCCTCGACGTCCTCAAGCAGTTTTTTCAGATCACCCGGAGTCAGAGTCACAACGCCAAGAACGATGTCCTGACCGTCGTGGAGTTATTCGAGCGAGTTTATCGGCTGCGGTTGGAGTCCGCAGGATTCGACTCGTTCGCCGCGATTGCCGCCTTCGCTAAGCGCACGCCCATCGCAAAGTGTTTAGCCCTGGTTCGGGACGGCCCTAGCCCGGTATCCAAAGGCAAGCAGCCACCGCCAAGGAGCGGCAGGCGTCGAACCTGAGGGGGCGACGGTCGGTCGGCCGAATTCAGTTGTCACAGAGGTCAATTCCTCTGGGAATTGAGTGCGGATCGAACGGATCGAACGGATAGTCCATTTACGGTCGATGCCGGACATTTTTTCAAGCCACCGTTCACTGGAATCGCAATGAGGTCCGTCATGGTTATCACACGGAATTCGATAACTCGGTGAGCCTCGGGCATCCGTTTGTGGGGATGACCATGCGTTTTTAGTCGTCGAAAACGGATCCATTTCGCAACTTCTTTAGACGAAACCTTGTTTTGGCGGCGGGTTCGAGTACCCATTGGGGAGCGATGCCCTTGCTCGAGGTCCAGGATCTGAAGAAATCATTTTTCGCGCCGGATGGCCAACGGTCCGTCGTCTTGGATGTGCCGCGCTTTGTCCTGATGGCCGGGAGTCAGGTGGGGTTAGCGGGTCCAAGCGGGACGGGTAAAACCACTTTTTTGCACTGTCTTGCTGGGATTTTGGCGCCGGATTCGGGGAGTATTCGTTTAGATGGGAACGACATGACCGGGGTGAGTGAGGCGAAGCGAGACCGGCTCCGGGCCGTTTCACTCGGTTACATTTTCCAAACCTTCAACTTGTTGCAAGGTTTCACTTGCTTGGAAAATGTGTTGCTAGGGATGAGCTTTGGTCCTGGACCGGATCGCGGTCGTGCGGAAGAACTGCTATGCCGAGTGGGATTGGAGGACCGTCTACATCATCGCCCGCGGCAATTGTCGACCGGTCAACAACAGCGAGTGGCCGTGGCGCGGGCTCTGGCAAATCGGCCCAAGCTGGTGTTGGCGGATGAGCCGACCGGCAATCTGGATTCAGAAAATGCCGCCGCCGCTCTCAATCTCATTCGCGAGGTCTGCACCGAGTTTGGTGCGGCGCTCTTGTGTGTGAGTCACGATTCCGCCGTGCTTTCCATGTTCGCCGAACGGTATTCTTTGGCTGAACTAAACCAGGCCGCCCGGAAGAAACACTCGTTTCAATACTCCTTGGGAGCGGCGTGAACTCTGATTCCGATCCACCAAAATCGTCCCCACCTAACCCCTTTCTTATTCTGACTCTTCCGCTTCTCATTCGTCGCAGCTTACGTCAGCACCTACTTTCCACGGTGGTGACGGCATTCAGCATCGCTTTGGCGGGCGGGCTGCTAATGGCCGTTTGGAGTCTGAAAGAACAGGCACGGCAAACGTTTGAGCAAATGGACGGCGGCTGGGATGCGGTTCTCGGAGCGCGGAGTTCCAAGTTGCAATTGGTTCTGAATGCTATTTTCCATCTCGAATCATCGCCGGGAAACTTAAGCGCGGCCGACCTCGAAACGATTGCTCGAAATCCGGCGGTGAAATACGTGGTGCCCGTCGCGATGGGGGATAACTATCGCGGCTTTCGGATTGTCGGCACGACGACTAATTTGTTTACGGACCACGACTATGCACCCCACCGTCGACTCCAGCTTGAATCGGGTGGCCGGTGGTTTGAAGACGGCTATCGGGAAGCAGTGGTGGGTGCTTTTGCGGCGCGACAATTGGGTTGGACGGTCGGTACGGAGTTCAAGCCTTATCATGGACTCAACTACGATGCCGGTGCCCAACACGAGGAAAAATACGTCGTCACAGGAATTCTCAAACCCAGCAATACGCCCGCCGATAAGGTGGTGTGGATCCCCGTAGCGGGCATCCAAAACATGGCGGGGCACGACCCATCGACGGCCTCGGATATCAGTGCGGCATTGGTCAAACTCCGGGCGGCTTCCGCGGGGAGGCAACTGGATCAGCTTTACAACAAACAAGGCAACCGGTTGACCTTTGCGTGGCCCATCGGTGCGGTGATGGCGCAGTTGTTTGATAAAATTGGGTGGTTTGATCGCGTCCTCGCGCTGGTCGCTGTCTTGGTCGCTTTGGTGGCGGCGGGTAGTGTGCTGGCCAGCATTTATAACTCGATGGCGTCGCGCCGCCGAGATCTAGCGATTCTGCGGGCGCTTGGTGCGCGACGTCGGACCATCTTTGGAGCGATCGTGGGCGAGGCCGCGGCGGTGGCTGCGTTGGGAATGATGATTGCGTTTGGGCTTTATTTTGTTCTGCTCGGGATTGCCGCGGCCATTATTCGGGAGCAAACGGGGGTGGTGATTAATCCATGGCAATATAATGCCGTTTGGCTTTGGGCTCCGGCGGCGTTGATTGCGCTGGGGGCCGTGGCCGGGGTGGTTCCCGCTTGGGTTGCCTACCGGATGGACGTGGCCTCCGGTTTGAACCCGGAATCGTGAGGAGTCGGAATCCCCCCCTCTTTGGCTTTTCCCCGTCGATTTGCGTCGCGACCCGAAAGCCTACACTTTCTCGGAGAAGTTTTTTTGGCCCGAGCCTGCTTTCTGGCTGTGCTGAGTGTTTTTGAATTTTTATGCGTTGTCGATTCTGGCTTTCCCCGATCCTCGCCCTTTCTCTGGTGGGTTTAGCGCAACGACCTCCGGTTGCCCAACTGGCCCGAGCGGAATTTCGTTTTGCGGAGCCCGCCCTGCCGCCATTTTTTCGAACCCTGACTTCGCCGAATGAGAGACCTGCTCAGTTGACGGCTGAGCTGGCCCAGTGGTCAATCGGTGAGCTGACCGACGAAGAGCAAAAACTTTTGGAATTGATCAATCGCGCCCGGGCCAATCCGATGGCTGAATCGGCCCGACTTCAGAATATAGCCGACCCGGAAATCCAGGGAGCGTATGCGGGTTTCAATATTGATTTTGGAGTTCTAGCGGCTGACCTGGGTCCTCGTCCGGTCGTACCGCCGCTGACGCCACACCCGCAGCTCACTGCGGCGGCTCGCGGTCACTCCCAATTCCAACTCGACAACGCGGTGCAGGTTCACTTTGAAACGAACTACCTAACCGGCCAATTCCTGAATGGTCCCGGTGATCGAATCTCGGTGACGGGCTATCCCTGGATTTCGGATCGGGAGAGTGTGTATTCCTCCGCAAAAAATATGGAATATGCTCACGCAGGCTTCGAGGTCGATTGGGGCGGAGGGCCGGGTGGTCAACAGTCCCCTCCGGGTCACCGAGTAAACAATCATGACGGGTTTGTGACCGAGGTGGGCGTGGGCGTGTTGGTGGGCAATAATACCAAGGTCCATGGTGGTGTTTCGACGACGGTTGGGCCGCGGATCGTCACGATTGATTTTGCCCGACCGCAACCGCTCCAAACCTATATCACCGGGGTGGCCTACTACGATCTAAACGGTGATGGCGAATATGATGAGGGGGAGGGGATTCCCGGCGTGCAGATCGAAGTTTCGGACTCGGGATACTTTGCAAAATCGGCGTTTGCGGGCGGTTACGCAATACCCACTGAGGCGGGAGCGCATACGGTAACGTTCACCGCGGCCGACTTACCGACCGTTACTCGCCAGATCACGGTGCTGGGGATGGACAGCGTCAAAGTTGACCTGGCGCTACCTTATGCGGCTCCGTTGCTGATTGGTTCACCGACTCCTGTGGTTGGATTTGTTAATAAGTATCAACCGACTGTTTTTCCAAATGTAACCGCTTACGACTGGCGGGCAACGAAACGTACTCCCTATGCGACGGTCCTGGGTGCGGAAAGCGGAGTGGATGGATTTACGGCCGCGACCAGCGCTGGATATAGTCCCCGTACGACGTCTACCCATGCCAAGGGAGGAGCGAGTTATCGACTGGCACATCCCGATGGCGAAAACCAAATATTGACACAGACGACCGAACTGATGGCCCAATCGAATGCAACGTTGGAGTTTAGCTATCGCTTTGGTTTTAGTACCGAAACGGAGGATGCAAACGTTGAGATTTCTACGGACGGTGGGGCTTCGTGGTCGAGTCTTTGGGCGCAGTCTGGCTTGGGTCAAAACGCACTACCGCGATCTACCTTTCAAGGCCTATCGGTGCCCATTGGCCTAGCCCCTGGAACGGCGTTTAAAACCCGATTTCGGTATTCGGTTCAGCCACGCGGCTTTTTCTTTAACACGACGAGCGATGATCGACTCGGATTCTTCTTTGATGACGTTCGGTACAACGGCGTGTTCGAGGTGACGGCCGCGGGCGGTGGCGAGGCGGTGGCGGGAATGGCAGTTGGTTTCGTCCCCGGTGCGGTTGGCGACTATGTGTTGCAGGTTCGCCCCAAATTAGGCGACCGGGTGTTTCCATACGGTGGTTCGATTACGGTTTCAGCGCAGACGGGGGCGGCACCGATTGATGCCGTTACACGGATTGGGACGGTCCTCATTGGGCCGAGTGGTAAGATGCGCATCGATTTTTCCGTGGTTGCTGGAATGGCGACCGGTTTTGACCTGGAACGTGCGGGAAGTCTGGGAGCGTCTTGGGCCACGGATCCTACGGCGACGTTGACGCTGAATTCGCCGGGCAACTATAGCTTTAAACAGATTGTCCCATCCGGGACCGCCGGATTCTTTCGGATTCGAGCGAAATGATTCCTCGATCCATTCGGGTCATCTCCTTCGATGCTGGCGGTACGCTAGTGACGCCGTTTCCCTCCGTGGGAAGCGTCTACGCGGCGGGGGCAAGGGCGGTGGGCCTTGGAGAGTGCGATCCGGATGAATTGAACTCTCGCTTTGTGGCGGCGTGGCATCGGAGCGAGGGCTTTGATTATTCGCGTCCCGCTTGGTCGGGCTTGGTTGCGGACACGTTTCGAGGTTTGGTGACCGATCCGGAATCGCCGGAATTGTTCCGGCAGGTGTATGATCGATTTAGCCACGCGGCAGCATGGCGGATTTATTCGGACGTATGGCCTACTTTGCGTGGTTTGCGGGCGGCAGGATTTCGGTTGGTCGTGGCCTCCAATTGGGATGAGCGGTTGATCCCGCTGTTCGTCGCGCTGGGCCTTGCTCCCGAGTTCGAATGGGTGGCTGCGTCCGCGCAGGTCGGGTTTCACAAGCCAGATCGGCGCTTTTTTGACGCGATCACACGGCACTTGGGGATTTCAGCGGAAGCCATTCTGCATGTGGGTGATCAGTGGCGCGAGGATTTCGAAGGAGCGCAGTTGGCCGGTTGGAGCGCGGTGTACTTGAGTCGCCGATCGAAGTCTAGCTCGGGGCCGAACATCGTTCACTCGCTGACGGAGCTTCTGCCGGAGGAGGACGACCACTGACGATTGGAGACCGGATGGGTGTGGATTAGAAAAACTGCTTCGTTTCCGAGCCCCATCCCCGTCCAACGCTGTTTCAGTGGGGTGGTTTGTGAAGAGTTGGAGCCAAGGTCCTTTGCGCGTGTCGTTCTAATCACCTCGCAAGCCCGGCTAATAGTTAACACGGATGGTTGACGATGGGCGTCGGGTCATCATTAGTTTTTCGTATCGTTTCCGGAACGGCTCCGGAACCGCTCGAATTGTACATGAACCTGCTGCTCCGTCTTTGGCGATCATCGCTCGGGAAAAAGTACCTGATGGCCCTGACGGGCGCAGGGCTCGTTGTCTTTCTGGTCGGGCACTTGCTCGGGAACCTGCAAATTTTTGGTTCTCCCGAGTTGATCAACCAGTACGCACATTTCCTCAAATCCAAGCCCGGGCTACTGTGGGGAGCGCGGCTGGGGCTGCTGGCGACGGTGGGGTTGCACATCGCGGCGGCGATCACGCTAACCCAACTCAACCGAGGAGCGCGCCCGGTCGCCTACGCGGGCACCAACGCCTACGGTTCATCGACCCGTTCCCGGTACATGGTCGTGAGCGGGTTCACGATTCTCGCGTTTATTGTTTATCACTTGTTGCATTTCACGGCCTTGCGTCCAGAGGTCAACGGGGTGGGAGATTTTTCAAAGCTCACGGCCGATCTTCACGGGGAACAGGTCCCGGACGTGTACGCCATGATGGTTTTGGGATTTCAGGTGTGGTGGGTCCTGGGCTTTTATCTGCTAGCCCAAGCCCTGCTCTTTATGCACCTCAGCCATGGTTTGGCCTCCATGTTCCAATCGCTCGGCTTGCGGAACCATGTTTGGTGGCCGCGAGTGCAGGGATTCGCAAAGGCGGTTTCGATCGCTCTTTTTCTCGGGTATGCCTCCATCCCACTCGGCGTCGTCGCGGGAGTGGGCGCCCGCTATGCGGCTGAGGCCAAGGTCAAAGCCCAATTTGCACACTCAGTCGATCCGAGTTCCCTCCCGGCGCTGGCTGCCAACGTTCTGAGAAAGGAGGTCGTCCGTTAATCATGGCCACCCTGAAATCGAATATTCCTGTCGGTCCGCTAGCATCCAAGTGGGAACACCACTTGTTTTCGTCCAAGCTCATTAACCCGGCGAACAAACGGAAATACAAAATTCTCGTGGTGGGCGCGGGACTCGCGGGAGCGTCCGCTTCGGCGACGCTCGCTGAATTGGGTTACGAGGTGCATAACTTTGTTTTTCATGATAGTCCGCGTCGTGCCCATTCCATTGCCGCCCAGGGCGGTATTAACGCCGCGAAGAACTATCAGAACGACGGGGATTCGATCCATCGGCTCTTTTACGATACGATTAAAGGCGGTGATTTTCGGTCGCGCGAAGCGAACGTCCACCGATTGGCCGAAGTTTCAGTCAACATTATCGACCAATGCGCGGCTCAAGGAGTGCCCTTTGCTCGCGAATATGGTGGCTTGCTCGACAATCGCTCGTTCGGTGGCGCCCAAGTTAGTCGCACGTTCTACGCTCGCGGCCAAACCGGCCAACAGCTCTTGCTCGGCGCTTACTCGGCCCTGAATAAGATGATCGCCGCCGGAGGGGTGAAATCCTACACCCACGCCGAAATGCTGGATCTGGTGGTGGTCGAGGGTCAGGCAAAGGGTATTATTGTTCGCCACCTGCAGACCGGTGAAATTAGCCGCCACAATGGGGACGCCGTGGTGCTGGCGACCGGTGGGTATGGGAATGTTTTTAACCTTTCAACCTATGCCCGCGGTTCCAATGTCACCGCGATTTGGCGTGCTTATAAGCGCGGTGCCTGTTTCGGGAATCCGTGTTATACCCAAATTCATCCGACCTGCATTCCGGTATCGGGCGACTACCAATCGAAGTTGACTCTGATGTCGGAATCGCTTCGGAACGACGGCCGTATTTGGGTACCCAAACGAAAGGAAGATTGCGGCAAGAAGCCGATGGAAATTCCGGAAGAGGCACGGGATTATTATCTGGAACGAATGTATCCCGCGTTCGGTAATCTCGCTCCGCGCGATATTGCGAGTCGGGCCGCCAAATATGTCTGTGATGAAGGCCGCGGCGTGGGTCCGACGGGGTTAGGCGTTTATTTAGATTTTTCCGCGTCGATTCAGCGTCTGAGCGAGGACAAGGTTCGCGAGCGGTATGGGAATTTGTTCGATATCTACCATGAGATTACGAATGAGAATGCGTATCACACGCCGATGCGCATCTTTCCGGCCGTTCACTATACGATGGGTGGGTTGTGGGTGGACTACAACTTGATGTCGAATTTACCGGGGTTGTTTGTGTTGGGTGAGGCGAATTTTTCGGATCACGGGGCCAATCGTCTCGGGGCTTCGGCCTTGATGCAAGGGCTCGCTGATGGCTACTTTGTGCTGCCGGCGACGATCGCCACGTATTTGGCGGGCGTTAAGCCGGATCAGCGGCCGAAGGTGGATTCGACCCCGTTCAAGGAAACGGAGCAGGCCCTCCAGACCGGGTTGCAGCGGATAATGGGGCTTAAAGGACAGCGCACGCCGGGCAATTACCATAAGGAACTGGGCAAAGTGATGTGGGAGTTCTGTGGAATGGCGCGCAATCGGGCCGGACTCGAAAAAGGCATTCAGGCGTTGGGTTCCCTCCGTGAAGAGTATGGCAAAAATCTCAAAGTGATGGGTGAAGCGATGAACTGGAATCAGGCGTTGGAACAGGCCGGTCGAATTGGTGATTTCATCGAGTTAGGCGAACTCATGTGTCGAGATGCGTTAATGCGGGAAGAGAGCTGCGGCGGCCATTTCCGTGAGGAATACCAATATACCTCGCAAGACCCTGAGGTGCAGCAAAACATTGTCAATCCAGGCGACGTCAAACGGCGCGACGATGAATTCGCTTTTGTGGCCGCCTGGGAATATGCCGGGGCCGGTCGGGTGCCCGTCTTGAATAAAGAGCCGCTCATTTACGAAGAGGTAAAAATGAGCACCCGGTCGTACAAATAGACAAACGAACCCGTTTAATTCATTCCCCAGGTCTGATTTCCTTCTCAATCCTTCCATGAACGTTTCCCTTAAGGTGTGGCGGCAGAAGAGCCGAAATAGTGCCGGCGAGTTCAAGACGTATGAATCGCCTGAGCTAAATGCCAACATGTCGTTTTTGGAGATGCTCGACGTGATGAACGAGCAGCTCTCAGACCGGGGTGAAGATCCGATCGCCTTTGATCATGATTGTCGCGAGGGTATTTGCGGGACCTGCTCGCTCGTCATCGACGGTAAACCGCACGGGCCGCATCAAGGGGTGGCGACCTGCCAGACCTATATGCGGTCATTCAAGAGCGGTGACCAAATCGTCATTGAACCCTTCCGCGCGAAAGCCTTTCCGCTGATCAAAGATTTGGTCGTGGATCGTCAAGCCTTTGATCGAATCCAACAAGCGGGTGGGTATATTAGTATCCGGACAGGGAGTGCTCCGGACGCCAATTCAATCCCCGTTCCGAAGGAGGATTCGGACCTGGCGATGGATGCGGCCCAGTGCATTGGCTGCGGTGCCTGTGTGGCTGCCTGCAAGAATGCGAGCGCCATGTTGTTTGTGGGGGCGAAGGTGGGTCATTTGGGTCTCTTGCCCCAAGGCCAACCGGAGCGGTATCGACGGGTGCGGGCGATGGTTGAACAGATGGATACCGAAGGGTTTGGAGCCTGTACGGTAACGGGTTCGTGTGAAGCGGTTTGTCCGAAGTCGATCAGCCTGGATTTTATCGCCCGACTGAACCGCGATTATGCCGTTGCCTTATTGAAAGGGGACGCCAAGAAGTCGGCGGGCGGTGGAGCTGGCTAACGGGTTGGGCCTGTTTCCAGGTCGACCTCAAAAAATCAAAGGTCAAGACTTTGACCGAAGCGGGAGGCGTTGGAGGGGAGGGGAAAGAAATTGATTGGATGGCACCACTATGAAGTGGACAAAGCACCACGAGATTAGTTATGCTTCATCCCGATCCCTGGTAAACACCTTTATGAATGCGTCCAGAGTGTCCCACGCCGTTCTACGTCCCTCAGGCTTTACCCTGATTGAACTGCTTGTCGTCATTGCGATCATCGCAATCTTGGCGGGAATGTTGCTGCCCGCCCTTTCAAAAGCCAAGGAGAAAGCGAAATCCACGACCTGCCTCAACAGCCAGCGCCAGATGGCGATTGCGTCAAAAACCTATGCTGGGGATTTTCTGGACCATTTTCCGTTAACGTTTTGGGTACGGGAAAACAATGGAAAAACCAAAGCGTGGTTCAATTTTCTCCAGCCCTACCAGCAGACGACAAACCTTTTGCTGTGCCCGAGCCGGACCAAGAAGTTTAAGGAACTCGTCGCGTTGTATCCCACAGATCAAAAGGACAAGGCCGTTTCAAATTACCAAATGAACTTCCGTTTAGGCGGTTGCGATTGGCCAGATGTCTGGGACAATTCAAAATGGAATGGCTCTAAGGACGCGAACGTGAGGAATCCGTCGGGAACGGCTTTATTTACGGACGGGGGGTCGAAAGCCTTGGCGTCCAAGGATCCGCTGAAATGCGTCACCCCTCAAACTGCCGAAAAAGCCGGGGCTTGGGTGCTGCATGATCCGGTGAGCAGCGCGCCGTGCGACGGCTGTGTGGTGTCGGATGACCCCAATTGGGGTGGGCCGCACCTGCGCCACAGTGGTCGAAGCAACGTTACTTTCGCTGATGCCCATGTCGAAACGTTGCGGGCTTCGCAGTGGTTTTGGGGCGACAGTCCGTGGCTGAAACCCGATGAGGCGAGTCGGTAGCGCGCCTGTTTTTCGATGAGGAGTGGTCCTGCGCCCCGTGAATTGAGCAGATTCGTCTTTGAACCTCTGGGTCGGCGAAGGGTCTACTAGTATGTTGAACCTCCTCAAGACCACCTGTTTGAAGGGTTTTTTGGCACCCTTGATTCCAGATTGCCACGTATCGCAACAATTCGCTTGCCGCCGGGGGCTGCCTACGCATGTTGCTGGCATCTCGAGTTGGTCAGTTAACAAATAGGAAAGTCCCCTGTTCCACCCCGACTGGCGAGGCCCGATTGCGGTCACCGAGCCAGTTCCGGAACGAAGTTGATCGGCTGAGAAACTACCGACGCATATTGCTGTTGTAACCAATGCTGCCTAGTGGCCGAGTCCGCTAGGGTTTGCGCGAACCCATTTCTAATCATGCCCCGTGTTGCTAAGTCCGCCGCGTCACCGAAGACGGCCGCGAAAACAAAGAAAACCGTTCCCGAAGTCGTGATGCCGCCCTCTGAACCAGCCCCGGTTCCTGAGCCTATCCCGGCCGTCAGGCCGCGTGGTCGCCCAAAGAAATCCGTCGTGGTTGAGGAAAGAGCGACTGAACCCGAGCTTTTTGTGGTGGCGCCCAAGGGGAAATCTCGCCCATCCCCCCCCCAACCCGCGGTGATCGTACTGCCAACGTCGCCACCCCTGACACCCGTTTCGGCCGCGCCGCGTGCGCCGATTTCGACCCCTCCTCCAAGCCCTGTCCCGAGTCCCAAACACGTCGCTCCGGAGGCTCCGGCAGCTCCGCGGGCCGTGCTTCCGCCCTTGCCCTCCGTGGCTCCCGCGTTGGGCCGAAGCCCCGCGCCGACAGCTCGGTCCTTTTCAGGCGGCGCTCCCGGTTCCGGCCGACCGATGTCTCCGCATCCCCGGGAACGTTCAATGCCCCCTGCTTCCGAGGTGGAATCCACTGCCCGGAGCGTGACGGATGAACCGGAGGCCGAATCGCTCCGTCTGCCTCCCCCATTGCCCCGGTCCGTCGGCGAGGACGAGGAAGAAGAAGTTGTCGTGCGAGCGAGTCCATTGCCGCCGCGGCCCCGCATGGAGGTTCCCCTGGATGAAATCAATCCGGAGGTGATTCCACCCCAGCCTGAATTTCTGGCGAAAGCCCGGCCGATCAATTTGCATGAGCTCCAAACCATGTTGATTGCGGAGTTGGCGACGGTGGCCCTGGAGTTTGGCGTTTTCAACTACGGGACGCTCAAGCGGCAGGAGATTCTGTTCCAAATCGTCCAGCGCAATCTTCGGGCCGGGGGCGTCGTGCATACCCGCGGAGTGTTGGAAGTTTGTCCGGAGGGGTTTGGCTTCCTGCGTTCGCCTGCGTTTAACTACCTTCCCTGTCCGGAAGATATTTACGTTTCACCGTCGCAAATCCGGAGGTTTGATCTCCAGACCGGTGATGATGTGGAAGGCCAAATCCGTCCGCCGAAGGAGAAGGAAAAATTCTACGCCCTGCTCAAGGTTGATCGCGTGGCTGGAATTGATCCGGACATCGCGAAGGAAAAGACACATTTCGAGAATCTGACGCCGCTCTTTCCGAACCGGCGCTTTATTCTGGAGACGGTCGACAGTGAATTGTCTACCCGCGTGGTGGATCTCATTTGCCCGATCGGCAAAGGCACCCGCGGGCTCATCGTTGCGCCGCCGCGAACCGGCAAGACGGTGCTGATGCAAAAGCTGGCCAATGCGCTTTTGAAGAATAATCCCGAGACGCATCTGATCATTCTATTGATTGATGAGCGGCCCGAGGAAGTCACCGACATGGAGCGTAGCTGTAAGGGAGCTGAAGTGGTGAGTTCCACGTTTGACGAGCCGCCCGAGCGCCATGTGCAGGTGGCAGAAATGGTGATCGAAAAAGCCCGCCGCATGGTGGAGCATAAGAAGGATGTGGTGATCCTCCTCGATTCCATTACGCGCTTGGCCCGGGCCTATAACACGGTCCAACCGCATTCAGGCAAGATTCTGTCTGGCGGGGTCGATGCGAATGCATTGCACAAGCCGAAACGATTCTTCGGCGCGGCCCGAAATATTGAAGAGGGCGGTTCGCTCACCATTATGGCGACTGCCCTAGTGGATACCGGGAGTCGGATGGATGAGGTGATCTTTGAGGAATTCAAAGGGACCGGTAACATGGAAATTCATTTGGATCGCGCCTTGGTAGATCGCCGAATTTTCCCTTCGATGAACGTCGAGAAGTCCGGTACTCGAAAGGAAGAATTATTGTATCATCCGGACGAGTACGGACGCGTCACGGTCTTGCGCCGAGCGCTCACCGGAGTTCCGCCGGTAGAAGCGATGGACCTGTTATTAGGCCGACTCAAGAAAACGCCGAGCAACGTGATGTTCTTGCTCACGATGGGTAATGTGGGGCGATAGCTGCCTGGGGAATCCACGGCCTATCTCGC
>JAYVTS010000247.1:0-15588 GCA_043788645.1 Verrucomicrobiota bacterium
GTTCCTAGAACGAAAAATGCATGCGCTGAAGAAAACCGCAACCACCATGGGATTTTATCTCGTTGCAAAACAACAAGTTACGTAACCAGTTTCTTAAGAAGAATTTCGAGAGGGTCATACCGGATTTCTGAAAATATTTTACGTAACGACTCCCGACCACTGTCACGGCATGCGCACCCGGTAGAAGCGCTCAGGAGAGTCAATCATAACGGAATCAAGGATTGTCATGGTGCGATTAGTGCACGTAAGCGTGATCCAAGGCGTCCAGGTTCTAAGATCGCTGGAGGTTTCAATGTCGTATTGGAATCCCACACCGCCGGTGAGTTGCAGTCGAAATGAGCCATCGGCCAATGGCCTGCCAATTTGCAGTCCTGCCGGCTCGGTCAGATTCATCAAACGATTCACCGGCAGATTTCGATATTCCTGCACCGCGCCCGACGGCCACTCGATCCGCAACGTATCGATGCTCGTCGCGTCGCCCAGCCCGAAATGAGCCATCAAGGCGCTTTGGCCGCCGGTGCCACCTGAAATCTGCCGCAATTGTCGGATCAATGTGCCGCGAATCTCGGCGGCGATGCGGACTTTCGCTCCGATACCTGCCCGATTGGACTGCGTGCCGACAGGCTTGACCTTCAGCCACCCATTACTATTGCCGTTGTTTCGGTAAAGAAAGTTGTTCTGCGGAGAACTGCCAGATCCATTCGCCACGAATAGATCGAGGAAACCATCGTTGTTATAGTCCGCCCACGAACAACCGAAAGAGTTTCCCTCATTGGCCGGGCTGCCGACTGTGATCTTCGTGAAAGTCCCGTCTCCGTTGTTATGGTACAAAGCGTTTTTGCCCACCTGGTTGGCGACAAACAAATCAAGGAATCCGTCATTATCGTAATCACCCCACGCGCACGTGGCCCAGCTCCCGCGATCGCGCGTCGTAAAGTCTGAACTGCGCTTGGTAAAAGTGCCATCGCCACTGTTGTGGTAGAGAAAATTAAATGTGCTGTCAGCGACGTTTGGACCGCCGTTCACCACAAACAAATCCAAAAAGCCATCGTTGTCAAAATCCGCCCAAGCAGATCCGATCGAAAACCCACCATCGTTGACAATGTGGCCGGTAGAGATGCGGGCAAAAGCACCGCTGCCAAGGTTCCGATAGAGCGCATTGTTTTGACCATCGTACCGGCTGACAAATAGGTCGATCCGGCCGTCGTTATCGAAGTCTCCCCAGTCGGAAACCGCCCAATTTCCCGATTCGCGGACGAGGGGACTATCGGTGACACGGCTGAAGGTACCGTCGCCGTTGTTCCGGAACAAACGATTCACCGACCCATTGAACGTCGGGACGTATAGGTCGAGATAGCCATCATTATCAAAATCCGCCCAAGACGCACCCCCGGAAGCATACTGTCCGCCGACGACTGGGAATCGGTTGGTGATCTTCGTAAAAGATCCGACACCGCTATTCTTATATAGGAGGTCATTGCTAGGTCCGTTGCTGGGCACAAAAAGATCGGGGAAACCGTCGTTATCGTAATCACCCCAAGCGCCGCCGTGGGAATCACCGTCCTCAGTCGTAATAATGTCCGCGGTCACTTTCGTGAAGGTCTCGTTGCCGTTGTTGTGATAAAGGGAGTTTTTCTCCAGTCCACCTCCCACAGTGCCGTTCGATACGAAAAGATCCAAATAGCCATCCCCGTCGTAATCCGCCCAAATCCCCTGCGCTGAGCTGCCGCGGTCATTGACGACGGGCCCGGCCGCTATTTTGGTGAACGTCCCGTCGATGACCAGTTTTGCCAACCGGCTGGTGACGGACCCGAATGAATCGCCTACCACCACAGTGTAGGTGCCGGCAAAGGGCGGTTGCACATTCGTCAAAACAAGCGTGCTATCGGTCGCGCCGGCAATGTGCATATCGTTGAAATGCCATCGGTAATCCAGCGGGGCTGCGCCCGAGGCCCGAACCTGGTAGGTCACGTTAGCACCTATACTCACCGATTGATCGGTTGGTTGGAGAGTGATGGCGGGCTGCCCGAGGATCTTGGTGGCCGTCGCCAAAAGAAGCCAGCCGGCTACAACATTAACATGTATATTCATAATGATAGGAAGCTCAGTATTGCGGTCATCATTTTCTACCCGTCGCCCGCTTCATTAGCCACTGTACATCTGGATTGTTCGGAGACGATGTTTGAGGCCACACGGTGAGGTGAAAGTCGGGCACGTATTTTGCCTTCGTTCGCGGTTCCAGCCAGCGATGGATTTCCGAGTGTCCGTCAGCGAATGTAAATCCACCCGCTCCGTTGTGATAGGATGATGGATAATCCACTATGTTCATCTGCCTGGGATTTCCGAAACCATCCATCGTGACAACGAACAATCCGCAATTGATGCTATCATCGCGTTCGTCCAGCAGGACGTAGGTATTGGAAGGAGAGGGATCGATAAGGTCCGCAACTTTCTTTATGATTTTGAATCCTGGCGTATACGGATCGTTTTCCATGCCAGTACGGACATCGTAATCGCCGATCCAGTTGTTCATGGAGACCGTGCGCACATGAGGGTAGCGCCTGCCGCCAATAGTGCTCTGCGATTTGTCGGCTGGACACTTCCAAACACCCAGTGAATTCGCGCCATATGGCCAAAGCAAACTATTCCTCAGGTAGAGGACATTGGTGTTGTCCGAGTTGTCTTTTCCTGGAAAGTCAAGATTGTCTCCTCCGTCCAAACTCAACCATCCGCTAACCCAATTGCGAGAATATTCGGTGAAAACGGTGCCGCCGATGTTGGGGGGAACGCGGTCGGAATGGTCTTGGACATAGATGACCCAGGCCACACCCATTTGTCTGGGCGAGGGTATAAAGGGACAGGTGGATTGAATATAAGTATTTGGCAATACGTCTGTCCCTTTATTTTTAAGGTGTTTTTTAACTTATTTCAATAATTATCATGGGACAATATAATGAAAAATATCAATGTAAATACGCTGTTAGACTGTTTTTGATCCAGAATTTTAGAGATTGATGGATTGTAAATATAAATATCATGACACGATTCGCAATAAAACAAAGTGTGAACAAGGGACAGGAGGTTTGACAAACTACTAGTCAAAATAACTATCAGGTTTTGTTTTGATATGAAACCTGTTTTAAAAACCTCCTGTCCCTTGTTTAAAACCTATTCCGGGATCGCTGTCTAAAACAGACACCTTGGCTGTGGTTCGCGACCCAAGTACTGCCCCGGCAGTCGGATTGCTTAAAATCACGCGAAAGTTCTCGGTTGATTCTCAGACTCCGTCGGTAAGAATCGAAAGTGTAAAAAGGGACAAGTGGAGTGAATAAAAGTGTTTGGCAATACGCCTGTCCCTTTATTTTTGAAGGTGTTTTTAAACTTATTACAATAATGATCATGGAACAATATAACAAAACAATGTCAATATAAATATGCTGTTAGACTGTTTTTAAGCCAGAATTTTCGAGATTGACGGCTTGTAAATATAAACAGCCTAACATTATGCGCAATCAAACAAAGTGCCATTTAAAAAAAATAGTCTGAACAATTGTATGTCATTATAATAATTATGTCATTATACTGATGCTCCAAGCGTTTGAGTACCACTTTGGCCCAACTCGCTTAAACAAGGGACACAAGGGACACAACTCAAGGGACACAACTCGCTTAAACAAGGGACAGGAGGTTTGATAAACTACTAGTCAAAATAACTATCATGTTTTATGATATGAAATCTGTTTTTAAAACCGCCTGTCCCTTGCTTTAGATTCAATCCTGACTGCGACTCCCAGAATTGCTTCATTGGGCTTTCAAGTGATATTCGGCGAACTCGATGAACTTCTGCCAGTCGAACGGCTCAATTGAATGCCCGCCTTCGCGGAGGTGATAGCCGATGTCGGACTTGATGATGGCTTCGCCGACCGGCGGCGATGCTTCGGTTTCGAGTCCCATTTTCCCCAGCAGCCGATAGACCGGGCTGGCGTGGTAGGCGGACAGATATTCGCCCCGCGCATCGGCCCACAAGTCTCCCGTGCCGCTGGCGACGTAAACCGGACGCGGGGCGATGCAGGCGAGCAGCATGTGCTGATCGACCGGCAGGTCCTCTTCGTTGCGGACGAATTTCCACGCGTTGCGGCACAGCCAGTAGGGAAACCGCGTCACCATCTTCTCCATGTTCTCGCCGAAGTTCCTTTTCCACAGTGCCGCGCCCGCGCAGCCGGATTCCGCCGAAATGGCCATCGCGAAACGCTGGTCCTGCGCGACGGTCCACAATGTCGCCTTCCCCATCTTTGAGTGCCCCATCGCCGCAATGCGCTTCGGGTCGATGTCCGGGTCGGTCTCGAGGTAGTCCATCACGCGTGACGCCGACCACGAGACGGCGGCGATCACACCCCACTCGTTCGCCTTGGGGAAGCTCTGGCCTTCACGGTAGAAGAGCGGGTGGATGCCTGACTGGAACTCGACTTCGTTGTGCTTCACCAGCGCACCCTGCGACAGAACGACGAACCCGAACCCGCGCTGGAGAAATTGGCCGAGCGGGATGCCATTGCGGAGAAAGCCAGGCCGCTCGGGATGCGCGTCGTGGCCGTCGTCCTTCGTGTTGGCGAAGCTGTGCTGGAGAAACGCCGGCACCGGCCTCTTTGCGTCGTTCGGCGTGAAGACGAGAATCGTCATCTCCGCCGAGCCTTTGGCGTTCTCGAACCGGATGCGCACGTCCTTCCGCGTGGCCTTGCCGCCCATGAACGCCTTGTCGGTCTTCAATACCTCATACGTCGCTTTAATCGGCGACTCCGGCGCCGGCACAACGCCGTAAACCACGTTGCCAAACAGCGCCATAATCTGCGGGCGGCGGATGTTGAACCACTGCTCCGGCGTGGTAATCGGCTTGCCTTCGGACGACACCAGCACCGGCGGAAGCTGGTAGGGCGGCACCTGCCCCTCGTCCCGCACGACGTCAAAGTCGTGGTTCTTAGGCTCGTCGGCCGCGATGGAAGCGACTGGGAACAGGCCAATACAGATCAGGATCCAGCAAATTGTTTGCTTCAGGTGAGCGGTGCGCTTCATGGCGTTGAACTTTAGCGCGACGACCGATTGGCCGACAGCCAATTCGTAGCGTACGGAAGGCACTTCAAGGGTTGAACAATGTTACTTTGAGTCCGGCTTTTGGTAAGGGAGCTTCGCGTCGGGAGCCTTGCCATTTTGCTTCGGCTGTTGATCCGACTTCGCCCCGCCTTTTGAAGGCGCGCTAAAAAGCGCCTTGTTCGGATAGTCATCACCGACAACTTGCCGTTCCTTGCCCCCCGCTGGCGGGATGATCCACTTGCCACCCTTCACACCAGCCGGGCCTTGTCGCCATGCCTCCAACAACTGCTCAAGGTCCATCTTCGGAAAGTTCCACCCGCGGGGATCGAGCAGCCCGTTCTTAATCAGCAGTTCTTTAACAAACGCTTTCTTCTCGGCCTCAGTCCATTCGGTCGATGGCTTCGGGCCCGGATCCTTTTGGGGCGACGCGATTTCCGCGACGGGCTCCTGTGTTGGCCGATCGGCGGCCCGAACCGAAAAGATAAGAGCGACAAGCAGGATGCTGAGGAAGCCGATGGGCGGTGCGATGAATTTCATCGGTGATCAGAGCGATTCAACAATCTAAATCCTGACATCGGTAGCGAGAAAATGAACATTCGTCGGAGACCACTCCCATCACCGGATGTCGTCGCCTGGCACCAACTCGATATGATTCAATTCGAGGCCTGCGTCTTCGATGAGGGTCAGGGCATACACGTCGGTCAGTTCCAATCCCGCCGGTGAAGCGGCCAGGTGCGGGTGAAGCGGGCGGAAGTTTGCCAGAGGCAGGTCCACTTCCCATGTCTCGCCGGCCGGGCCTAGTGACGCAGGCGGAACGTCCACTTCGAATTTGCCGGCGAACACGCCCCGGATCTTCTGCGTGCTGAATCCGAAACGAACGATCTGCGCCCGCTCCGTGCGTCCGCGGAAACGCAGCTTCGAATCGGCGTGCAGCACCACGGGATGCTCGCTGGACTTCCAGGCGGCGAGAGCCACCGCGTAGATCATCATTGAATCGCGTTCCGAGATGGGCCAGAGCAAGGGCTCGGCACCGAGGCGTGCGCGCTGTTGGTCCGTGGGCGGGAGCCATCGACCAAGAATGACTTCCGGCACCTGTCCCAGATTGCAGGCCCAGTAATCGATTGGCGCTGGTTGCGACATCACGGCGAGCGGTTCCTTCCAGCCCAGCGCCGTGGCCACCTGCTGTCCTTTCGCCACCGTGACGACGCTGCCATCCAAATTCTTTCTGACTCGCGCAGAGCCTTCGTTGACCCGCACGATGGACTTCGTCGGCGAGGTCTGGATGTTGAACTGAGCGCCCCGCACTTCCACCGTCATCGTGGGTGTTTGGATTGACACAGGATCTCCGGGCGCGCCTGTGGCTGGGTTGGCCCAGAGACTTCCTTGCGAGAGTTCAAACCACTTTCCCCCCGCCTCACCGTCGAGCAGGCGCAAGGTCGCATTCCCGGCAATGGTGAGCGTGGAACCATCGCGCAGCTTCAGTTCAATCCACGCATCGCACGAGCGCGTCTCCAGCGTGTCCCCGGTCCCGAGGGACGTGCCGGCCGTCAGCGCGTTTTCGATCTTGCCCTTGGAACCAAAGTGTTGATTGGAGCCAGTCACCTTCGAGACGCGGGCGACTCCCGGCTGGTCGGCCCGACGAAACTGGAAGGCAAAAGCGGCCAGCAGAACGATGATGGCGGCGGCAGCGGCCACGCGCCATTGCCACGCCCGAAATTCAACCGGCACAATCTTGCGCCTCTGTTCTGCGATGCCTTGCTGGGGATGAAGCGCCTCCGCGCGGGCCGCGGCGATGCGCTCCAAGTCCGCGACCAGCACCGCCTGCTCTGACACGGTGCGCAGGAACTCTCGCGCAGCAGCATCGGAGCGCAGCAACTCGGCGACACGCAGGCGTTCCTCCGGGTTCACGCGACCGTCGAGGTAGCGCAAGAGGAGTTCGTGACGTGTATCCCTTGGGTTCATGGAACCGGTCCTCCGCTGTTCGCCGCGTTGCTGAGTTTGCCCTCGATGCACTCCTTTAAGCTCTCGTGCAGGCGGGAGACGCGTTTGTAAATCGCGTTCAATCCGATGCCCATCTGCTCCGCGACTTCCTCGCAACTATAGCCGTCGAAGTAACGCAGCTTGAGCAGACGCCGCGCGGACTCCGGCGCCGCCGCCAGACAATCCTGCAACGCCTCAATCTTCGCGCCCGCAGGATGCGCCGCCTCGGACTGCCACTCGTGTTCCAACAGTTCCAGAATCTCCGCATCGAGGCAGATAGTTTCGCGCTGATGACGCCGCAGCCAGTCGATTCCCTCCCGTCGCGCCGTGATGAAGGCCCACGACATCAGCGCCGCCTCATTCTCGAAACTCACTTCCCGCGTTATCGCCTTGAGCGCGACGTTCTGGAAAATATCCTCCGCGCCATGAGCGTCGCGCACCACCAGCCACGCCGCCGCGGACAGCCGCGTGCGCGCCTGCATCAGGGCCTGAAGAATGTCGTGCTCGGTGAGCTTCATGCGGTTCCTGTGGAGGGCGGCGGCGGACTGGCGGGCATCCGCCGGTTGCGCGGCCCATTCAACAGCCTTCCGATCCAAGAGTAGCGGACCAGGAAGTGATACGTCAGCAGCAGAAACGCGGTCAGCGCGAGCGAGAACAGGGGCAGCTTGATCCAGACCGGCGCCTTCCACTGGCTGATCACCGCCTGGCCGGCGATGCACAGCGGCAGGTGCGTCAGGTAGAGCCAGTAGGCCGAGTCCGACAGATAGCGGATCGTGCGGTTCTCGCAGGTCAGCAGGGCACGGAACATACCGATGCTCGCGAAGGACATGGCCCACGCGAAGAGCGACTGGAAGAGCACCGAGGCCGGCCGGTGGAGCTTCGCCGGCAGCAGCGCGTCGCGGAATCCGAAGGTGCCGGTGGCGAACTCCAGCGCGAGGGGGAAGATGACCAAAGTCGCGACGGGCAGTGACCAGCGCCACGACCTGCCCAATCGCCCCTCCCGGTCGTCGCAGTCGTGGTAGAACACGCCGAAGAAGAAGAAGAGCACGTAGTAGAGCAGCACATGGGGCATGGGGATGATGCCCATCGAGGTGTCCGGACCGATCCCGAGTTTGAAATCCATCAGCGCGGTCGGCACGAGGGTCAGGGGCACCAGCCAGAGCAGGCGGGCCGGCGAAAGGACGAATCGCCAAGGGCGTCGCTGCCAGCCGAGGCGGTCGGCGATGAGCGCGTAGATTGCGAAGATACCGACCAACCAGACGAGAAACCACAGGAACCAGATCACGCCGAACACGGCGGTCTCCGTCAGCCACTGGTAGGCCGCCACCATGGTGCCAGGACCGGCCGCTCCCTCGCCGGCCCCTGTCGCCCCGGTCTTGGCACCCGAGGAGCGAAGTTGGCTGATGATCTTTCCCCGCCCTTCCTCCACCTTCTGTTTCTCGACGGGAATGCCGAGCAGGCCGGCGATGTATTCCACCGTGCTGAAGGGATGCGCAGCGCTCTGCAGCGGGACTTCGCCGGAGAGGTTCGCGGCATGGACGTCGGAGCTCTTCTGGATCAGGAGATCAACGATCTCGGCGTTTCCCATGAACGCTGCGGCGTGGAGGGCCGTGCCGCCGTCCCGGTTGCGGTCACCGGCACCGGCACCGCGAGCTAGCAGGATCGCCGCGAGGTCACGCTGTCCGGTCAGTGCCGCCCAGGTCAACGGGGTGATGCCGAATTGGAGGTGCTGGTTGGTCAGGGCGCCAGGTTGCTGGAGGTGAACTTCCAGCGCGGCGCCATCACCCCTCCGGATGGCCGCCCAGAGGTTGGCGGAGGCGGGCTCGGCCAACGCCGTCCGCAGATTCCCGGCAGAGGCGTGTTTGGAGGCAAAGATGCTGGCCCCGATCACAGCCGGCACCACCGTGACCAAGCCGAGCAGGCAGGGGAAAAGCACCCGTCGACAGCGATGCCAGAGGAGCGCCTTCACTCCCTTCTGCCGCCAGAGCATCGCCGTGAAGAACCCGCTCACGAGCATGAAGAGCTGCATCCGGAAGCCATGCACCCAGGCTTGGTAGACGAATGGCCACTTGGCCTGGGCAACATCCTGAACCATCCAAGGGAAATCCGCAGAAAAAGAGAGCGCGGCGTGATAGGCGATGCCCATCAGCATCGCCGTCGCACGCAAGGCATCAAGGTCGTGGAGACGTTGGTGGGAGGATGAGGATTCGCTCATGGTTACGGCATTGGTACTGCAGCTTGCTGACATCAAATTTGGTTCCCGGAACTCAGCGGCATCGAATCCTCATTCATACCTCAACGCCTGAATCGGGCGCAATCGCGCCGCTTTGAGTCCGGGAAAAATTCCGGCGAGGATACCGACGGCGACGCTGAAGCCGAAGGCCAGCAGCATGGCGTCCAGGGTGATGACCGGCGTGTTGGCATCGGGCGACAGCAGCGCGCTCTCCGTCTCGAAGCACACGTCCCTCGTCATCGCCTTGAGCGCGACGTTCTGGAAGATGTCCTCGGCGGCATGAGTATCCCGCACGACCACCCACGCCGCGGCGGAAAGCCGCGTGCGCGCCTTCATCAGAGTCTGCAGGATGTCCTGTTCAGAAAGCATCGTTATTAGGTTAGCCCTGTCAGCCGCACGCGCATGCGCTGCTCCCACTTGCGCCGTGTTCCTTCTGTTTCAATCTGCGCCATTACCTCAGTCATGGTCTCACCACCAAACTGTCGCATCTTCAAATAGAGCAACGCCGGCACGATGGACACGAGCGGCAACAAGAAGATGCTGGTCAAGGAAACCAACTGCGAAAGCACTTTCACATGCAAACTGCCGTTCGCTTTGGAGGCGAGGCCGATCGACCCGCCGATCAGGATCTGCACCAGTGCGGGCACGAAAAACTGGAACAGTATCGCAATGATAACGGCACGCCACGAACGCGAGGTCAGCGCGCGTGATCGCTCCAGGGCGGGCTTGTATTCCAATCCCTCGATCAAAACCACTGGCGCCCAGAACGAATATCTCGCCCACATCACCACACCCGGAATTACCAGCAAGATTAATCCGAGCCAAACGCGCAGAGTGGCGAGAATGTCGGTCTTGAGGAACGGTCGCCACCGCCGCCGTAGGATGGCGAAAGCGGCGCGTAGTTCCACCGGTTTCATCGGCACCACTGCGCATTGCGTCACAATGATTGCAATGACCCCGGAAATGGTCGATGCGGCCACGAAGCTCGAGGCACCGTTCAACAGCCAGAGGAGAATCTTTAATGCGGTCTCGCCCACGTTGCCAAGCTGCGGCTCCGCCAATCCGAGGCCGATGGTTATCAGCATGACGATGATCACCGGAGTATGCGCCAACAAGGATAGCTTAATAACCTTTGGAAAGTATTCGCTGTAGAAGGCGAACGCGCGCCGGTAAAGCACGCCCAGCCCATCGGCGTTCGCGCGCAAGGCGTTGGCGAAGGCCATCGCGGTTTGCGGCCGGGCGGCCGGATCCTTCTCCAGCGCCGACATGATCAGGCGCGATATTCTCCTGGGTAACTTGCCGTCGTGGTCAGACAGGGGTTTCGGCTGGCTCTCGCGGTGCGCGCGAACCACCGACATCGCTTCGCCCTGAAAGGGCGGCGCACCAGAAAGCATCTGATAGGCAATGACGCCCAGGCTGTAGATATCCGAGCGCGCATCCAGAGCTTTGCCGCGGCACTGTTCCGGCGACATGTACAAAGGCGTTCCCAGAATCGCGCCGACGCCCGTCAACTGGGCCGCGGGCACGCTCCCGTTGTCCAGGGGCAGCGACGGTGCGCCTTCCGTTATTGCGGAGGGTGGCTTAATGCCGGTTCGGGCTTCCGGTTTCGCCGGTAGAACGAGTGCCGACGGTGTCATCTCCTTTTTCGGAACACCTGTCACAGCCACTTCTGCGAGCGGCGTTACGCAGATGGTGGCTCTTTCGCCACTGCTCGGATTGACGGATGCTACTCCGGATGGAGCTTTGTCTGGCTCCGTCAGTTTCGCGATACCGAAGTCGAGAACCTTGGCGCGATAACCGCCGAGTCTGTTTGGTTCCAGCCAGATGTTGTCCGGTTTCAGATCCCGGTGAACGATGCCCTGCTTATGCGCCTCATGCACCGCAGAGCAAACCTGTTCGAAAATATCGACGACCCAGTCAAGAGGCAGGCGATTTTCCTCCGCGAGCACTTCGCCGAGTGTGCAGCCATCCAGGTATTCCATCACGAGATAGGCAATGCTTTCATTGCCAACCCGCGCAAAGCCAAAGTCGGTCACATCAACTATGTTTGGATGCCTCAGGCGGCCCAAGGCCCGCGCTTCGCGCTTGAACCGTTCGACGAACTCATCGTTGCGCATGAACTGAGGCGTAATCAGTTTCACCGCGACGTAACGCTCCGTGCCTAGATGCGTGGCCAGATAGACAGCGCCCATGCCGCCTTGCCCGAGCAAGCGTTCGAGGCGGTATTTTTCATCAAGAGTTTGACCGAGGTAATGAGCATGGCTGTTCAAACTGCCTGCATCAGCCAGTTCCACCTTGACCGTTTTCGCCGCAAATATGGGGTCGGGGTTCAAGTTGATCGTCGTGGTGTTCATCATTCATACCGCAGTGCCTGGATGGGATTCAACCGCGCCGCCTTGAGGCCGGGGAAGATGCCGGCGAGAATGCCGACGCAGACGCTGAAGCTGAAGGCCATCAGCATCGCATCGAAGGTGATGACCGGCGTGTTGGCGTCCGGGGACAGGAGAGAGAGCACGTTGACGAGTCCTTTCGAAGCGATCAAACCGGCCACTCCCCCAATGACGGCGATGACCACGCTCTCGACCAGGATCTGCAGGAAGATGTCCATGAAGGTTGCGCCAATGGCCTTGCGCACGCCGATCTCGCGCACGCGTTCGGTGATGCTGGCCAGCATGATGTTCATGATGCCGACGCCGCCCACGAGCAGGCTGATCGCGGCGATGATTGTGCCGCTCAAGCGCGCGTTACGGATGGCGGTGGCGATGTTCTCGGACCAGTTCTCTTGGGTGTTGAAGGCGAAATCCTCAATGCCGTTGTGGGTGCGCATCATCACGTTCTTCGCCTGCTGGAGCGCGTCGTTCATCTGGTCCAGATCTTTGACCTTGAAATAGACGGTGGAAAGTTTCGGGTCACCCACATTGTTCGTGCCCGCGCCGGCGCGGAACTGCAGCCACATTGTTTTAAGCGGAATGTAGATGGTGTTGTTCTTCCATTCAAAGGCGATGCCTGCCCCGCTCTTGCTCCGGCCGCTGCCCTGGCCGCGTTTGCGTGTCGGCCCGCCTGGCGACGGCTCCTGCGCCTTTTCCATCGCAAGCTCGCGGGCCTTGCGATCCAGCTCGCTCTCGTAGTGCTGGAACATCCCGATGATGCGAAAGCGCTGGTTGTTGATGTTGATGAATTCGCCGATCGGGATGATCTCGCGACCGATCTCCTCCGGGACGCCGAAGAGCGCGTCGCAAGTGCCCGTGCCGATCACGCAAACGCTGCGGGCTTGGTCCTCGTCCACCGAATTAACCATGCGTCCATGCTCAACGAGATGCTGATTCAACTCCAACGCGGCCGGCCAGGTTCCGACGAAATGCCAAGGATTGAACGCTTTGTCATTGCGGGTCGCGGTGACGAGGCGGACCTGCATCTCCGGATTGACCAGGTGAACGAGTGGCGCGCTGTGCTGCAGGGCATAGATGTCGTTCATGGTCAGACCGACGGCTTGATCGGCGCGATGCCGCTGCCAGATGGGGATCGCCTGTTCGTTGACATAGACCTTCTCCAAACCCCCAATGGCAATGAGCGCCTCCTTCATGCCGTTCTCCAATCCTTTGACCAGCGCAGACTGCGCGACGAGGCTGCCGACGCCGAGAATGATCCCGAGCATGGTGAGGGTGGAGCGAAACTTGTTCGCCCAAATCTCTTTGAAGCCAACGCTGATGGTGTTGAGGAAGTTCATGGCGCTTGAGTCAACTCAGATTCGCGGCCGTGAACTTCGGTGTCTGGCTGAGGCCCGCCAGTTTGGCGTCCACCGTCGTGGCGACTTTGCCATCGCGAATCTCGATGCGCCGCGGGGTGGAGGCCGCGATCTCCGGGTCGTGGGTCACCAAGGCAATGGTGCGACCTTCCTGGCTGAGTTGGTAGAACAGCTTTAGAATCGCCTCGCCCGTGTGGGAGTCGAGGTTCCCGGTCGGTTCGTCCGCGAAAACAATTTTGGGATCGTTGACCAGCGCCCGGGCGATGGCGGTGCGCTGTTGCTGGCCGCCGGAGAGCTGCATGGGCCGATGGCGCGCGCGATTCTCCATGTCCACCAGCTTGAGCGCGTGCATCGCGCGTTCCCGTCGCTCACGGCTGGAGGCACCGCTGTAAATCATCGGCAGTTCGACGTTCTGGAGCACGGTCAACTTGGGCAGGAGATTGAAGAACTGAAAGACGAACCCGATCTTTCGGTTGCGGATGCGGGCGAGTTCCCGGGACGAAGCGTTCTCGATCATCGTGCCGTCGAGACGAATGGTGCCTTTGGTCGGCGAATCCAGGCACCCGAGGATGTGCATGAGCGTGGACTTGCCGCTGCCCGATGGCCCGATGATGGAAATGAACTCGCCCCCGTCGATGTCGAGCGAGACGTCATCGAGCGCGCGGATCTCCTCGCCACCGAGGTGGTAAATCTTGCTGACGTTGCGCAGTTCAACGAGCGGCATGGCGAGGTTATTTGGAACCAGCAAGGGGCTTGGCGCTGGCGCTGACTCCATTACCACTCGCCTTGGCTGGCGGCGCGGTGAGGGACACGACCTCTCCGGTGGTCAACCCCTTGGTGATCTCGACGAAGTCATAATTCGCCACGCCCACCTGGATGGGGCGCCGCTCGAACGTCGTGTCTTTCGTCCCGACATACACAAACGTTTCGCCCTGCTCGTTGAAGATGGCGCCCAGGGGAATGGCCAGCACGTTGCCGGCGGCGATCAGCGGCACCGTGAGATTGGCCGTCATGCCGGGGCGAACCTTGTCCTCGGCGTTCTTGAGGCTGACCCGGGTGGCAAATCCCTTCACACCGTTGCGGAACGTCGCCAGCGGCGCGATGCGATCCACATGGCCGACGAGCTTGAGCCCCGCCACCGCCTCCACCTCCACGGCGACCTCTTGCCCGACCTTCAGCCGTGTGACATCGGCCTGATTGATGTGCGCAGTGATGATCATGTCGGTCAGATTGGCGACGGTGAACACCTCAGTGCCGCTGTTGAAACCGCTGGAACCGGACACAGCCTGCCCGATGGAAATCGGGCGTGCCAGTATCGTGCAGTCGAACGGCGCGCGGATGATGGTCTTGGTCAGCTTGTCCTCGACCTGTTGCAGGGTGGTCTGGGCGCTTTCGAGCCGGTTCTGCGCGATGTCCAGGCTGTTCTTCGTCAGGTCATGTTCGATCCGCGCGTTGTCGAATGCTTCCCGCGCCACCAGCTTGCTGCTGAACAAACCCTGCACCCGATCGAAGTTCAGCTTCGCCTTCTCCAGGTTGAGCCGCTGCGTCTCGACTGCCAGCCGGGCGCCGGCGATCTCCGTCTGGCGCGAAGTCTTTTCCGTCTGGAGATCCTTGTCATCCAGTTCAAACAACACGTCCCCCTTCTTGACCTTGTCCCCGATGTCGAGCGTGAGCTTGGAGATTAGCCCGCCGACCTCCGGTCGCACCGAGACGACATCCACCGCCCCGATGTCGCCTGCGGCCGTGATGGCGAAGTTGATGTCGCGCAAACCCACGACCGCCGTGGCTGGCGCACGCTGCTTTCCGGCCGCAGCTTTCGCCGCAGGATTTCCAGCCGGGGACGGGCCGGCAAATTTCTGCCGCAGCCAATACCCGCCACCCACCAAAACGCCCAGGACGAGCAGCCATCGAATCGCTTTCATCATGTTTCTATCCAGCCATGAACGCGCCAAGGCTGGAAATCCTGACATCCATTTTGAACCGGCCCGGCGAAAACGAACGCGAGTGGATCGCTAGATTCAACGGCGGTGAGATTCCTTCAGCGATTGCGCGCAACGGACGAGTCCGATGACCTGCCGTTCGCCCAGCGCGTCGAGTAATCCCTCGGGCATCACGGACGAATCGTCGATGTAGCCGGCCTAGCGGCTATTCTTATTGAGCATCGCGTCAATGCGTTTCCATGCCGATCCGCTCCAAAGAGCCCGAAATGGCAGCCATCCACTGCGCGAGAGGTCCGCCACGTACATGAGCAATGCTCAAAAACGGGAATAAACGGACGCAATAGAGGGCACGAACACGCTGGTTCAGTGGCCCCTTGAGGTCAAACTCCGATGGAAATGCCGGAAAACCGAGTGTTTCGAGGGGGAAGGAACCGAGGCGTGGCTTCAGTCATTTTACTGCACTTTTACTGCAATGCCTCGTAACTCGTTGATTATAAATGGAGCGGGTGAAGGGAATCGAACCCTCGTGATTATTACCAAAGGGGATTCCTGCGGAAACCTCACAGATCACCCTTGAAAACTGGGCGAAATACCAAGATTCGGCA
>JAYVTS010000248.1:0-13745 GCA_043788645.1 Verrucomicrobiota bacterium
ACGCGAATCCGCATGCGGCGGACGCAAGGGCGCCCGCCGCACTGCTTCGGGTTGACGGTGATTCGGTCAAGCAACTTGGCCATATAAGATGAGTAGCGCAGAGATGGGGTTTCATCAATGCCGATTCGGGGGAAACTCAGAAGCGGCGAACATCAATTAGGCCAAGGCCGGAGCGTTTGGCCTAGTACCCGAATTCGGGTGCAAAGCCTAAGAGCTTGGGCATAGCACCGGCGCGTCATCGCGCTAGGCCTAATAGGGTGAGCATTGGCCGGTACAACTCCAAGAAGTGTTGAGTCGCACTGAAGTGAAGGCGGTCTTGAGTCGGATGGCGCCACCGTATTCCCTGGCGGCTGGACTTCTGTGCGGGGCGGAATACTGGATGAACAGCACAAGGCACCGTGAATTCCCAGGCCACTTTGATCGCCGTTACCCGATCAGTAGGATGCGTAAAAACGCTAACGCCCCGTCGCTTCGCACTCGAAAGTGGCGATGGCCCGCTCGTTGGTCCAACAGTAATGACCTGGACCAGAGCAAGATCAATGAGTTTTACAGGTTCCGACGGCGAAGTGCACCCCAGTGCACCAGAGTGCGCCCAAACTATAAAAAACGATGAGCCTCGAAATCCGAAAATCCCGTAAGTGGTGGTACGGCGTCTTTGTCGTCGGTGGCCAGAAGTCGATCATCAACCTGCGAATTCAGATTACCGGCAAGCGACCGCCCAAGCGGACGATGCAGGGTGACGATGAGTTCGAACAGTCCCGCGGTCGGGCCATGGAAGCCTACGAACGACTTGCAAAGGAAATGGCGGACGACCGCACGGGCGAAAAGGCGATCCAGAAACTGGCGGAGTTGAAGTCAGGTCGGGAGGTGTCCTTCCCGAAGCTGAACGAGCTGGCGGAACACTGGGCGAAGATCCCCCGACGGAAGCCTCCAGAGAAGCGGTACGCGATGCAGTGCAAGTTGCGGTTGGAGCGCTTTGCCAACTTCGTCGCCAGTCATCAGCGCGGCGCCACGGAGTTCATCGCGGTTAAACCGGAGACGGCGCCGGCATTTATGGACGCAGAAGCGGCGCGGGGAGTGGCGCCCAAGACCTGGAACGACACGCTCAAGTTGCTGCGTGCGACCTTCAAGCACCTGCACCCCCACCTTAGCGATGGCAGCAATCCGTTCCGGGGGTTGGTGACCAAGGCGTCCGAAACCGTCAACCGCGAACCTTTTACGGTCGAGGAACTAAAGCTAATAACCGACGCCTGTGCCGGCGACGACTTCGTCCGACCGCTAATCGTCACTGGGATGTGCACCGCGATGCGTCGGGGTGATTGCTGCCTGCTGAAATGGGATTCGGTGGATCTGGAGGCCGGGTTCCTGTCGGTGGAAACCGCCAAGACGGGCGAGACGGTGGACATTCCAATCTTCCCGATGCTGGCCGAGGAACTGGCGAAGGCGAAAGCACAGGCCGGCAAGTCAGAGTACTGCTTCCCCGAAGCGGCGTTGATGTACCAGTCGAACCCGGACGGAATCACATGGCGGGTCAAGCAGGTCCTGGCCCGGGCGTTGGAAGGTCCGGCTGATCCGGCCGAGACCGCCCTGCCCTCGCCTTTGAGTCCGGCCGAGGTCAGGTTGCGCGTGGAAACCTACCTGAAGACCCTAGGCGACACGCCCAAGGCGGCGAGGCTGGCAAATACGTTCGAAGCGTATGCCGGCGGCGCGAACCTGGCCGAGGTCATGGCGACCACGGGAGCGAGTCGTGGGGCTGTCTCGAACTACTTGAACGAACTCGAACGGGCAACGGGGTGCTCGATCCTGCGAGGCCCCCGTCGGGCGGTGAAGACGGATGAACTCCAAGTGGAACGCGAAAATGGGCAGCGACGGGCGTCCGTACACGATTTCCACAGTTTCCGCGTGACCTGGATCACGCTCGCGCTTGCCGCGGGAGTGCCGATAGAGCTTGTTCAAAGAATCACCGGACACCGAACAGTCGAGGTCGTGCTAAAGCATTACTTTCGGCCAGGGCGGGAGGATTTCCGCCAGGCGTTGAGCAAAGCGATGCCGAGAATGCTCGGCGAGGGCTCCGCCTCATCGGTCAAGACGGAAATGCTGCAAATCATTCAGGGAATGACCGGACAATCTTGGAAACGGGGTCGAGAGCGATTGCTCGAACTTGCCGGAAAGATTTAGCCCCAGGGCAAAAATAACTGGCTCAGCGAAATGCTCATTGAGTTGATTGGCCATACATGTTAACTTTCTCTAGTGCGCAAAAAGTTTGGATTAGGGGTTTTATTACTCCTCTGTCTTTTTGGCATCCTGGCATCGCTCCCGTCCCGCCCGACCGGCGATGCCTTGCGGATAACGTACCTTGGCACAACCACCAATTCGATGGATCGGTTCGGCGTCACCAATCAGAGCCATCGCGCCGTCAGTCAGTTTGGTGGACCTCAAATCGCGCGGCACAACGAGGGCAATGCTTATTTTGTCGGCAGCACGCGTCACCTCGCCAGAGGGGAAGGATTCATCCTTGAAGTCCCTGTGCTAGTTCCATCTGGAAAGGAGTGGCGCCTCGAGTTGACATGGGAATACGATTGGCGGCACAGCGTACGGAACTGGGTCGCCCGCCAGCGCCCAATAAGGAATGGCTCGATTGTTGATCGTATGGAGGATTATTTTCTGCCCAAAAGCGATGACGCTCACGGCGAATGGATTCGGCAACGATTCCTAAAGGCGGATTAGACTCGGCAAACAAAATCCACCTAAATAATTTTGAGCTGAAAAAGAAAGAGATATGAAGCGACATGAGAAATCTGATGTCAAACGAGGTCCTGCACCGCTTTCAATTCCTTCCCCAGAAGCTTTGGCAATGATTGCTGCACAAAGTCGATTTCAGAACTTGTGTTTCGGTGAAGCGGTGTCGCAGGCGTTAGATTTATTTAGAGCTGCGGAACGCAGTGTAGATATTGTGAATTATCAAAATCGAAGCACGGCATTGATTTGGGAACAAATACCATCACCTTCCCGATTTCCGTCTTCACTCAAGGAGTTCTACCGATTAGTGGTCAAATGCAAATCTCATAAGGAATCAGAGCTCCGCTACAAAGAATACCTTATGCGTACGATTCACAAATATGGAACAATATTTCGTCCAAAGTATTTCAGTTATGGCTTCCAAAGCCCACGCTCAATCGCCCACCCTGCAATTTCCTAAGCTTTGGCTGGCCATTTGTGACCAGCTTCATGGTATTTGTTTTTTATTTCTTGAAGAAACTCAGTTTTCGTTTTTGGCATGTTTTGTCCTATTAATTTGAACTCCCCAACCGTCAGTCATGGCGCGAGATGTCAGAATATCTCGGATCTTAACAAGCATTTCTCTATTTGTAGAATAGTTCTTGAATCGGTGGTGGAGCTGTCCGGCCACTATTCCTGGGTCAATCTTATTCGCTTTGGCAAACTGTATGATGGCCAATTTTGAAAAAAAAGGACGCTTCCGCATTATGAAAGAGTCCATAATTGATCGAGGTATAAGCATATCCGCCGCTTCCTCGTCCGCCCTCTTCTCAGTCTCTGCAATCTCGGAATTTCGATCTTCAGTTCCTAATAAATCAACGTCAATAGTCGCGATTGAGTCTTTATGCTGTATGTGCGAAATCTCGTGACAGAGCGTATGCCAGAATGAATCAATTCTGTCGAACCTTGCAGAAACGGCAACGACCGGCCTGTCCCAATATTGTCCAAGCCATAACGCCGCCCCGTCTATTTTGCTTCCGTTTAGATGCTCGACAACTACGAACCTAATGCCGAAATCGCAGAGCACGTTTGGAACTTTGGCGATTCCTTCCGGGAACGCCGCGAGTCGCCTTAATTCTGATTTGCAAGACGCTAGGCGTTTAGGGTTGTAGGGTTTAGATGGAATAGCGTCCGCTAATTGAAGACACCTCACCGCCCATGCCATTTGAGCTGGAGTGATTTGTCCGTGCTCGGTGGAAGCCCGGGCCGCCATCTTGAAGTCTTCACTTTTAACACCGGAGTAGAAGCTGGCCACTTCCACCTCCATGTCAGAAATTGAATCGGTTTCAGCGATCCAACCCCGCCTTACCATCTCCTTGATTGGAGAATTCTCAAACAAGGAAGCGCGCTGTCGTATTTCAGATACCGAAACTACCGCCTTAGACAGCTTGTACGCGTTGTCAAGGTTTAGCCAATAATCAGGGCTAGTTCCGAATGCCCCAGAAAGTTCAATGGCGGTTTCTGGGGTTATCCCTCGCTTGTCGTTAATGATCAGGTTAATCGCAGCCTCCGGACGCCCCGTAATCTGCGCCAGATCGGATTGGGTCCAGCCCCTTGCTTCCAGTTCCTCCCGGATGAATTCTCCAGGCGGAAACGCTTCTGCTGGAGTTCTTGCGTTCATTTTCAATGATAATCTTCTATCGAAATTATGTGGACTACGTTTTTCGGCGTCGATGACCTTATTTCAACTATAAGCCTCCATTGATCGTTTATGCGTATCGAATGCTGGTGCGCTCTATCGCCTTTGAGTTTCTTAAATCGGTTTCCACGAACTGCGTACAAATCTCGCTCATCAAGCGCGGCTCGGATTGATCGCAAACGCTTGCGGTAACCCCTGACCACGTCCTGGCTGTGCCCAGCGTTAAAATTGCTATCGGTCTCAAGTCGGTCCAGATCGTGATTCGAAAACTCGATTTCCATTCAGAACCCGAATTGATCAATAGGGTCATGTGTCATTATTGACGCGTCTCTGATCCGATTACAACAATAAAATGACGATAATACGAACAACGTCATTTTTGCCTTGTGGATGCATGACCTGTCAAGCATTCTTGTCCCGGGAACGTGCGAATCATCTTCACGCCTTTCGCAAAGGACGAGTTGACCGGTCCGCGTGGCGAGGGATATCGACGCATGATCGCGTTGTCTCCGGCCGGCCGTGGCGGCACCCGTGATGAAGTGGGAGGCGTTGGCGCTCTCCTGATGTGGCCGGACCGCACGTTCATTACCGGCAGTGATTTCCTAATGGACGGCGGAGTTACGACACCCTATTGGTCGAGCAATCTCAATAACATCACGAAGGACTCGGTCAACGTGCCCGCCACTCGCACCCCACCGACTAAGGAATCAACCCGTAAGATTAGTTCAAAGCCTAAGGCTGCGAAATCCAGCGCATCCAAAACCGACGGTGAAAGCATCGGTCGACTCCCGACGACGCTAAAAGAATTGAAGGAATCCAAGGGCGGGTTGGTCGCGACGCCATTCCTCAGCGGTAGGGATCGTGATGGCATTGCGCAAGAACTGAAGGCAGCGTTCAAAATGAACGAAGCGCAAGCACTGAAAGTCACCCGCCGCATCACCGGCCGGGTTCGCCTCTACCAAACGGGTGTTCGAACTGGTCCGGGTGAAAAAGTAGGAGAGCGAGCCTTCCATCACCGCCCCTCGGCGAAATCCGAGGGGCTTTTTCGTGACCAGACTGGCCGGCTCGACCGGCCGCGAGGCGGCCGCAAACCGGTCGAGAAGCGGTTAGGCGTCGCCTAGCAGCCGGACGATACCTACGCCGTGTGGCCAGCCGATAGATTTGTTTGCTCTCGATTGGCGGCCAACCTCTGGATTCGTCGGTGTTTCCGTTCGACTTTGACTAATCTCTAGTGCCCGCCCATTCCCATGCCCGAATCCAGACCAGCGATTCCTTCCGAGCTTGTACGTAGTGTACTCGTAGAGGCGGGACATGCCTGCGCGGTCCCAAAGTGCAGGCAAACTCCCGTTGAAATTGCGCACATCACACCTTGGTCCAAAGCGAAATGCCATGAGTTCAGCAATCTAATCGCTTTGTGCCCAAATTGCCACGCTCGGTTCGACAAAGGTGTTATCGATCTAAAATCGATGCGGACTTACAAAGCGCAGATTAAGATGGGGGTCGAGGTTGTAGCGAAGATCGAGGAGCGCTTAGAGCGGCTAGAACAAGATACAACGTCCTCAGATAGGCGATCAACCGTCGGATTTTCACGGGCAGTTGCAGTCTACGGCAACCGAACATGTCCCATTGGTATAATCAACGGACCTCGTTTTGTGACGTTGGGTCTATGCACATTCGTCAAACCCAGACGTGCTGTAGTCCCGGGCAGTGTCTTGGATCAAATCGTTGAGGTGCTTTCAGTGCAGTTAGGCAGTGCCGCAGTGTGGGAGCCTTCGGGTATGTCGTCATTCGTGGAGGAACCCGCGGCAAAACGCGATGGTGACCTGCGCTTGATCAAAGTGGGGCCGGTGCCACACGATACTTTGGATATTCTCAAGGCGAACCATCCAGACATAGAAGATGAAAACTTAGAGCGCTATTTCCGCACTAACGAGGCAGCAATCCCGTGCGAACTGCGTGTCTATACCGGGGATCACGTTGGCTATCTCACAATGCCGGATGAAACTCAAGAACTTCGGGGTGCTATGGAACTTCAATTTCAGGACGCTTTCATCAGTTTTGCGGGCGGTAGTACTCAGTCCAGAATGCATACTCGATTCCTTACTCCTGTGCAGAGCTCGATGGGTGTTTTTGGGGCTCCCGTCTTTCGACCAGACGGTGTGCTTATAGGACTCATTACAGACATAGCTTTCGTCGAACAGGAGCTAGGCTGGCGTCCAGTCATTACCACGCTCCTCTCTCTACCGGAACTTTGGCTCCCGAGCAGTTCCGCCCCGGCCTAACCTCTATTCACCAAGCGGGACAAGAGGAATTGTCGGGCGGAAACCTAAACTTTCCTTTTCTCATTATGAACCCGAGAACGGGCGGCGAATTGCCAGTTACACAGTTTCACTGGCTTTGAGGTAGAGGTCAAGAAGTGAGCAATCTGAACGTTCCGCCATAGGTAATGGCGAAAGTTCTCCATCCGCTGATCGCAGCCTTCTGTGCTGCGTGCAAACCGTCCGACCGCAGGCCGGCGTGGCAATGGTGCGAGGAACACGTTCACGTCGAGGAGTCTTCCGCTATGCCCGGTCGATGGCGCTCCGATTCTTCGCCATGGGTGCGGGCAGTGATGGAGGACTTCGCTAATAACGGAATCCGCGACATGACGGTACAGTGCGCAGCGCAGTCGTCGAAGACCCAAACGGTGGTTTGCTGTGCCTGCTGGGCGATTTCCGAAGACCCAGGCCCCGCGATGTGGGTGACTGCAACCAAAGATGAATTGAAGGATTTCATCAAGGACCGGCTGCTACCCACCTTCCATGCCTGCCGGCCGGTGAAAGCCAAGCTGGGGGAGGCCACCCTTACGGGGTTTGATTTTGCCGGAATGCCGTTCTATGCGGCTTGGGCGGGTTCCAAGGCCCGGCTCCAATCAAAACCCCTTCGTTGGCTGTTTTGCGACGAAGTACGAAATTATCCGCCCGGCCGTTTGGAAATGGTTCTGAAACGGACGCGAGCATTTTGGAACTCGCGGCGGTTCCTGATTTCGACCGCCGGGACTAAGGGCGACGCCATGGATGCCGCTTTCCGCGCAGGTGACCAGCGCCATTGGCATTTTGAATGTCCGGGATGTCATCAGCTCCAGCCGCTGAAGTTTGAGCACCTAAAGTGGAATACCGACGAAACCACTAAGCCCGAGGGCAAATGGCGGTTCGACGCGCTCGCGAGCACGATTCGATTCGAGTGCCCTGGTTGCGGTCATCGGATTAAGGACACCCCGATGGACCGGCGTTGGATTGAAAACCATGGACAATTCGTGGCCCAGAATCCGAACGCACCGCGCTCGCACGTCAGCTACACCTGGAATGCCTTGCTGCCCCATTGGGTGGAGTGGTCGACCATTGTGGAGGAATTCCTCAGTGCGATCGATGCCATGCGTTTCAGCGGCGACATCGAGCCGATGAAAACCTTCGTAACCGAAACGCTGGGCGAACCGTGGGAGACGGATCGGTGGATCGCCACCGGGGACAACCAGATTCTTGAACGGAAGGGGCACTACGACTTTGGAGATCCCTGGCCGGTGGAGGAGATGCGCTTCCTGGCGGCCGACCGGCAGGCGAAGGGCGGCGAACATTATTTTTGGGTCTGCCGGGCGTTTGGAGCAGGCGCTGCCAGTCGCTTAGTTAGTTATGGCCGGTGCAACACGGTTGAAGAATTGGAGGAAGTGCGTCGAAAACTAAATGTAGAGACCAACAAGTCGGTGATCGATTCCGGTTTCAAGGCCTCGGAGGTCTACCGGTTTTGTCTTGCGTCCGGTTGGAAACCGATGAAAGGCGACGACGCAGAATGGTTCTTGCGGACCAATGAGCGAACCGGAAAACCGGTGCGGAAGCTTTGGCGAATGGTATGGGTGGATCCCACTTTCGGGGCGGCGGCGAACCACGGCCGCGGAAATGTGCCTTTATTCCAATGGTCGAACCCATCAATCAAGGACCATTTGGCGTTGTTTACTCACGGAGCCGTGGGCCAGTGGACGGTGCCGCAAACGACCGGTCAGGACTATTTCGACCAAATGACAGCCGAAGTGCGTGAGGAGCGTGAGGACCCTCGCGGCCGGACCAAGGTCGTCTGGGTTCAGAAGCGCCGCGATAACCACTACCTGGACTGCGAATTGATGATTCATACGAGCGCACTCATCTGCGGTTTGCTGAAGGGAACGGAGGGGGATAAGGGGGACGGTGGGTCGGAGTGATGGCGAAACTGAATTCACTCGCGACGCCAGAAAACGCCAGTCATTGCCCCTTTACCTCAGACGCCTTGCGGATTTCACCCTCCCAAGGAAAAGACATCGACCGCTGATGTACCGCACCTTCCTGGTCGGAATTCAGCCACCAGGCGGCCGTCGTCTTCACCGAAGGCTCGGCTGGTGCGGATTGAGCCCAATACCGGCCGCCGCTATCCCGCGGAGTAATTTCGAACTGCCGGGTCAACACGCCTTTGGGAAGAAATCGTAGTAGCGCTCCCGGAACCCAGTGCACGTTGCGCCTGATCTTGTCTCCCAAACTCTCCCGGCACACGTACAAGACGAATGGCGCAGGCTGACGGGGCGTGGGCAAAAATAAGGCGCATGGTACTCACCCCCTCGCTGATCCGTTGTTCGTTTGCACCCAACCAAGAAACTGTAACAACAACGGGAGACGCGTTTTTCACAATCCCAGGTTCAGGCCCCATAACATAACCCACCACTCGAATTGGCGAGCCGGTCTGATTGGTGATCGATATCAAGACGTTGGTAATCGGCAAGGCACCCGAAGGTAGATGAGCCATACCATAGGCCACCTTCGAGACTTCGAAGGTTTCAGGGCCGATGCGCCAATGTGCCCAGATCCAAAGCCCCGATCCCAAAGCAAAGCAGGTCAGAATAAATCTAGTTCGAACTCGGTTCATTAATCCCTTCGCCAAGGCGCTCGGTCACATCAAAATTCAATTCTGGAGCCAGTCCGACGTTGCAACAACCCCGCAGGTAACTCCACCCACAGACGTAAAAGGCAGATGGGAAACGACGAAATGACCTAACCCGTTCGGGCGATTTTGCCAGTCAAAGACCTCGGTCTTGAGACTCCTCTCAGCATAGTAGCACGTAAGTCGCCACGGTTCACTTGGGCGCCCAAATCCAATGTTCACATCCAGAATTTTCCCGGTTGATCGGGGCAAGATGTGAAGAGAGGAACCAGTTGGCACCGTTTCTTTCCCACCGCTCTTGAGCTCAATTCTACCAGCGCCAAGAAAGGCGTCACCGGAACCATGATTGGTAATCGAGAACCTCGCAATCGTGTATTCCGGACCGTTGGTGTATCCAACAAATGAAAGTCCCAATCGAGCGGAACCTGTCGGAGTGGTCATCAGAAGTACAACTGCACCGACAGCACCAAGTAACAAGAGGCCGACTATAACAAATTTGTTCATCGTTCAATTCCACTGAATTTCCTCCCAACACGCAGAACCGTTGCCGTGCACCACACATCGCAACTTTTCATCTTGCTGATCGATGGTCCTTGAATCGCAGCCTGGAAACCCAGGCGCCCAGATCGGGCAAGCAATTTGTGATGAACCGGCGGCTTCAACGCTTCGTTTCACGGACTGGCAATGATCGTCGTTTCCGGCCCTGGAGGCTCCTGAACGGGGTCCACCCGGCAGCGCTGGAGACCTTTCATGCGCCGCTGGCGGCGGTTGTCATCGTGCAGTGTCTCGATCTGGCCTACGGAGGCAGCAGTCAACATTGCAACTCAATCGGCAGATCCAATGACCGGACCGCACGACGCGGTCAACAGCAGCAATCATTGAGGTGGCTTTTTAGTCAGAGTGATGGTGTGAAAGCGAAGAAGACCACCTGCGACACCGACTGCGTACGGTTTATCGAGTTCGAGTGACAGAGTATCCCAGCCAGTGGCGCCAAGCCACGGCCCAACTCCGTCTTTAGAGCGGACAAATCCAGGTGATGGAGAAATCCATGAAATTTCCCATCCTTCGGCGCATCGATCCGGCCATCAATCGCGAGGACCCGAAGGCCCAGCCCCTTATGGCTCATAAACGGTGCGCCTAGATCTACATCGGTCGTCAGACGGGGAGCGCCGTCTCCGTCTCCAAACCGAACAGTCAACTGATAGCCGCTCTCTTTGGGGGCGGCTGAACTCTGCGTCGGAACCTTTGATACATCCGCGCCGACTGTGAAAGCGGCCAAGAGGCCCACAAGGAAACAAAGTCTCATGGCATTCGATAAATCCCAGTGATTCGCGAAACGACGATGGCCTAGACCGCGAGCCCGAACCGCGAGCCGGTTGTACCTGGCCAACTTTGGGTGGAGCGCAACGTGTCGCCGCGGATTTCGAATCACCAAGTGTTTCAAACACGAACACGGCAAAAAGTTGCGCCAATCGCTTGCAAATCGCACTAGCCATCCTCGAAATCCCTGCACTCCGGCGGCGGTGCATCAAACGGAAAGCGGAAGTACTCCATGACTTCCTTGGTGCGGTCGTAGATGGCCCGTTCGGACAACCCTGCACGCTCGCACATTTCGTTCATCGAATTGAAGTCGGCCGCGACGAAGCGCAGCAGGGTCATCGGGTCGAGGGAGACACCGACCACCGGCCGGCCATCCTTTCCCACCGCAGCCAAATTCGGCTCCGCTCGATGCGGCCCCGTGACGCGCAAAAACTGGCCCTTCAGGACGCGATCATCGGTCAACACGGGCTTCGGCTCGATGACCCGGCTCGGCACCATCGAATCGACGGACATGCCGAACCCCTGACCGCATTGGAATTGGCTTGCCTGATTCACGCCAGTGTCCGGCTGGCATCAGCAACGGCGGAGACTGGCTTCCCGTTGGATCGGGAGTTCGAGGCTGCCAACAAAAGATTGGAATGAACGACCGGATTCGGGGATGGACAGAGCGCGACACGGTAACCAACAGTCCTAGACACAAACCGAATAGCCAATCAGCCGGTTTAGGAGCAAAACAGAAATGGATAAACCAACGGAAATTGAACGCGCCGAGCGGGCCAACGACCGTGATCCCCGGACGGCTCCGTTCGGTAACTTTGCGCGTGGCTCCGAAGTCACCGGGCTCTTCTTTTGGTCGAATCGATTGCGGATCTGGCGGAGCACTTCCTGGTGTGCGAGCCGCCCGTGCTGGACTTGGACAACGGCCCGGCACTTGCGGGCTATAGGACTGTCGTCGGACGGGCCTGGACCGGCTCAAGACGGACTCGGGTAGGGCAACGCCTTGAAGTGTCGCACTTAGGACCAGTTCCGTCGTATAGCTGTGCCTTTCGGACACATTCGGTTGAAAGGCGGTGGTCTGCGGCGACATTGGCGAGGATTCAGTCCGAAACGCCAAAGAGTGCTCCACTGTCATCGTGAAACCGAAACACCGTCAAACCTGGACCATTGCCGCAATCCATGTCACCCGAATGGCCGTCCTTGGCTTTTCTACTCTCCACGCCGCCTTCTTGACCGATGGCTTTACTTTTCGGCCGATCACTGCCGGCGAGCACGCGACCTACGAGGGGAACAACAGCACTGCCTCCATCGAGCTGGGTGAACCATACCACGGTGGACTTCGCAAACGCTCAGTCTGGGGTGCCTGGACGGCTCCGGGAAACGGTCAGGTGACGATTTCCACCGCCGGCAGCAGATTCGACACCGTCCTAGCGGTCTACACCGGCTCGGCGGTAGGTCAGCTGTCGCCGGTGGCCCAGAACGACGACGTGCAATCGGGGTTCAATTGGTCGTCGGTCTCGTTTCCGACCAAGGCTGGCGACACGTATTCCTTTGCCGTCGATGGTCGACAGGATAGCTCCACCGAAGGTCAGGGAACTATTGCAGTGGAGGTCGGCTACGTCGGTTCCGACCAGCCCGGGAGTGAAATAGGTACGGATTCCTTTGACGCACGCCCCGCCCTGCCCTCAGCGACGCGAGCTCTGGGCATCGCCAACACCCGATTGGCGTCAGTCGAACTTGATGAGCCGAACCGGGTCGGCGGGCGGAATCATACGGTGTGGTGGCGCTGGGCGGCGCCGGCCAACGGTCTGGTGACTTTGGACACGTTGGCGAGCGATTTCGACACGGTTTTGACGGTGTACGCGGGGAGTTCGCTCACGGATCTGTCGGAAGTTGCCATCAATGACAATGCACCGAACGTGATTCAGTCCCGCCTGACATTCCAGGCTCAGGCTGGCCGGGAGTACCAGATCATGGTCGACGGACGACAATTGTTCACACCGCCGTACGAGGGAAATGTGAAGCTGAACCTGGCATTTCAGCAGAACTTTGATCCGCCGGCGTTGCCTGGACGGGACGCATTCCAGAACCGCGAGTCACTGGAGGGCCCAAACGCCCGGGGAAGCGCCAACAACACCTTCTTCGGACTGGATTTCGACGAACCGAACCACGGTTCCGCCGTCAAGCGCACCGTTTGGTGGCAGTGGACGGCCCCCGCGGACGGACCCGTCGACATCCGCACGGAGGGCAGCAATTTCGACACGTTCCTAGCGGTTTACACCGGGTCCAGTCTGGCCAGCCTCCAATTGGTCGGGAACAATGACGATGCCCGTAATGTGCAATGGTCCCAGGTGAAGTTCGATGCAGTGCGAGGGGTCAGGTACCAGATCATGGTCGACGGAAGGCAGAACGTCACCACCGTCGGTACGGGAAACATTGCGCTTTCGGTGAACGAGGCCTCCCCAGCTCCGGCGGGTTTGGCAATCTACCCGGCCGTTGAACTGGAGGTTCCAGGAGTCCTTGGGGTGACCTACCAACTCCAAATCTCCGCCGATGCGGTCTCCTGGTCGAATCTGGGTCTGCCGGTTCCTGGTGTCGGTCAGCCCTTCCGGGTCTTTGACTCCACCCGCCCGCGTGTCCGCAGCCTATATCGCTACGTCACGATTCCGTAATTGGTACACTAGATCTGTTGGATTCGAGCTGAGGTTCCGGCACGGCACTTGAAGATTAACTTCAGGATGTCCAACGACGGAACAATCGATCACAAGTGCCACTGGTTTTGAAATGCCCTGTGACACACTCGGTACACGCGGCCTCCACTACGCGCCATTTTGGGGCGCCTGGCCCTGGTTGCGTCATGAAGTTGGAAGTAACGGCAGCCCAATCTCATTCAGGAACCCATTGTGGGTCTTCCGCGCCGCGTGGATGCGTTTCTCGATTTCTACCAGTTCCCGATGCGTTGCGGCGAGGTCGATCTCTTCCTCCTCTTCGGCCGTGCTGATGTAGCGAGAGATGTTCAGGTTGAAGTCGTTCTTCTCAATCTCCGTCATTTCCACCCGGCGTGAATAGC
>JAYVTS010000249.1:0-8526 GCA_043788645.1 Verrucomicrobiota bacterium
ATCGTGACCGTGCATGATGTGGGTGAGGCGGAAGGGGAACTCTACCTCGCCATGGAATTGGTGCGGGGGGAGACCCTGGCGCAACGATTGCGGACCGGCTCGCTGGCATCCCGCATTGCCGCCACGCTCTTGCAGCACCTGGCGTTGGCGGTGCAGCACGCACATGAAGCGGGCGTTATTCATCGGGATTTGAAGCCGTCGAATGTCCTGCTGGACGCGGAACGCGAGGATGCGCCGCGATTGACCGATTTTGGGATTGCGCGTCTTGCCGGTGGAGAGGAGGGCTCCGCACAAACGCTCTCGCTGAATCTCGGTCCGGCAGTAAACGGAGTTCGTTTCGATCGGGACGACGGGCGACTCCTCATTTCCCGCAGCGACGGTTGGGCTTTGTTGTGGGATACTGTTTCCGACAGCGAGCGGCGTCGTTTTGAGCATCACGGGGATTGGCCGACCCTGTTTGATCGTGAAGGGCGCGGCATTCTGCAAGTCCTGGCGCGCGGACTGGCGCGGGTGGAGACGGGGAGCCGTCGGACCGAGTACCGATTACCCGGGATGGCGCTGCCCTATTTTGGTCCTGTGATTTCGCCCGATGGTACACGGGCGCTGGCGGGTGAGGATTCGCGCGATGTCGTCCCCAACTTGATTCACGGTGGCCATCCACTGAACGAACCCACTCGCACGCGTTGGGAGATAGAAGATGCCGCCTTCAGTCCTGATGGATCGCGACTCGCCGTCTGCGCGGGGACCAATACCGCACTGATTTGCGAGTTGGGTCGGAGGCCGTCGATGGGCGGCAGAATTCCGCTGGGAGCTGGCTCCCTGGGGCTGAAGTTCACTCCGGATTCGCGCTGGCTCCTGCGGATGGACAGCGCCGGCGTTTTACACCGGGTGGATTTGTCGCATGCGCCTGCGGCGGTGCCAGTGCCGCTGGGTATTGGTGGAATCCACATGGCGGGATTTTCGGCGGACGGATCACAAGTGGCCGTCGCAACGGATGCATCGGGATTGGAAGTCCGACACACGCGAACGGGAAATCGAATTGTGGGGCCGTGGCTGGTGAAGGAAGTCCACGCGTTAGACCTCAGCCCAGATGGCCGTTGGCTTGCGGCAGGAACTGGTTCGGCGGTACTCCACTGGTTTGATTTGGCGACGGGCCAGCCCAGGACTCCGGCGATCCAACTGGATCCAACGGCCGTCAACCCCGGAGGCGGCCTTCGGATTACCATGGTGGCGTTCAGCCCGGATAGTCGCCGACTGGCGGTGGCCAGTTATTCCAGTCGGGCGTGGCTGGCCGATCCGGTTTCAGGGCAGGTGCTGCATACGTTGGAGCATTCCGCCCCGGTGATTGCGGCCCGCTTCTCTCCGGATGGCCATCGGTTGGCGACGGCCTGCTATAGCGGGACGGTCCAATTTTGGAACGTGGACACGGGCCGGCCGGAACCGCTGGCATTGCCGGGCGAGGTGCTGCTCCACGACGTCGTGTGGTCACTGCAGGGCGATCGGGTGGCGACGGCAGCAGACGATGGGACGATTCGAGTTTGGTCGGCGAAGAGCGGGGCAATGATTTCCGAGGTGAATCCCACCTCGTCGATGCAAGCGGTTTCCTTCCATCCTAACGGGAGCCGGCTCGCAGCGGTTGGTGGGGTGCGCTCCGGGCGGGTTTGGGATGCGGAGAGTGGACGACCGGTATCCGAGGTTTTGACATTGCCATTGCCGAACAGTCAGAAAGCCAATCGGGTGGGTTTCAGTCCGGACGGATCTTGGCTGGCGGTTTCGCAGCGAGGTGGCGAGGCCTACCTGTATCGCGTCCCGCTCGCGCGATCCCCGGCGCCCTCTTGGCTCCCCGAACTCGCCGAGACTCTCGCGGGGCAACGTATCCGCGACGACGAACAATTGGAGGTCATCCCGGCCGCGGATTGGTTCGAACGGGTGAAGCGGCTGCGGATGGTTCCCGTCGCGGGGGAGTGGGGTCATTGGCTCGCTGGTTTCCTGGCGGCCGAAGATTCATGGGTTGGAGCCAAAGCGCCTTTGCCCGCATCCACTCCGGGTACAGAGCTACCGGACGTTGATGCAGAAAAAAATAGAATGACATCCGTCCCCTGAGTCCGTGTAGGACGGCAGGATGTTTGTCGGAATTGCAAGATCGTCGGTTTCTTTTTTTCCAGTTGGCTGTCGCCGTCCTCGGTGTTGCTGGCCGCGCTCATGTGTCGCCGAGGGAATCCACCCTCGCGCTGGATTCAGTGAACCCGTAGACAAACCTTGGAAAGCTTCCAGGCATCATCTCGATTGAGTAATCCGGAATCCATTTGCCCGCGCTGCGGCGCCGTTTGCGACTGGCGTGGGATATGTTCCCGCTGCCTGATGGGTGCCGCACTTGTCCGTTCGGACGCGGTCGACGGCCCGGCTCCGGCAACCCGACTGGGGACGTACACTTTGTTGTCTGAATTGGGGCGTGGCGGCATGGGGCGAGTCTGGCGCGCACGCCAGGATGGGTTGGAGCGGGATATTGCGCTCAAAACGCTGCGGGCGGGTACGCTGGCGGATGCTTCCGCGCGGGAACGTTTTCAACGCGAAGCGCTGGCCGCCGCCCGGTTGCGTCATCCCGGAATTGTTCCGGTATACGAGGTCGGCGAAGCGCAGGGCGACTTGTTTCTGGCCATGGAATTGGTCCGCGGCGAGACGCTCGCGGCGCGCCTTCGGGCCGGACCGCTGGATCCGGGCGTCGCGGCCAAATGGCTCCGGGCACTGGCCGATGCCGTGCAGCATGCTCACGAGCACGGCGTGGTCCATCGGGATCTCAAGCCGAGCAATGTCCTCCTGGACGCCGACCAGGAAGAAAGGCCGCGCTTGGTGGATTTTGGTGTGGCGCGTTTGACTGGTGCTGACCATGAGGCCTTGACGACAACCCTGGAGGGAATCGGCACGCTGGCGTACCTCGCGCCCGAACAAGCGACGGGCCGACGTGCGGAGCAGGGGCCCGCGACGGATGTGTACGGGCTCAGTGCCGCCTTGTACCATTGCCTTACCGGCCGGGCTCCATTTGGCGGGGAACATCCGGCCGCGGTGCTCCAGGCGGTGATTCAGAACGATCCTCCGCCCCTTCGCACACGACTGTCGCACTACGACAAATCCCGGAACGACCGGTCGGACGCTTCGGGTCGATCCCCAGCGTTATTTCAAATTCCGCGCGATCTGGAGACGATTTGCCTCAAGTGTCTCGAAAAGGATCCCCGTCGGCGCTACGAGACGGCTGCCGCGGTTCGCGATGAACTGGACTGTTACCTCCGGGGCGATCCAGTCACCGCCAATCCAGTGGGCTGGTCGGCCCGCTATTGGCGCGGATTGCGTCGGCGCCCGGCGCTCGCCGTCTCGGTGGGGTTGTCCTGTCTCCTAGGTTTCGCCCTCGCCGGTTTGCTTTGGCGACGATTTGTCACCGTCCCAAAATCCGAAGCCTCGGCTGCGCTCGCGTCCCTTGTGGCCCATTGGCCCCTTCGCCTCCCAACCTCCGGAGGCCTGGTCCCCCTGCAAACCGGCGGTTGCTCGGCGATCGGTCCCAGCCCCTGCGGCCGCTGGTTGGCGGCGGGTGATCAAGGTGGGTTGATCCGAATTATTCGGCTCGACCGACGTGAGGCCGTCGCCACCCTGCGGCAACCTGCCTCGATCCGGGCATTGGACTGGAGCGGCGACGGCGAATGGCTCGTCAGCGGTGATCTGGAGGGAAATTGGCGACTTTGGCATCCCGCTGATTCGTCGGAAGCGGTCGCCGGGGGCTTCGAAGCCAGCCGCGTGGATGCGATCGCGTTTCGGCCCGACCGCGAAGTCATCTTTGTCGGTCACACCCATACCAACCATCTCTGGCGACGAAACGGTACGAACCTGACCTTGATCCGCTCGCTCGTGATTCCAGTCGATCCGACGGGGGCTTTTTTTTCACCTGACAACACCCGTCTATGCCTCGTCGGCGGTGGCGGTCATTCCTTTCTTTTCGACGCCGAATCCGGAGCATTGGTGCGCCATTTCAAGCCCGAGGCGGGAACTGTCTTCGATTATTCACCCGCCAGCTGCCTGGCGCAGGTCGTGCCATTACCGACGGGTGGGGTCGAACTGCGCCTGCTCCGCCTAAGTGATGGAGAACCCGAGGGGCGGGCCGTCCAAGTGGCCGAAGGCATTCGTGAATTCAAAATGAGCCCCGACGGCGGACGCGTCGCGGTCGTGACACCTTCCTACAAAGTTCTTTTCTACGACTTTTCGACCGGCCGGCCCGTCCCCCCGACCATCCAGCTGATGGACCAAGCCTATCGACTCGAATTCACTCCGGACGGTTTGCAACTTCTGACCGTGACGGTTGATGGTGTCGCTCGTCTTTGGGACGCCGCGACGGGGACTGCCCTCACGGGACCCATCACCAATCCCTGGCTCACTTGGGCCGTCTGCCTCACACCCGACGGTCGGGCGGTGATCGCTCCGGAAACAGATAGTCGGATTCGCTTTTGGGACATCGGCGTGGTCCTGCCGCCCGATTGGTCGGATCCACGCGCGCTGGCCACCGCCCTCTGGCGTTTGGATACCCCTGCCAGCCTCCGAATGGCCGCCGGCCTGAATCCTAAATCAGCCGAAACGTATCGCGCCCTCGCCGGGGCAACTCGCCGCGCCGGCACTGCCTCGGCCGTAACGGAAGCCAAATTTCTCGACCAATTCGCCTCGGCATTGGAAGGCGACTCGAAGACGCGCCCAAGCACCCCTAAAATAAATCAGTGACAATCACTCCCCGTTTGCGTGCAGGTAAGTATGGGCCAGTACTATTGGCGATGAAATCCAACACCCTGCTACTGTGGCTCCTCCTGCTGCCGCTGCTCGCTTTCGTCGGCGAAGGGGCGGATTTCCAAATCCGTGAATCTGGCTTCAACGCTGAAGGTCATTTTTTCGCCCGATTTCTCAGTGATACCAATTTCTACTACGTGCTTCGGCGCGGCAGTCTAGTTGCTCAACTGGTCAACCCTCGCGATTTGGCTTTACCGAGCGGTGCAGAGCTGGAGTTGATCGACCGTGCGCCAGACCCGGACGGCGCCTTCTACCGCGTCGAGGCTATCTTCCAATTCTCCCCGGACGACGTGGACCACGACGGGATTGACGATCTCTTTGAGCTGCATCACCCCGAGTTTTTGGATCCAATCAACCCCCTGGACGCCCTCCTCGACCCGGACGGCGACGGGGTGAACAACCTCACAGCGTATCGACGACTTTTCGGTTACCCCGAGGCACAGCCGTTGCACATCAGCCGAGAATTGTCTCTTTTCAACTTCGGCCAACCCATTCACCGACAAGAGGCTTTCTCGCTCGAAGTTTCAGTCTATCAAGGCCAAGTCGTATCTCCGTCGGACCTGGCAATGATCGTCTCACGAGAAGTCAGTGGGTTCAATTTCGGGTCGCCGCCTCTCGGGACCGTCAACGCAATTTCTCGCGAAGTATCCGCCTTCAACTTCGGAAGCCCAGTGCATGCCGTGGAAGCCGTCTCTCGTGAAGTCTCCGTCTATCAGGGTGCGGTGGTCTCGCCATCCGATACCCTGAATCTCGTCTCCCGCGAGGTCAGCGTCTTCAATTTCGGCCAAGCTCCCCACTCCACGGAAGCCATCTCGCGTGAGGTATCGGTGCTCAACTTTACGGAACCGCAATGAAAAACCTGGTTGCCGACCCCAATTTTGCCAAGCAGTTCAACTCATCTCGCATCATGAAAAAAATTCGCTCCCTGCTCGCCGTTAGCCTGTGTGCTTGGGCGGGACTCACCACCGCCCACGCCCAATTAGTCATCCCGAGCGACGGTTCGGACGGTGTTCTGGATATCACGGCGTCCACCGTCATCGACCTCAGCCAAGCGACAACGGCTAAATGGAACGTCGATAATTCCGCACACGCTGGCCAGGGAGTCTATGACCCGGACAAATGGGCTGTCGTCTTCAAATATCGATCCGTGAAGATCGCAGCGGGTGCGACGGTGACCTTCGCGAACCATCCTTCATGTGCACCAGTGGTTTGGTTGGTGGCGGGGGATGTCCAGGTCGCCGGACAGATAAACCTTAATGGTTCTCCGGGCACCAGCGGACCTGGAACGTCTTTGAGTGAGCCTGGACCTGGTGGGTTTAGAGGCGCGGCGTTTCTCGACTCAAACACCCGCGGCACTGGTTTTGGTCCAGGTGGCGCTTGCTGCTATCAGGATTCAACCGGACGCTACGCTAGCGTCTATGGCAACCCTCAAATTGTCCCGCTCATCGGAGGGTCTGGAAGCGCTTCCGAAAATCAGGTTGGATACGGTCCAGGTGCCAGTGGTGCCGGTGCCATCCTTATCGCCAGCAGCCGAATTTTAACTCTGAGTGGACAAATAACTGCGAACGGCGGGAGTGGGCCGGTTACCGGCGGATCGGGTGGCGGGATTCGTATAGTCGCAGCAGGCATTGAGGGTGGCGGTGCAATTGATTGTCGTCCAGACGGACGAATCCGACTCGAGGCTCCATCGCTTTCGCCAACCATTACGATGTCTCCAGAAACGATCGCGGTTGTTCCAAACTCCCCACCCACCATTTGGCCACCAGACAATTCTCCAAAAGTGCGCGTTTTGCGAGCGGACGGGGTTGACTCACCTGCTGATCCGACGGCACCCCTATCCCGGACCGCGGACATAGCGCTTCAGAACGGAAGCGCATCTGAAATCATTCTCGAAACCATTTCATTTAAATGAGCGAGCCAGAGCGGAACTTACCTCGGTATCATGCGCTGGATGCAATGCGAGCGAGCGCCATGCTCCTTGGGATCATCTATCACGCCTCCTGGATGTTCACGCCCGCGCAATACGGGGCGCCGGTCATCGACGTCGGCGCGAACAATTGGATGTGGTTTTTGGAGTTCTGGACCCACCAGTTCCGAATGCACGCGTTCTTTTTGATCGCCGGTTTTTTCGCCGCGCTGGTTTGTGCCCGGCGTGGCTGGCGCGCGTTTGCGGCCCAGCGCGCCCGACGCATTGGAATTCCCTTTGTCGTTGGCTGGCTGTTTTGTTATCCGATCACCACCTTTTCGTACAATTGGGGCGCCGCCGTCTCGGGCGCTTCCATGGCGGAGCTCAGCCCTTGGAAACAAACCGTCCAGCACTTCACTAACCCGTCCGAGCTGATGGAGCGTTACAGTCTTACCCACCTCTGGTTCCTCTACACCCTGCTCCAGATCTCGGCGGCCACCGTGATCGGCCTGCTGCTAGTGAAAAAGTTGTCCGGACGCCGCGAAGGGTGGTTCACCTCCTGGACCAACGCCGCCGCGCGGTTCATGCAAACTCCGTGGTCAATCGTCGGACTGACCCTTGTCACTTCCGCGGTCAATCTCCCTGCGAATTGGGACGTCGGGCCGACTCCGTGGAAGCTCACTCCCCCCGTCTCAAGTTTCCTGACGTACTGGATCTACTTCCTCGTCGGGTGGCTTTTTCACGCCCGCCCGGTCCTGCTCGAAACCACCGACCGGCGTTGGAAATTCTGGTTGGCCTCGGGATCCGTTATTTCCTTCGGCATGTTCCTTTTTACCGTACTCACCTACAATCAAGGCCGCCTCACGGACAGCAATCTCTACCCTGGCCTCGATCAGAGTGAGTTTCTCGATTGGGAGGGTTTCCGGGCCGATCTGCGCGTCGACAAAAACATGGATCGGGCTACGACGTTCGCGAGCCGCATCTGGCAAAAGATGTCCCCTCCAGCTCGCCAGTTGATGGGCTCAGCCCATTCGTCGACGATGAACCAGCGGGTTGGGTTTGATACGCATCTCAGCTACGAAATTCTAACCTTGACCAATCTCCCCGACGGGTTGAACTGGAAGGAAGTTAACCTATCCGCTGAAGCAAACGGGCTCTTGGCTAAACCAGCCGCGGAAAGAAGCTTCAATGAGGCGCTGCTCCTCAATCGCCTGCTGCTGGAGAAGTCCTTCCCCGGACGGATCGCAGCCAGCACCCTCGGCGACCCGGTATTCGCGCGGCTCCGAGTGGCCTACACGGGGTTCTATTGTCTCGTTGGTTGGCTGCTCACCTTTGGATTCCTCGGATTGTTTCGCCGGTACTTTAGCCATCCTCATGCCACATGGCGTTACTTCGCGGATTCCGCCTATTGGTTGTACATCGTTCACCTGCCGCTCCTCTTCCTCCTCGAGATCCCGATGGCTACTTGGGAGGCGCCATGGTTGGTCAAATTCGCACTTTTAAACGCGGTCGCCTTCGCCATCCTGCTGTCGTCCTATCATTTCTTCGTCCGCTCTAGCATTATTGGTAAAACATTAAATGGTCGTCGGTATCCGTTCGTTCGCTCGTTCGGACGGGCCGGAACAACTGTACCTCCCGAGAAACCCAAAGCCTTTATCAACGATGTCTAACACCACAATCCGAACGCGATTCGGAGGGTCAATCACAATTCGCGAAGGGCTGAAACATAAAAAGTCCGAATTCATGCATGTTACCAAAGCAGCAACGTCAGTGTCGATCAATTATGCCGCGGCCGGTGG
>JAYVTS010000250.1:0-10341 GCA_043788645.1 Verrucomicrobiota bacterium
AAGCCGCTTTGGCAAGCTTATATCGAGTGATGCAACTCATGCCAGAACTTAAGGATCTGCCCGTGGTGGCACCCAAGGAGCAGAAACCTCCGGATCAGCAAAGCGCCCCTACCTTGGCCGTCGTCTTAGAGGCGATCAAAAAACGGAGCCCAGAGGATCCCGCCAAGGCGGAGTACGCCCGCGCATTAGAGCAAATTCAACAGCTCAACCGTCAGCAGTCGAGTCTCAGCACCGCCACCCAAATTCCAGGTGAAAGCCCGGCCCGACCTTCTCCATCGATTTCCCGACCGACACCGTCCAAGGAGATGGATCCTGCTGCAGCCAAAGCTCCTTCACCAGGAGAAGGCCGAGGCAAGGCGGAAGGAAATGGAGAAGGCCAGGGGCTCGCAGAGGGGCAAGGCGAGGGAGAGGGCAGCTCCCAATGGAAAGGCAAGGGGAAAGGCAAGGGATCTGGTAAAGGAGAGCACGCAACGGGAGAAAAGACCAGCAAAAAACCCGGAGAAAAGTCGGGAGCGAAGCCAGGGGAGAAATCTGAACAGGCCAAGGTGAGTGGCCCCCAAGAGGCACTCGTTGAAGGCAATCAAGCGGAAGATTCTGCTGAGAAAACTGAAGCCAAAGGGCAGGAGTTAGCGAAACTGGCTCCGGAACAGGAGAAATTAAGTCAACAAGCCCAAGAACTCGCTGATCGCCTCACTCGTTTGGCTGGCAAAGCCTCGCGCCAGGGTGCGAAGGCCGGCCAGCAAATGGGCGAAGCCTCCGGAAAAATGGCCGTCGCCGCGAAGGCCATGAAGGGCGGAGATCGCGCGGGTGCGGGTTCGGCCAGCAACCAAGGCAGTGCTGCCATGAGTTCGGCCATGGCACTGCTCGAGAGTCTCATCCGGGGAAAGCCGGAACTAGGCGACGTCGTTTCCGAAGAAGCGCCGGCACAATTCGAAAACGTTATTTCTGATTACTTCCGGCGCCTCTCCCATGCCGAATGAGCGAACCGGATGGGATGGAGGTTGCCGGATTCGCCTTTCCCTCCATTTTTTTTGATCCTCTGAATTCGGTGACTGAAATCGTTTCCAACGGCCGTTAATACGATGACCCATTTTACCTATTTGCCGGACTGGCGCTGGCTTGCGGCAGCCGGTGCCTTGTCAGCTGCGATCCTTTTCGGCAGCTATTATTGGGCTCGTGGCCGCGCGGGGATACCGGTTCGGATGGTTCTATTGACCCTTCGTTGGCTGGCGATTGCGCTGGTCGTCGGTTGCCTTTTGGATCCGCAATGGGTGGAAAAAATCCCGCACCCGCAGAAAGCCCGGATCGCCGCCCTTCTAGACACCTCGAAAAGTATGGCCACCCGTGATGTGCCAGGCGGTCGTCTCGCGGTTTCCCAAGAGTGGGCTAAACGGCAACTCATGCAGAACCAGCCGGCCAATGTGGAGGTTACCGCCTATAGCTTTAGCCAATCGATCGCTCCCCTACCCAACCTCAATACCGCGAGCCCCACGGGCAGCGTCACCGAGCTCGCGGTTGCGCTTGAAAACCTGCTCTCGGCGCCCGCCGACGATCCACTCACGGGGGTTGTGCTCTTTTCTGACGGAATCGAAACCTTTTCTCGCTCTCCGGAAAGTGTCGCTCGACAATTTCGTCGTCGGGGGATTCCCATTTATACCGTGGTAGCCGGGACGACGAACGATATGAAAGACGTCGTGATCGAGAATGTTCAGGTGAAACGAGCCGTCCCCAACCAAGCGCCCACCCGGGTGTCACTGGCCCTCCGTTCGGTGGGTTATTCGAATCAGATCGCTTCGATACAAATACGGCATGACCGGGAGGTCCTCGCCGCAAAGGATCTCCGGCTCAACGGCACCCGTCAGCAAGTGGAACTTAATTTTACCCCCCGCCAAAAGGGTTTTCAAATCTACGACGTCAGCATCGCTCCGCTGAAAGACGAATGGCTCACGAGCAACAATCATCGCCGCTTTGCACTCGAAGTGATCGATCCGACAATTCATGTGATCTACATGGAGGGCACACCTCAGCAAAACTCTAGCCCGATCCCGGAATGGAAATACCTTCGCGATGCCCTGCAAACCGATAAGGATATTAAGGTTACGACGCTCTATTGCCAAAAAGGAAATAACGGTCAGTTCCTGAACACGGTCGATGCGGATCCCGACACGAACGAACGCATTTATCCCGTGGAACATCCCACTCATGGGTTTCCCAAGACGTTGGCGAGTCTGCTGGAATATGATGTCATTATCCACAGCGATATAAAAATCGCGTCGTTTTCCAACGAGCAATTGGAGAATATTGACAAACTGGTCGAGCAACAGGGTGGTGGGTTTGTGATGATCGGAGGCAATTCAGCCTTTGGAAAAGGGGGGTATCATCGGACGATTTTGGATCGGATTATACCAGTGGCGATGGAGAGCAGTGATGACTCAGAGGCACGCGCTATTCACCTGACCGTTCCGCGGGCAGCGTGGAATCATCCGCTGGTAGCCTTCAGCGGGGATCGTGCGGAGACCCAAAACATTTGGACCACGAAGTTTCCGACGTTGTATGGAATGAATCGGGTTGAACGCGCTAAACCGGGCGCGACGGTCCTCGCGGAAGACGAGGGGCCGGGTGGCAACGTCCTCATCGCGGTGCAACAAATCGGCAAAGGCCGCAGTTTAGCCTTTACCTCTGATACCACCCGATCTTGGGGCCGAGATTTTGAAACGATCTGGGGTGAACCCATTAATGCCCAGGGCGGCCACACCGAGGCGAATAATGACAGCCGCTATTACCGCCAGTTTTGGGTCAACGCGATTCGCTGGTTGGCGGCGGGAAGAATTGGTCGTACCAATTCGGCGGTTACCTTGGAACTCGCTCAGGGCTATTGTAGGCCTGGCGCGCCGATCAAAACCAACGTCAAAGTGCGTAATGATCAGGCTCAGGAACTCGCCACGGCGGAGGTAACCCTTTATTGGGGCACCACTGCGAAGAGTAATGCGGTGGCCCATGCCACTTACGATAACGCCAGTCGCGCTTTCGTCGCAGAGATCCGGCCGCCAACGGTGGGTAGTTACCTGGTGACCGCGGTGGCGACTCTCCACGGTGTCCGGCTCGGGGATGACCGGCAACTATTGGTGAGCGAAGCGACCGACCAAGAAATGGAAGACCTGCGGGCCAGGCCGGAAATGATGAGCAACATTGCACGGGCTTCTGGTGGATTAGCATTTTCGGCCGCCACGGCTCCATCCAATTCGGCCGCACTCTTTGCCAACGTGCCCGCACCCACGGTAGAATATCGACGGACTCCTATGTGGGATAAATCCTGGTGGTTAGGCGCGGTTTTGGGACTTTTGACCGTGGAATGGGCCGTGCGGCGTTGGCGGGGATTGGCCTAAAGGCCTCCAAGGTAATTATTTGACACGGCTGGGAGTTTTTGGGGTTTGCGTGCGGTGAGACGGCAATCGGCAAATTCTTGCCGATTGAGCGGCATCGGCTGCATTCTCCCGAAAATGAAAATCGCCCTCTGGCTCCTTGGCGTTTCGGCATTGCTCGCCCCTGCCCCGGCGATCTACGCGCAGGAAACTAAATCTGTGACAAACGCACCCACTCGCCGCCAGCCGCCCGCACCGCCGCTCGTGTCTCCGGAGCTTCAGCCCAACCAGGACGTCACTTTTCGATTGCGCGCACCCCATGCCACGGAGGTCAAAGTCTCCGGACAATTCGCCTCGGAAACCAACCTCACCCAGGACGAACACGGAGACTGGTCGGTCACGGTTCCAACGGTGGCACCGGGCATCTATGAGTATCATTTCATCGTCGATCAGCTGAGCGTGATGGATCCCAAAAATTCCGCAATCAAGCCGCAACGCTGGCCCGGCTCGAGCATCCTTCAGGTGTCGGCCAATCCGCCCGCGCCCTGGGATTTGCAGAATGTGCCCCATGGTGTCGTCCACGAACATACCTACCCATTTTTGCGGGACTCTCCATGGGTGGGCATCATGCGTTGACGGTGGCCTTGAACCATCATGATCGGTTTGGGTGGGTGGGTGCCTTTAGCTCAGCGCTACCGCCAGAGTCGGCCGTTTCCGCGGGACTCGACCAGGGCAACCAGGTCAATCATGACCTCAAACTCCTTTGGATCGCTTGGGGTAAGAAGGATTTTTTGGCTCAACGCAATGAGACGTTTGTGGCACTCTTGAAATCGAAAGGGGTACACTACGAAGAGGTCGAGACGGAAGGCGATCATTCCTGGCCGGTATGGCGCAGATACCTGAACGAATTTGCGCCGAAACTATTTCGATGAAGCCCGATTGGCGGTCAATTTCCATCCCCTCTGGGTAGCTCGGCCAAATACTCAGGAGCAACTCCGTAAATAAACCCTTTTTGGCCGTAAATGCGTTTCGGTCAGATCGTTCCGGCCAGGATTCGTCCGGAGGGCAATTGAAAACCCTATTTCGGTCCTTGGCGTGCAGACCAAAGTGTGATCCCTTTGGGGATGCTGAAGTTTCGTTCGTGGACGAGAGTGATGGCCTGGGGCGGGGTCCTCCTGACTGGGGACCTTTGGGCGCAATCCATCACCAGCGTCCTGGATCCCGTCTGTCGATTGCCTCAACTCGGCCTAAACGGGGCCACCAGCGACGATTCCGTGCTCGTGCTGCGCGGCGGCGACGATCTCGCGTCTCTGGATCAATGGCCAGCGATCCTCCAGCTCGGCGCCAGTGTTGGCGGGCACGCCCAGCATTGGGTGGATCCGGAAGCCCGGGCTGCCCAACGCCGTTTCTATCGACTCGAACGTCAGCCCCGCATTCCGCTCCGGCCCGTTCCCAATTTTCGTCTGACCGATCATTTGGGCGTTTCCCACGAACTGTTGCGCGAAGGGGACGCCAAATTTCTGCTCCTCGTTTTTACGGATAATGCTGCCCTCAACTCGACCTGGGCGACGATCCGGCCCCTGCAAGAAACTTACGCGTCAAAGGGAGTCGTCACTTGGCTGATCAATCCGGCCGATGACCGAGCCTCACTCGCTCAGGCGGCCGAAGCGGCGGGCGTCACCACGCCCGTTTTGCACGATTTGGCGCAATTGGTTTCCAAGGCCTTTGGGGCCACCACCTCAGGCGAAGCCAAGCTCATCCGAATGGAGGATTTTCAGACCGTCTACGCAGGTCCGGCCGAGGATCTTTGCGAAAGCCCCAATGGCACCCTCGTACGCCAACCCTATTTGGCGGATGCCTTGGCGAGTGCGGTTGCCAACCAGCCGGTGGCAGTGGAGCGAGTTCGCACCCGTGGTACGGCCCTCCCCATTCAATCCGAGACGGTGGCCAGCTATTCGCAAGCCATTGGCCCGCTGCTGCTAGATAAATGTGCCGTTTGCCATCGGCCGTCCGGCATTGGTTCGTGGGCGATGACGAACCATACCGCGCTTTTGGAAAAGGCGGATCGAATGCGAGAAAACCTGATGGAAGGACTAATGCCGCCGTGGCATGCCGATCCCGCCCATCAGAAATTTGCGAATGACTTTAGTCTCACGCCAAAACAGCAATCGTCCTTGGTCACCTGGTTGGATGCGGGAGCACCGCGGGGGGAGGGAGCGGATCCATTGCTTTCAGTCCCCGCGGAACCCGCATCCACCTGGCCGCTCGGTGAGCCCGATATCATTCTAACAATTCCCAAACAAGCGATTCCGGCCACCGGTCAAATCGACTATCGCACACCCAAGCTAACGAATCCCTTCAAGACCAACGTTTGGGTCCGCGCTGCCACGGTTCGGGCGGATAACAAAGCGGTGGTTCATCATGCGCTCGTTTTCTATTCCAAGTCAGGCAACCCAGAACTTGAATCGCTCGGTGGCTTGGGTGGCTATTTTGCGGGCTATGTTCCCGGTATGGACCAAGTGGCGTTCCCGGAGAGCACGGCGAAACTACTTGAAGCCGGTCCGAAAGGAACCTTTGAGTTTCAAATGCACTATACGCCGAACGGCACGGCGACCACGGATCAGACTCAAATGGGCATCTATCTCGCCAAAGCTCCGCCCGTCCGTGCGTTGAAGACGACTTCTGCGTTTAATCTCCTTTTCTCGATTCCGCCGGGAGATCGCGGCAGTCAGTTCTCCAACGAAATTGTCATCTCGAATAATGTCCTCTTACATGAGATGAGTCCGCATATGCATTTGCGCGGCGACCGCATGCGTTTCGAGGCAATTTATCCTGATGGTACTAGCGAAATTCTGCTCAACGTACCTAAATACGATTTTGCCTGGCAGGCCCTTTATCGTCTTGCCCAACCGAAAGCTCTCCCTGCTGGTACTCACATTCGTCTAACGGGAGGCTACGATAACACGCCCTATAACCCCTTTAATCCAGATGCGACGAAACAAGTAAGGTTCGGGCTTCAAAGCACCGAAGAAATGTTCATTGGTTACCTCAACGTTTCAGAAGCGAGATAACGAGTCGCGAACGAGTGTGCGACCCGCTTCGTCTTCGCCGCGGGATCAGCGTGAGCTGACTCCGGCGCAGGGGGCTTAACCTTCGCACTCAGGCCCGATGAATTGGCTTCAAGCGCTCACTGATTCTCTGATCAATTGATTCAAAATGGCACTTAAACTCAAGCAGGGACAAATTTGGACCCGCAGCGATGCAATGATCCGCATTGTCCGGGTTGAACGCCTCGCCGTGGGATATAAAGCGTTCAAGGACGGGAGAGATGGTGAAAGCGAACATCAGAACTTGAGCAAAAAAGAGTTCTGCCGACTTTTGAAGCGTGGCGGGTTCCTCGAAGAAAAAGCGAGGGCCAAATCACCCATTTCCCTGCCGACTGCCCAGACCAACCTCACCCCCCAAGAAATCTCGGCTAGCCCAGTCGTTAGCCAATCTTAATCGGATACTCGTGCTATGAAACCCATTGTAACGCCGAAATTATGGACCTGGCTGACCGTTGTTCTTGGGATCGGTTGGACCGTTCCCTTCGCCCGTGCCGAAGAGTTTACCATCGGACTGGGTGACACCGTTTCGGACGGTATACCGGGAGTCGGTGCCGGCCGACTAAAGACCGCCAAAGACGACGATTTCTATACTTTTACCGTGGTGAGCGGTCAGTTGGCATTCCTAGAAGGGTTGAATCAGGATCCTGCTTTTAAGAAAAACCTACGGTGGCAATTAACGAAGCCATCGGGGGGATCGGTTTTTAGTTCCTATTTCTCCCAAGCGGTGGGTCGGAAACTTTTGGATGAAAGCGGCACTTATAAAATCCGTGTCTTTTCTGACGGAACCGACCCCACTTGGATTGGAGCCTACTCCTTTCGCATTTCTCCGCTCCCCCCCGATCAGACGTTTCCCGTCCTCTTAGGAAATCAAGTTTCCGATGGAATTCCCGCCGCTGGGGCCGGTCGGTTAGAGTTCGGTGGAGCCGAGGATAACTACCTCTTTACCGCATCGGGAGGGCAATTAGTCTTTTTCGAGACGTTGAACCAAGACGCTGCCTTCAAAAACAGCCTTCGTTGGCAGCTCATCAAGCCCTCTGGACCGACGGTATTTAGTTCCTTTTTCAGCAACCCCCAAGGACGTCTATTACTTCCGGAATCTGGGCAATATCGAATTCGAGTTTACACGGACGCGATCGATTCAACCCAATTGGGTTCCTATTCTTTCCGAACCTATCCCCTGCCCCCAGATCAATCCTTTACCTATACCATTGGCACCCAGGTATCCGATGGCATCCCCGCACCGGGGGCTGGGCGGTTAGAGATTGCCGGCACGGAAGATAATTATTTGTTCACGGCCCCCGCCGGGCAGGTGGTGTTTTTCGAGTCATTGACGCAAGCGTCCGCATTCAAAAATAGCCTCCGTTGGCAACTTCTAAAACCTTCCGGGGTGGCGGTCTTCTCTTCCTTCTTTGCCAATACCCAAGGTCGCACCGTTTTGCCGGAGGCCGGCAATTATCGGCTGCGCATCTTCACCGACAACAACGATTCGCGATTGTCGGGTGCCTATTCGTTTCAAACTCGAGCAGACGTGGCGGACCAACAGTTTTCGCTTTCGGTCGGCGCCAGCGTTTCCGATGGAAAGCCAGCTGTGGGCGCTGGTAACATTGAAACAGCCGGTTCCACGGATACCTATTTGTTTTCGGGTCGAGCGGGTCAGTTCGTGGTGTTTGAGTCACTCGCCCAAGCCCCTTCATTACAAAACTCTCTCCGCTGGCAACTCACCAAACCCTCAGGCGGTTCGGTCTTCAGTTCATTCTTCGCCAATAAGCAGGGGCGAACCCTACTGTCCGAGGCCGGTGTCTACAAATTACGCTGCTTTACCGACAATGCGTCGACGATCAATGGAGCGTACTCGTTCCGTTTCTACTCGCCGGTGATGGCTCACCCGGATTATCTCCAGACTCGGCCAAATGTTCTACTCACCGTTCCGGCCGCCAAGCTTCTCTTTAATGATATCTCGGAAGATCCAGCGGACGTTCTGCACGTTGATTTACCCTCCGGAGCAACGGCTCAAGGCGGTACGGTCACCGTCAATGCCACCGGAATCGTCTATACCCCAAAAACGGGATTCATCGGTACGGACCAATTTGACTATCGCGCCATCGGAACCCTCGGAGATACCAACCGAACGACGATCTGGGTGAGTGTCCTGCAGGATGCTGGAAAATTTGCGGGGATCGTCAATGATTTGCGACGCAATGAGGCCCAATTGGATGTGTGTTGGTTGGGAGACCCGGGCAACAGTTACGCCCTAGAAACCAGCGCCGATCTGGACAGTTGGGTGGAAGCGGAAATCGTGGTCGCACCGCCTTCCGGCTTCTGGACCTACTCGTTTGCAATCCACACCGGGACGCCCCAGCTCTATCTTCGATCCCGCAGAAAATAGAGTAGTGGGGTCATATTCCCATTCGCTTTTAAGCTCGAACAAACTCGCCCTTGAAAGCAAATCGGAATAAAGGTACTCCAAAAACTCTTATACCGTTAGGATTTCTTTCTCCTTGTGGGTGAAATGGTCGTCGACCTTTTTGATGAATCCGTCCGTCAATTTTTGCATCTCTTTTTCAGCGGTCTCGATATCGTCTTCCGAGACACCGCCATCATTTTTTGCTTTTTTGAGCAATTCGAGCCCCTGTCGACGTTCGGTTCGAATCGCAACGCGACCGTCTTCGGCCATTTTCTTGCAAACCTTGACGTATTCCTGACGACGTTCGGCACTAAGATCGGGCAAGATGAGCCGAAGAAAACGGCCCTGTGCGGCCGGATTAAGCCCTAACCCAGCGGCTTGAATCCCTTTTTCAATCGCCTTGAGAGTGCTCTGATCAAACGGTGTGACGACCAACATCCGAGGCTCAGGCGCGGTGATCGTCGCCAGTTCCTTGAGCCGCATCCTGGAATCATAGGCTTCGATGATCACGTTTTCAATCAACGCTGGCGACGCCTTACCCGTACGAACACCCGAAAACTGGTGGAGAAGATGCTCCTCCGTCTTGAGCATTTTTTCCTCAGCTTCAAATAGGATTTCTTCGATGGACATAAACAATGAATGATCGGTGAAAATGGGACGTTTCTGGATGACGCGAATTGGAATTAAGGAATCACCAAAGTCCCAACGCTCTCGCCAAGAATGACGGCGCGGAGATTGTGGGGCTTGAAGAAATCAAACACGACGATGGGCATCTTGTTTTCCTGACACAGCGCAAACGCCGCGGCGTCCATCACCTTTAGCTGTTTCGTCAATGCCTCCTGATAGGTGACTTTTTCATACCGTTTCGCGTTGGGATATTTCTTTGGGTCCATATCATAAATGCCGTCCACTTTGGTAGCTTTTAAAACCGCTTCGGCATGGATTTCGTTCGCCCGGAGCGCCGCGGCGGTGTCGGTGCTAAAAAATGGGTTCCCCGTGCCGGCCGCAAAAATGACCACTCGACCCTTCTCCAAATGACGTACCGCACGACGTCGAATAAACGGCTCCGCCACCTGACTCATCGGAATCGCGCTCTGGACGCGGGTCGGCACTCCTTGCTTCTCCAACGCATCGGACAAAGCCAGGGCGTTGATCACGGTGGCCAACATGCCCATGTAATCACCGGTCGCTCGTTCTATTCCCCGTTCACTACCCTGGAGCCCGCGGAAGATATTTCCGCCCCCGACCACAATCACCACTTCAACGCCGAATTCGCGGACTTCCGCCACCTGTCGGGCCATGTCGTGTACCGCATCGGGGTTAATTCCAGAGCCATTTTCGCCGCCCAAGGCCTCGCCACTGAGTTTGAGCAGTACGCGACGGTACTTAGGGGTAATCTTGTTCGTAGTCGATTTCTTCGTCGGCACAGCTTCCGAATAGCAGGCGACTCGGGGAGGGTCAACGCGCC
>JAYVTS010000251.1:0-18616 GCA_043788645.1 Verrucomicrobiota bacterium
CAACTCGGGTTCCTTGAAATTCACGGTCAATACCAACGGGGTGATCACGACCGGTAGCGTGGCCATCGCGGGGACGAGTTACTCCATTACAAATGCGGCTGGACAGTTCAATATCGACACCAGCAACCCAACCGCTACGTTTAGCATTGATCGCAGTGCCGACTCACAGGGTAATTTGAATTTCAGTGTGGTCCTGGACGCTTCCAGCAGCTGGACTGAGTCATTCGATGGCACCGTCGGGGCCACCAACTGGTCTTCAGGGGCTGTCCTGCTGGGCAATCACGCCTATAAGGACACTTACACTTACAAGGTCGATGGCTTTCCTTCCATGGATGCGGGTAAATTTACCCTCGTGATTCCTGGAATTGGACCCACCAATGCGCCGAGCGGTGATGGCTACGGCACCGCGGTGGTTTCCACGAATGGAACTGTGATCTTGAGTGGAAAACTGCCTGACGGCGAACTCGTGGTTCAGACCAATAGCGTCTCCTTGAGCGGCAACTGGCCGCTGTACGTGAATCTCTACACCAACGGAACCGGTGGCACTTTACTCGGCTGGGTGAACTTTACCGCCACCAGTTCCAATGACTTATCCGGTGCGATGAGTTGGGTCAAAAACCAAGACCTGACCCAAACGAACAATCTTGGTGTTTCGACCAACTATTTCTACGACGGATTCGTCAACTTTAGCACCTTAGAAGGCTCGACTTATATTGCCCCGGCAACGGGCGATCCGATTCTCGCCCTAACCACCGGGACCATCGAGTTTAACACCGCGTGGGCCACGAACTCGGCCTGGGGTTGGACCAACGCTCCGATTACCGATACGTTCTCGTTCCCGGCCGCTCCGACCGCTTCTGTGACGGTCAGTACGAACGCGCTCACGGCCTTGAGTTTCACCTACAGTACCGGTTTTGTGAGCGGTACATTTGACTATAACGGAGGCACCAACAATGTTAGTCCGATCAGTCTAACATTTGAAGGTGTGGTCCTGCAGAAGAGTTCAACTGCTCGCGGCTTCTTCGTGAATCCGTCGGCGGCGCCCTTCCCCAGTGGATCGATGCTCGTGCATTAACGGTTGAAACTAGGAAACTGAAGATCGAAACAAAGAAGCCGCCTTCCGAAATCGGGAGGCGGCTTTACCCATATGATAAGCTTCTCAAAACATTCAGTGGAATGCCTCGCGGCCATCACGCTATTTGCCAATTTGAATGGATTGGCCGCGGACCCCACCGTCGCCCTTGCCGTAAATCTTAACCATGGGGTTCCCGAGCTTTGGATCACTGGACCCGTGGGGCAAGGAGTGGAGGTTCTCTACCGGAACAACCTCGAAAAAACGGCCGATTGGCAGCTGCAGAGTTATGTGGTGCTGACCAACGGGACGGGGGTTCTTCCTGATACCGCCGGGGCGAGTCAATCCCGATTCTATCAGTTAGCGACCGATGTCCACTCGACGCTCAACGGGTTGGCCTGGATTCCTGCCGGGTCCTTTGTGATGGGAAGTCCCACCTCCGAAGACGGCCGTGATTTAGATGAAGGGCCTCAAAGGACCGTAACCCTCACGAGCGGGATTTGGATCGGCCGCCGGGAAGTGACCCAGGGCGAGTATTTGGAAGTGACCGGCACCAATCCCAGCGCGACGAATGGAAGTCCGAATCTCCCTGTCGAACAGGTTACCTGGGCCGCGGCTCAATCCTATTGCCAAAAACTGACCGCTCTCAAACGAACCGCTGCGCAGATTCCAGCAAAATACGCGTTCCGCCTCCCCACGGAAGCCGAGTGGGAATACGCTTCACGCAGCGGTTCGACGAATCGCTTCAGCTTCGGCGAAGATCTAGGCTACATCGAACTCGACGGTTACGCTTGGTTTGTCAGAAACAGTAGCGGGTCCGATCAATTGGTGGGCACCAAAAAACCCAATGCTTGGGGCCTTTTTGATACTTCTGGGAACGTTTGGGAATGGTGCCTCGATTGGTACTCGGGTTATTCTTCAAGCAATCAAACCAATCCGACTGGACCCCTGAACGGTAGTGAGCGAATCGTCCGGGGCGGAAGCTATTACTATGATGCTTGGCTCACTCGCTGCGCCGCACGAAATTCGTACGTCCCCACCACGAGCAGTTCCCAGGTTGGCTTCCGAGTCGTACTCGCTCCTGAATAAGTGACTGATCGGACCATGGAAGAAAACTACGGTCCGCTCAATTTGGCACTCGGGCAAAATCGATGAACCCACGGTTCACGTCCGTGGCCACCAGCTGCACCCGAATTCTTTCACCGACCTCAACCAGTGCACGGTTGGGGAGCAGTTTGCCCTCAACCGGTGGTGCCAAAATTCGAACCCAGACCCCCTTCTCGGACGAACCGGTAACGAGGGCATCATATTTATGACCGATCTGAGACTCTAAGAGCAACGCCGCCGCCGATTTGCGAACCTGGCGTTCGATTTTTTCGGCGTCGTTTTCCTGTTCCGTACAATGTGTCGCTAACACCTCTAATTCACCATCGGTATAGGGTGAAGCCACACCGGCCAACGTCGCTTTGATCAGTCGTGCAGTGATGAGATCTGGAAAGCGCCGATTGGGAGCGGTCGAGTGAGTATAGTCTCGTGCGGCCAAACCAAAATGACCGATCACAGCGGCCCCAGGTTTCTCGACCACGTACTCCCCAGCTCCCATCAATTTGACGACGACCAACGACAGATCCGGAAAGTGAATCGGGTCCGCGGCTCGACGGCGTCGCAAAAAATCCTCCAGAGCTTTGGAGTCGGGTTTGAGAGGTAGAACCTCACCCACCTCTTTGGCGACTTCGACAATTCGGAGCCAACGCTCCGGCGCTCGCACCACTCGACGCAAAGAGGTCCGGCCTTGAGATGCCAAAAACCTCGCACTCACCCCATTGGTGGCGATCATGAAATCTTCAATCAATTGACGACCCCGATTCTGAAGTTCCTGGCGTACATCAACCACCTGCTCGCCCTCAAAGATCGCCTTGGGTTGTAGAGTTTCAAGCTCGAGGGCTCCCAATTCGTGGCGCCGCTGGCGCAGCTTTTGTGCGACGGCATCCTGGGTTCGAAGTTGCGCGTCCAGCCCTAGGACAGCCTTCAACGGGGCCGGGGCCGGTCCCCTGCCCTCTAGCCATGCTGAAACCGAATCGTAAGCAAGCTTTGCACGGTTGCGCACTTTGGCCCGAAAAATCACCGAACCGATCAAAGCACCGTTGGCATCAAAGTTCATCTCGGTCACAAGTGCGAGACGGTCTTGATCTTGATTCAACGAGGTCAGATCCGTCGAAAGGCGCTCTGGAAGCATCGAGAAAATGCGGGCCGCCGTATAAACCGAGGTCGTGTTGGTTTGAGCATGAAGATCAATCGGCGTCCCCTTTTTTACCAGCGCATCGACGTCCGCGATGGCGACCAGGACCTTGACCGCCCCATTTCCCAATTCTTCTGAAACGGAGAGTTGGTCGAGATCCCGAGAATCATCGTTATCGATCGAACACCAAAGAAGGGTAGTGAGGTCCCGAATCTCTGGCGTTCGTTCGCCGGCTGGGCCTGGGATCATGGCCAACTGTTGAGTCGCGGCGGGAGAGAACTCGGGCTCGAGTCCGCGCTCGATCATCGCTCGCAGAGCAATTTGGGCGAGATCTGAGCGATGATGAGCGCGCTGAAAATTCATAAGAACGTGTAAGCCCCCAAACCAACGCGGTCCAATTCGTCCGCATTGGTTCTGATCGCCACAAACGTGCGCCGAGAACACCAAAAACCGGAATCCTCTTCTTTTCCGGTCTTTGCGGTCTTTCGCCGGGAGTCTTGGGCCCGCGATGTCTTATAACTTTACGCGATAGAACTTGTTTCCAGTCCCCGCAGCCTCAGCGAATGCCCCCGAAGTATTACCCGTGGACGTCCATACCGGGTTAGTGAGCGACGGGGTTGATTCTAATGTGCCGGTAGTCCACTTAATCGTTATCTGACCGCCTGTGCCGATAATAGTGTCGATCTTGGGCGTGGGAGGCAGCGTTGTGGGCGCGATATCGTAAAATGCAATGTTGTCGATGCCCCATTCCCAGCCGCAACTCCCCAGGTGTGAAAACCGAACTCGGACGTCGCTTTTCTTGCTAGCAGCCGGGAGACGAATCGCCTCGACCCGCACGGAAGATTTGTTATCGCTACGTTCCGCAATGTACGGGGCGAGCGCCGATGTAATCGGAGCCAGAATACCGGCTCCGAAAGTCCCGCCGCTTACGCCCGGAACCCCTGGAACGGTCCAAGTCGGAACGTGGCCGTTGTTCGGATCGTTGAACATCGTCAGGGCGTCAAAACTGCCGTCTGGGCTCAAGGTAATCGTGCGAAAATGATAGTACGCACCCGGAAGCCAACTCGTGCCACCATCCACGGAGTACTCCACGGCATCCGCCTCGCTGCGATTATCGGTGATTCGCTGGCCACTATAGAAAGTCAGGACCGGATTGTTGGCGGTCGAAAGATTAAACGGTTTGGTGACCGCGAACTGGGCTTGGGGATTTCCATCACCCGCCCGTCCATCCGACGCGGCGAATAGTAAATTGCCCTTCATCCAATTGTCCCCGATGGGCACGCCGTTGATCAGCTGCGTCGGGTCGTTTTGCATCACTTCTTTTTCAATCCCATTTACCGTATCAGTGCTAATCGTGACCCAGCCCCAATAGGCATCGGAATTCTGACTGGCTAGATTCCAGCCCGCCGTCTCATGGAGCGTATAGTCCGTCGCTACCCAACCTGGGGGTACTGAGTTCGCTTCACTCGTTGATTCGGGAAATGAATCGAAATTCTCACCGGCAACGGGACTGGCCGGTAGGTTGAGGTTCTGCAGATTATAAATAGCCCACTGCTGGGTGCGGGAAACTCCGGCGGAATCCTTAAACGTCAGGACGCCCCGATGCGCTTCGCCCCCGGCCTGAAAACCGGGAACCACACCGGTACTGACGGTTAAATACTTTCCTTGGCGCACCGCAGGGGTGGTCACGGGCTGGCCATCCAATTGAAAGTTGACCGAGGCGTCCACCACGGGATTCGCTCCATCGACCACGACCACGCTCACCCCGGAGCGGGTGAACTCCAGTTGACGAGGAACCGCCGGCGGATTCGCGCCTTTTACATAGGCGGCAGTCGGCGCGGTCGTCGCTCGAAAGGCCGGGATTCCACCGAGGGCCACATCATTGACTAATACCGTAGTACCGTCCGGCTTCCGAGAGTACCAGCGAATGACAGAACCCCCACCACCATTCTCCCAAACGGTGCGGAACGGATAGGTGCCCGCTTGCGGAACGACGAACGCAAACGTGGATAGGGGCGAGGCACTACTCCCCAATTCGACTCGGCCAAAGGCGTCCTTGGGATTGGGCCCGGAGGAGGTGCTAAACCCGTCGTCATGGCTCAACACCATGGTCGTCACGCCGGCCGGGAGCGTGAGATAGGTCAGGATTTCCGCAGCCTGACCGTCCGTGCTCGAGTCCGTCGAAGGTGACCCAGGCATGTTCGCGGTCGCGTCCAGATCGATCATCCCCGCAATTTCAAAATGCAACGGGGCATTGCCTGGAACCGGCGCGACCGCCGCCGCGATGGCGGCACCCACCGCACTCGGATCGGCCAGATTCGGCAAGGATACCCCGGCTGCATCCGCGGCAAAGAGGGACAGATCGGTTTCGGCTCGAATGATGGTGTTGTTTTTGTTTGCCGAGTCGGAATTGGCAAAAATATTCCAATTGAACCCCGGTTTGGAGCTATCGACCGCCACTCGCCAAGCGGGATCCAGGGTCACATAGTTTCCGACCGTGAAGCGCCAACTTCGGGTCACTTTAGACCCCTTCTCAGTATAAACTACAGCTGCCGAATGGACCCCGGGAGCCAACGGCGTCGCGCCGTCAAAATCCACCGTGGTGATATTGTCCACCTTTCCGACCGTAGCGCTTGGTGTCACCGCCGCGTCATCCAAGAGGGCGGACACCTTGGTTTTATCGATGGCGGCGCTGCCGTCCACCAATTCGGCATGAAAATGCGGATTGGGCCCGACATTTTGCTGTCCGTTATTGGGAATCAGGCTACGGCTATAAGCCAGTGGAGAGGAGGTCGTGAGCGCCCGATACGCCTTGACTCCGCTATTGGCCGTATCGTTGACCAACACTTTCGCGCCGGGACCGCCGGTGTACCACTGCACGTAGGTTCGATTGTCGCCCGCGTTTTCAAACAGAACGCGGGCGGGATACAACCCGGCTTTCGTTACGACGATGTTAAATCCGTGGCCGCCGCGCCGCTGATCATCCTCGATCTGCCCCACGGTGGCTCCAAATTGGTCGCCTAGCGTCACTCCTCCGATCTGCACTCGAAAAAACGTCGAACCGATGACGCCCATGCTCAGAGTTCCGACGGGCAGATCCAGATAGGTTAGCACCTCCCCTGCAATATTGGCGGTGGAAGCAGTACTTCCTGGTACCCCAGGCATCTGTTCATTGGGGTGAAAACTACCTCGATTTTCGCCTCCAGTTCGGTTCAGATTAATCACGGTCGCGATCTCAAAACTGAGGGGAGCGGTCGATGGATTCGCAACCCTTGCGGCCGCCAGCGCAACGCCGACCGCCTGGGGATCGGCGAGATTTTCACCGTAAAATCCTGCTAACTGCCTTTCTGCGCTAGCGAGCTGATTGGGAGTGGTATCGGCAGCCACCTGGGAGACGCGGAAAATGAATCCGGGCTTGGTGCTATCCGCCGCAGACGACGGCAGCGCCAGAGTTTCTGGGATCGTGGTGGTCTGTGCCTGGAGAGTGACACGGACCCAGGCTAGGGCAGCTAAACCAAGCGCCCGATAACCGGAACGTCGTTGTGCAAAGTTCATAGGGGGGATATTTTGAGTGTTTGCGTTGATTCCACGGAATTTAGTTCACAGAATAAAAGAGTCGGTTCCCGATTTACGAGTACTCGGGTCATGATATTCGTTGAAAAAATCAGTCTCGACGGTTCTCGGTTCTCGAAAAAACTTTCGCTAAACTCGCCACTCTCTTTGCTTTTATGCCCAGATTTCAAATCGCCGTCAAGCTCATTCAGCTCGGCCGTGCAAACGCACACGGTGGGTAACAAAGATTTCGCCGCCCAGTTACACTTTTCCATCCGCCAAAACTAAACGTTTTTTAGGGCAAGTTCATCACTACCACTTAAATACATTGTTATCAATCACTTGCGGCCGATCAGGCATTGGCCGTGGCAAAAGCAAAATCGACCTCTCCGCCGATCAAGTATGCGAAGGAGGGGTTGAGGGAGTTTTGCGCCTCGTGCAGCAGTTTTTGGTGACGGGAAGTTTCCATTCGACGCTTGTAGAAAATTCTTCTCCAACAACCCGTTGACACTGGGATCGGCTCTGCCTAGTTCCACCTTCCTTTTGGAAAGGCTTTATGTACGCAGTATTTGAAACCGGCGGTAAACAATACCGCGTGTCTGCAGGGTCCAAGCTTGAGGTCGAACGACTCGACGTGGCTGCTGGCCAACCGATCACACTCGACCGCGTCTTGCTCGTCAACAATGGCGGCGCGGTCACCATCGGCGCGCCGCTGGTGGCGGGCGCACGCGTTATTGCGGACGTGATTGAACACAAACGCGGCCCGAAGGTAGTTGCCTTCAAGATGAAACGCCGCAAAGGCTATCATCGCAAAGTGGGGCACCGCCAGGAATTGACCGTCATCACGGTTAAGGAAATCACCGCTTAAACCGATTTTACGTATTTCCATTTCCAATCATTTTTTAGAAGCTCGAATTCAGGCTTATGGCACATAAAAAAGGGCAGGGCAGTTCGCGGAACGGCCGCGATAGCCAAAGCAAACGGCTCGGGGTGAAAGCCTTTGGTAGCGAGTTAATTACCGCCGGCAGCATCCTCGTGCGGCAACGCGGCTCCAAGTTCACAGCCGGGGCCAACGTCGGCATCGGACGAGATTGGACCCTGTTCGCACTCACCGATGGACGGGTCAAGTTTGATAAGAATGTCCGCCGCGTGAATGTCATCCCGGAGGTCGCAGTGGCCTCTGCCGTAGTCGGCGCTTCAAATTGAAGACTTTTTAAGCGATTCAATATGATGGGCGAGGCCTAACGCCTCGCCTTTTTTTTCAGGAGTCTCCCCTAACCTACCTTCACCCATGTTCATTGATGAAATCAAAGTCTACGCCAAAGCGGGGCATGGCGGCAAAGGGTGCGTCTCATTTCTTCGCGAGGCGTATCGTCCCAAAGGGGGTCCTGCCGGCGGCAACGGGGGCATGGGCGGGGACGTGATCCTGGAAGCGGACCATGATTTAAACAATCTGATTGCTCAGTATTTTCAGTCCAAACTGATCGCCGATGACGGCGGCGGGGGCATGAGCAAGGGCAAAGACGGTAAGGCGGGCAAAGATCTCATCATCAAGGTTCCGTGCGGCACCTTGGTCTGGCGAAGCCGCGATACCACTCCTCTCCCTAAGGGAGTCACTCCCAAAGGGGCTGCGATGGAAGATCCCACGGAGGAAACGGAAGAAACCGAGACTGGCGAGCTTTCGGCGCGTATCCAGGTGGCCGGTTCCAAGCGGCCGGTCATTCGCAATTCGGCAGGTGTTCGGGCCATGGAAATCGATTTGGGCTCCGCCAAAGACGAGAGTAAGGAGACCGATGAGTTTGAAGCTCCCAAAGAATTGATCTGCGATCTGATCCAACACGGGCAGCGTTTTGTCTTGTGCAAGGGTGGTCGGGGCGGGCTGGGCAACCGGAATTTTGCGACTGCACGGCATCAATCACCCCGTTTTGCTCAACCCGGTGAAGTGGGGATTGAGGGCGACTACGTCCTGGAACTAAGGATTGTAGCGGAAATCGGCATCATCGGATATCCCAACGCCGGGAAATCAACGCTTCTCACCGCAATTTCAAAAGCGCGTCCGAAAATTGCCCCCTACCCCTTCACCACTCTCACCCCTCAAATTGGGATCGTTGAATACGCGGATTGGCATCGTCTAACCGTGTGCGACGTTCCCGGATTGATTGAGGGTGCCCATCAAAATGTAGGCCTGGGACATGCTTTCTTACGCCACGTTCGTCGCTGCCGCGTGCTGGTCTTTTTGCTCGATATGGCGGGTACCGATGGCCGAGAACCCTGGGATGACTACCGAAAATTGGTAAAAGAACTGGAGCTGTACGATCCGACCTTGCTGGAGAAGCCCCAATTGGTGGCTGCCAACAAAATGGATGAGCCCCAAGCGGAGGCGAACTTGAAAATCTTCAAGCGCAAAATGCGGAAGGTGTCGGTGTTGCCCATTTCCGCAGCCTTTGATGAAGGCGTTCCCAATTTCAAAGCGGCGATCCGCGAAGCCGTGGAGGCGGTCGGGGCGGTCCGGGATTGAGGGCGTTCAGTCGATTGAAACGATAATCCGATAGAACTGCACCTCGGTTGAACCGCTTATCGTTCCCGCCCACTCCGCTTCGCCCGAAGCGCTATAGCGGAAGGTGCCGTCCGCCGAGTGCCAATGGCCTAATTCATCGGCACTTTCGATTTGATAGTGTCGGTTCGAAGTAAAAGGAAAACTCAGAATCGGTTGACGATTCGGTCCGATGTGGGCCGCCGTGATTCGGAGTTTGCTCGCAAAATCTTTGGGATCCGTGCCCGCCCGAAATTCATCGGCGTTGCTGACACCATCTCCATCGAAATCTCCGATTCCAGATTGAGTCAAATCTCCAAACACCGCTTGCTCCCAATCATCCGGCAAGCCATCCGCATCGGTGTCTTGATCCGTCACGAGCACCCCGTCTATTTCGAGGCTTGCCGGGGTGCCCAAAAGATTTTCTTTGCTCACCCAATTGGGATAAACACCGCCTCCAACACCCATGCCACTCGCCGCGGCCCGAGCCCGATGGAGCGCGCTGAGCATGACTCGAAGGCGACCCTCCTGGAGGGCTCTCTGCACATAGCCCAGGACGAGCGGTTGAGTGAGGTCGAGGTCAAAGTTGAATCGAGTGCCGTCGGGCACCTCTTCGCCCGGATTCACCGCGGAAGTCTGCCCGATCGCAAACGGGTGGACCTCAAAAGGATCGGTGGCTTGACCGACATTGTTGCTAACATCTTCGAGCATACCGTCTGGCCCGAAATCGGCGGCAAACGCATTGCGGGTGCCGTACGCGACATTGGTTGGATTGAGGCTCGAATTAACGTGACCGAAGGGCGACGCCTCCGTGAACGTTGCCGTCGTGAATCCGCCGCGAAAATCCACTCCATAGAGTTCTACCGGTCGTCCTGGATCGGTGTCAGGCAAGGCCAATGCATTCGTCAAATACGTGCGGTAACTATCATAGGTAGGATCATAGACAAAGGACGCCTGGGCGGGCACTGGGGTATGTTCGACCGTGACGCGAACTCGGCGAATGAAGTAGCGCGTGGGCGGGGCATGGGTGGCGAGTTGATCTGCCGTCTCCCAGCCGATGAGAAACTGGCCATCGCGCGTATCAAAACGGAGATCGAAAGACGCCCAAGTAGGGGCGACCGGACGTTGGCCATCGAAATCACCAAACGGATAAACCCACCGATCCAGGGTAGGTATTGAGTAACGCAGACTAAAATCACCCGCAACCAAGGAGGGGCTCCCGGCCCAATGCAGGAAAAATGCTGATACCATTGCTCCGCCGAAGCGAATCATTCGGAATGGGTTGTGTCGCAATTGCATTCGGAGGCGCAAAAGGCGACTGAATCAGACTCGACGGCGAAAGTGGTAACAACCCGCCGCGAGGCCTGCAAACAAGAGCGCCCAAGCGCCGGGCTCTGGAGTAGTTTGGACATCCAATGTAGCCGAATCGAAGCTCACGCTGGGACCTGAGGCGATGAAGTTTATTGTAAGAGCCGAGGCGTTGAGGCCGACGAGGTTCCAGGTCCACTCGGAGGAAACAATGGCGCCGGGTCCCTGGCCCACGAATGGGGCGCGACTGAGTTCGACCTGTGGGGTCGTCAGGGTTCCACCGGAATAGGTGAGAGCAATCGAGCTATAATCGAGTTCCGTGCCAACGGTCCGCGCTTGAAAGACCACCAGTCCGAGCGGCCCGCCCGCGGCGTAGCTGACGGTAAAGCTGGAAGCACTCGGCTGATTGTAGATGTTGCCAGTACCGGTGATGAATGCGTCGGCCTGGGTTTGAATTAACCGGGCGGTGATGGCGGTACTGCCTGGAAGGTCGGGAGAATTACCTGGGGCACCTACTGCCACCGTGAAATTTTCCCACCCTGCGACCGCGCTTCCGGGGGCGCCACGAAAGGAAGGAACGACAAAAGCGTTCGTGCTCGCCTGGATCGCGGTCGAGGCGCACGCAAAGGCGATTACGGTCTTGATTGTCATTGTGAGAGGGAACTTCGTCACGGTCATGAACCCTAACCTTGCCACAAGATTCGCCGCACGCCAGTGATCGAACGTAATGGACAAAAGAACGACGCAGGGTGCCGTCTTGCGGCCGACCGCGGATGTGTCGCCGAAACCCTCCTCCGCAAGGCCCCATTGAAACGGCGAATTCCTCGGGATCTTTCCAATAAACCTCAGCCTGGAACGGTCGTCAACTCACTCAGCCATTGGCCCGCTTCAGTGTAGGCTGCTCGATAGGCGTAATCGGGCGGGCCATCGCAAGTAGCCAATCGGGCCGCCTCGGACGCATGCCGGGCAACCGCCGCTGGATCACCCGCCCGAGAAGCTAGGCTGGCCAATACCAGGTAGGCGTCCGCGCCCGGCAACACATAGCCGCTACGCTCGGTGATCAGTACGGCTTCTTCCGCCAATCGACGAGCTTCTGCCGGTTCACCCATATCCACTCGCAGCCGGGCCAAATCAACGAGTATATCGGCTTCCGTCTCGACCAAATTATTTCTGCGACAACGAGACAACGCCTCATTTAAATGACGGTCCGCTTCATCGAACTGACCGCCCAAACGTTCACTCGCACCGATGAGCCAATGAGCCCTCACATAGTCGCGAACGGGATAGACAAAGTGGGGGACAGACGCGGTTTCCTCAGCGAGTTCAAGAGCCCGCCGGGCCGCCGTCAGCGCCCAAGAAGTCGGGGGCTCCGTAAAAGTTCGACGGAATGATTGTCGCTGCCGGTGCAATTCCCGAATGGCGCGATAGGCCCACACCACCCCTTGCAATTGCGCATGATTTTGGTCCTCGCCCACTTTTAAAGCGGCCGCCAAGGCCGCGTCGGCTCCCGTCCATTCACCCCGATAAGCAAGCAGCCTTCCTAATTCCTGATGTCCTACGGCCTCTTGAAGTTCGTTCCCCATTTCTCGGCAGAGTGCAATGCTGCGCATTAAATTGGCTTCCGCCGAACGTAAAGCGCCGAACTTTGCCTGGTCGTCCGCCAAATTTGCCAAAGAAATCGCTAGATTACTTCGATCCTTAGATTTTTCAAACGTGGGATTCACGCGCTCAAACAGTGGCGCGGACCGGCGCGGCTGACCACTGAAGCTATAAGAATTAGCCAGCGAGTTGAGCGTCCACGCCTGGGCACTCTCATCGGTGAGGCGGGGCGGCCGGTCTTCGCCCTCGGGAAACAGCGCCAGCAGCAAATCAATTTCCAGCTGATAGGCGCCAAACTGATACGATATACAGCCCGCCAGACGGCTGGAATAGAGGGCGTGCGCCTCATCAAATTGTCCCGCCCGGATCGTATGATGATAGAGCTCAATCACCGTCGACAAATCATCGACGGACTGAACGTTTTTGCGTCGCGGCATTGCCCTGAAATAATCTCGTAACTGGGCATGAGCGGCCGCCCGATCAGAAACCGGTAGCTGACGATAGGCGTAGCGCCTGACAATGGGATGGAGATCAAAGCGATCTGTCTTACGATCATGTTGCAGCAGTCCGCGCGACTCCAAATCACGAAGGTCCGTAACCAGTCCGCTGAGGGAAGACGCAATCGCCTGGAGGGCATCCAAGTCCACCGGGCCACGAAAGCAGGCGATGCGGGCGAGAAGATTTTTTCGCACGGCCGTCAGACCGTGATCAGACTCCACCAATACCTGATGCTGGCGCTGAACCAGATCTCCACTCAACTCCAACGGAAAAATAGCGGCGATATCACCCGCCTGGTGATCATTCCCGAGAATCATACCCGCTAAAAGCCGGAGCGTGAGGGGATGATAACCGACTGCGTCGCCGACCGCTTCGATGTCTGAACGTCTTCCGCGAATCCCGTGGGCCTGGAAAAAATCCACGGCTTCTGCGGGATGCATCTGGGCCAATTCCATCTCGCGACAACGGTTGACATTGGGGGAATTGGGACTGGTCAGCACCCGCGGCAGATGCCGCGTGGTGAGCAACACTTTGCCGTAGATCCCGGGTTGGCTAATAATTCGATGCAAGAAATCCTCTGCCAGCGGCGATAGGCAATCCAACTCGCGAAGGTCCGGCATCGCCTCATCAGTTTGATACGCAGGATTCAGACCTCCAAAAGCGCGGAGAGCCCGCTCGAATCCGTCCAATACCAACAAAGTACCCGGTTGCTCCAATGCTCGCAGGACTTTGCTAACTTGTTCTCGCAGCGGAATGGTGCGGGGATCCAGGAGTCCTTCGGAGAGATAGGCTAACGCTTGGGCCAAAAAGCTCTCAAAACTGGCGTCGTTTTCGTAAAAACTCCACCAAACGATCCGCGACCATGCTTCAGGATCGACTTCCTCCATGAGCCAGTGCCAGGCCAAAGCACTTTTACCAAAGCCACCCAGAGCTCGCAAGACCAAGACGGGATGTTCGGTATCGTGCTGGAGCCATTCAGTGAGCAGCCGATGTTCGACCCGTCTGCCAGTAAAAATCGCGGACGCCGCGTAGGGATGAGCCAGATGCCAGCAGGATCGGGTGGGTTGCGCCAGCACGGAAGAGTCGGGTGGCTTCCCGAGCGCGATAAGGAGCTGTTTCCAGGCCAATTCCAGATCTGCGCCCTCAGAAAAATCAAGTTGAGCCAACCCCGCCAGCCAGCGTGGTGTTTGAGCGCCCGATTTCAACAATGGAATCAATCGGGTTCGAAAACTCTCCGGATTCCTCGTTTGCAAGAGCACCTTCTCAACCTCCGGCCCACCTTCCGCGAAATAATGAGGAGTGAGAATCAATAGAATTCTTCGGCAATTCAGCCAACCGAGATTGTCTTGGCCCAAACGAATACTCCCGGCGGAAAAGTCATCGTCTTCGAGCAAAACTCGCACTCGGGCTTCCTCTAAACGGGGAAGCAAGACGCTCCGAACCCACCCTTGGTCAGGGCGACTGCATGAGAGATAAACATCGTACTGAAACTGGCTCATCACAGGTTTGTTCCGTCAACATTGAGGCCCATCAAGATGCTTAACGCCACTGGCTTCAGTGGAACAAGGAGCTCCGCAGAGTTCCGATCTCTAGTGGTAAGCGCAAGCGGACTAGAGGAGCCAAAAACTCCCTGATTCCCACGATGATCCCACCACTTCATGAGTAGTACCTATCAGAAATCGGATTTAATGCCAAGCATTGACTTCATCTTGAGAGGCTGCTCCGTAGAAATTCTTCCTTCCTTTGAAGAATTTGTCGTCTGGGCCGAAGTTTCAATTTCTCAAAACCTACCAGCTGCACCTCACAACCTACGGGTAGAAACCGTCCCATCGACAGAATTCCTGATTCCAGCATAGCTCACAGAACTCTTGGCGGTCATCACGCCCATCAGTACCCTGGTTCTCCTATGAAACTTAAGCTCCCGTTAACCGGCATTATCCCGCCACTCGTGACACCTCTGCTTGACCGTGACACCCTCGATGTCGCGGGTCTCGAACGACTCCTGGAACACCTTCTCGCCGGTGGCATTCACGGGATTTTTGCCCTGGGTACTACCGGTGAGGCCCCCGGATTGGGCTACCGCCTCCGGCGAGAACTGATTGATCGAGTCTGCCGCCAAGTCGCCAGGCGAGTTCCGGTTCTGGTGGGAGTTACCGATACCGCGTTTGTCGAATCGGTCGCCTTGGCTCAACACTGCGCGGACGTCGGTGCCTCCGCGGTGGTCTTGTCGGCCCCGTATTATTTTCCAGCCGGCCAACCGGAGCTGAGGGAATACCTGACGCATATTGTGCCTCAGCTCGTCTTGCCCGTGGTCCTCTACAACATGCCCAGCCTGACCAAAATCACGTTCGGCAAAGACACGGTGCAAGCGGCGATGGCGGATCCGAGGATTATCGGACTAAAAGACAGCTCGGGAGACATGTCCTATTTTCATCAGATCTTGCATTTAATCCGCCAACGGCCCGATTGGGGCTTGATGATTGGTCCCGAAGAATTGCTGGCCGAGTCTCTCCTGCTAGGCGGACACGGAGGGGTGAGCGGCGGCGCGAATATTTTTCCAAAACTTTTTGTCGAACTTTGGGCAGCCGCGACCCGGGGCGACCTCGTCCGCACCCAAGCGCTCCACGCGCAGGTTCAACAACTGAGTCGCACGGTCTATTCGGTCGGGAGACATCCCACTTCCTGGCTCAAAGGTATTAAATGTGCGTTAGGCGTGAAAGGTTTGTGCAGTGACTTCATGGCGGAGCCCTTCCATCGATACCGCGCCGAGGAACGCGAACTCGTTGCCCACGCACTGCGCGAATTGGGTGAGCCGGTGCGATGAGTGAGGCAGCGAAATTGTGCGGATGGGATGAGTTCTGGTCGGCCTATTTCAAATCCCAGCACAAACTCATGCGAGCTTAAAAAGCCGGATCAGATCTCCGCGAAGCTCCTGCTGCTGACGCTGACGAAGCCTTCTGGACCATTGCCGTTGGTATGAGCGGCCAACTGGAAAATTCCGCCCACCGTGGCGTACTCGAGACGATTGTTGAATTTCACCTCATCGGCCCGTCTTTCGCAACCAGAGCTTGCCTCGCTCACAGTCAATGACCGCCGAGTGCTTTTGCAGAAAATCAAATCCGAGCATGCCACTGAAGGGCAGCCGACCCACTCCAAGGTCGGGTGAACCTGTCCCCTCATTCGTCGCGCTCCAAGCCTCAATATTCCCAATCAATAGTGGAGTCTCCGTCGCCAGATAGGAGCCGACCCTAAAATCTTTGGCGGTCATTCGTTGGGCCTTTGTCTCTCGGCTTTCCACTCCGGTCAATTTGACGCTGAAACCCCATCGTTTTTGAAGCCCCAGATTTTTAGAAACGCGCTCGTCCAAAAGCGTCGTTACGGCCCCGGTATCCACCAACAGCTTTAGATTCGTCCCCCCAATTTGCACCGGCACCACCCAGACATTCATCGGCAATGCTTCCAGCTCCACACCGGTGAACCCAACTCGACGCAATCGCTCATCGAATTGGACCAAGTCACCGTGGGCAATCCGTTGCGCTTTGAATAGGATTTGGTTTTCACCGCACAAAATAATGGCGCCGTTTCTTGCGAGAAAATCCTCTCCTAAAACGCCTTGTTCAAGGGCGATTTGTTTTTCGTGGCCCTGGCGGAGATCGCGAATCTGAGCCGGGATATTGAAATACTCGGCTCGGTTCAACGTGAACCGCCGAATCATGGACCAATTCGTTCCCGGCAATGCTCCGAACCTAGAACTACGGAAACCTCCATTTACCCGCGGGAGCGGCTCCAAATGTCCGGCCACGGATCGATCAACCGTTGTAAAAGTGAAACCCGTATCAACCATCATATAAACCGGACTGCGATTGACGCTCCCCAAAATCATGGGGGCAGAAAAATCAGACTCTAAAGGCAACGAGTAGTAACCCATCTGGATCAACGCCTTGGCTAAAGGGAGAGGCGTGGATTCAAGGCGAGCCCCGAGCCCGGGACCGCCGCCGAAAAACAACCCAAGGATGAAACCCAATCCCCAACGATTCCAAGTTTTACTCATTACGCCAGGTGTACGGATTCCGCTCATCTTGAACGCAAATTGGTTTTAGGGCGTGCGAGTAGGCTTCTTTTTTAGAGTCACCTGGTTCCGCTCAGAAGAGTCCAACGTGCGGACCTTCCAATGGAGATACTGAGTCGACTCTTGCGACTGCGGTGCACGGGACCCAAACCCGATTTCGTTCCAATCGAACGGTCCTTGATTCTGCCCTTCCAGCGCGAGATAGATTTTCATGTCGGGAATCCGGGTCATTCCTCAAGGTTTGATACAAAACGGTATCGGGCAAGGAAACCCGATCAAGGTTTGGATGCAGCATCGGATCCCGGCGATGAATTGGTGGCTACGTGGAGTTCTCGAGGCGGTCCCCCCCCATGCAAAGCGCAAGAACGGAATCCTTTCAAACCTCAAAACCGAGCGGAAGGAGCCGTGAGCCTTGCTCAAACGCACCGCCGGTGTCGTTTGTCGTCTTCTCGCCGCCTGATCCTTACCCACAAAAACGCATTCTGGAGCTTTGCCAACAGAGGGTTAGTCCAACTCCACCCTAGGTCAGAGTCCGGAGACTACAGACCTAGAGGGCAGCCAAGCACATCCGCTTCGTTACCCCTGGGTCAGTGGCCGTGGCAGCATCATCACCCACTCGGGCCTTCCCGGCGCAATCCGCAGCCTCTCCTGCGATCTGACCAGCGAAACATCTTGATAGCTATCTTTGGTTCCGATTTGTTATCGGGAACCGAAGCGGCGACGGAAGCAACTGAGCAAAGTAAAACCTCCACCCAACATCAACACGGTTGCACCGGCATCTGGAACTGGGTGTGCTGTTGGCGAGTGGGCAGTGAGAACTCGGACATAGTCACCCGGACTGCTAGCGGTCCAGTCTAAGTCCAAGCGATTCGGCAGAGTCCCGTCAATCGTGGCAGAATCACCGGGTTCAAGCCCACGCGCCGACGGATTCAAATAGTTCACTCCGGTATTCGCCAAGTAGTCACTGGCGGACAAACGTCCGGTGCTGGTAATGACCGCCAAAATCTTGGCATCAAAATCAACGGAGCCCGTCTGTGAACGGGGATTCTTCGGGTCAAAAAAGACGTAGTGACTCGCCACCTCTGTTCCGACTGGCAGCGCTCCGGCACCGCCCCCAGCCAATTCGTCCACGCTTAAAGGCGTCTCAACAACAAAGACATTCTGATCCTCATCAAACCCATAGAGACCTGTGTCATTCTGGAAAGTGTCATTACCCACGCTGTTCGGTGCACCAAACGGATTCCCCAATGGAGGGGTCAGCTTAAAAAATAGGCCAGTAGGCGGGGTCGCGACCGCGCCGCCAATAATCGTCGCATATGATCAGTGTCGCAGCTTGGCGGCGGACCACGGATGGATCGCGGCGACCCTCCGCTGCGACGTGGTTAGGAATAGGTGCGAATGATTTATTCAAACCGCGCACCGACATCCGTGAGAACTCTTCGGTCGATCCCGTCCTATTCAATCAGCCTGTCAGTTTTAATGTCGTTGGAAAGCGCCTGTCCCAATGAGAACTAAAGAATCAACGAAAGGACCTAATGCGCGGCGGCGAAAGGGATTAGTCGGTCGCGAGGGCGATTACGCCACGCTTTTAACCCGTCTTCGACAGTCTTTTGATATCGTTTGATTAGAATCGGGGATTTCATTGGCATTTGTGAGCGTAGCGTTTTTTAGAATTTAGAATGTAGTGCCAACAAAATGTGGTTATATTTATATATATTTCATATTTACGCCTGTTTTCAATTGCTT
>JAYVTS010000252.1:0-13924 GCA_043788645.1 Verrucomicrobiota bacterium
CAGCCTCGACGAAATCTGAGAAATCATTAAGGAACACGCTCACATTCCAACGCCCGACGATCCCGTCCGCGGGGACGACGAATGGAAATACGTAGTCCACCGACCCGTGCGGTGCGATGATGCCGTTAGTCGTGTAGACGCTGAACACGGGTTGGTTGGAACGAGGATTGCTCAGTTCAAAACGGTTCCGGGCCGCTGGGGCGGGGGAACTACTGTCGTTCAGCACCCGAAATTTTAGTTGGACGGCATCACCTGCGTGGGCGGCGTGCGGGCAGACCTCGGCAAAAATCACTTTAATGTCCGGCAGCACGGCGATCACGCTGAACGGGAACGGATCACTGGCGTCATTGCCATTGTCCGCCTCGTTCATCAGCTCAAAGAAGGGGTCGAGTCGGGTGCGTGCGGAGCAAACCCCGGAAAAAAGAGTGTCCACCAACTTGATGTGATGCTCCTGCGGCGCGACTTGGCCAGCCGCGATGGCGGGCACGAGGTAATCCATCGTGAAGAACGTGAATTCATACTGATTCTTCAATTGAAGTCGGGTGGTGAAACTACCGGAAGTTGCGATGGTTCCTTGGTTTTTGATATTGTAGCGGACCACAATCTCTTGCCCGGCAAGCACCGGGCTAGGGGTAACGACGATATCTCCGACGACGACAACGTCCGATTCCGGGGAATCAACGGCGCGCGCGGTTCGAGCTTCCGATGCTCGATCTGCCAACCGAGGCATTGCGTGGATTGGGGTGGGTAAGTGGAGCCAGCCACCGAGCAGCGCTGCGGTACTGGTTCGGAGCCAAAGGTTCGTTTTCATGCGTATTTAGTTTTGAAGTGAGTGCGATAGCGGATCGAAAATTGGGGGCCGAGGTGTGCCCGATTTTTCTAGAAAAGGAAACAGCGCGACTGCCAACTCATTCTGAGGAGATCACGGTGTGCGATTACACGCGGTGCGCTCTTTTTTGATGGGGCTGTTTAGCTCGGACGATGAACGGAATCATCGGCCGCGCGGTTTTTTGGCGTTGATTTGAACCGTTCTTGGTTTGAAATAGACCGGTTGGCGAGCTAAACGCCCTCATGAAAATTATCCGCTATCAGGATTCGGCCCAGGTGATTCGCTACGGCGCGCTTCAATCCGACGGGACGGTTTTGGGCATGAGTGGAGATCCCTTTGGTAATTTTGCAGTGACCCAAGAAGTCGCGACGGTGAGCAAGCTCTTGTCGCCGATCGCGCCCCCGGTCATTTTTTGCATTGGACTCAATTACCGTCGCCATGCCGAGGAGGGCAAAGCCGCTATTCCTGAGTATCCGGTGGTTTTCATGAAATCACCGGCGGCGGTTCAGAATCCAGGGGACCCGATTGTGCTACCGCGCCATTTGCGCAGCGATGAAGTGGACTATGAATGCGAATTGGCGGTCGTCATTGGGCGGCGCTGTAAGAATGTTTCAAAGGAGAAAGCCTTGGATTTTGTGCTGGGCTACATGTGCGCCAATGATGTCAGTGCTCGCGACTGGCAGATCAAACGCGGTGGAGGGCAGTGGGGGCGGGGGAAGACTTTCGATACGTTTGCACCCCTCGGCCCCTGTCTGGTGCTGCGGGACGAAATTTCCGATCCGGCCGTGCTCAAAATTCGCACCCTGCTGAACGGACAAATCATGCAGGATTGGCGCTGTGACGATATGATTTTCGACGTCCCAACGTTGATCGCGTTTCTCAGTGGCAGCACGACGTTGTTACCGGGCACCGTAATTTTGACCGGCACCCCCCATGGCGTCGGTGTGGCGCGCAAGCCCCAGGTATTCCTGAAGTCCGGCGACATTGTAACCATTGAGATTGACAAGATTGGGGCCTTGACCAATCCGGTCATCGAAGAGAGTTAAACGAGTTGGGTTACAACCTCCGGATGGACCGTTCCATTAGCCAAAGCACGTCTTGGTTCGCTTCGATGATCGGTCTCGGTGCAACATGATCGGTTTCTAAAGGGTTGCAGTGCCTTTCTCGATGGCGATTCAGTTAAGAATCTATGGCGGGGAGTGTCAGGGCGTGATGGCGCGCACCGGACTTCGCTGTTGTCGGACGTTGCCGCCGAGTTTCAGTCTGCCAACGTACCAGGGGTGTCGACGGTTCAGGGGATGGGGTTGAAGGCCGGAACTGGATGGTTTCGGGCTTTTTCACTTTTCCCGGACTGGCGTCACAGGACATTTTGGCGTGGAAACACAGCATTTCCCGAAGCATTATTGCGGCGTTTTCGGCATCTACGGTCATCCGAATGCGGCCGAACTGGCTTATTACGGACTTTACGCGCTCCAACATCGAGGGCAGGAAAGCGCGGGGATTGTCACCAATGACGGTAAGACTTTTCATATCCATCGAGGCATGGGGTTGGTGCCCCAAGTTTTCACCGGGGACGTATTGCACGGGTTGGTGGGTTCGTCGGGCATCGGGCATACCCGATATTCTACGACGGGTTCTTCGAACATCACGAATGCCCAACCTTTGACGGCGGATACGGCCAAAGGTCGGCTCGCGATTGGCCACAATGGAAATCTGACCAATGCCGCTCAGCTTCGAGAAGAGCTCGAGGGCAAAGGGTCGATCTTCCAGACTACCGTAGACTCAGAAATCATTGTTCATCTGTTGGCTCAACCGACAAAAAACCACGAAAGCGCGCTGATCGAAACGGTGCGCCGGATCGAAGGTGCCTATTCTTTGGTGATATTGACCGAGCGCGAGCTGATTGGGGTCCGGGATCCCCACGGGTTTCGGCCCCTGAGTTTGGGGCGGATGGCCAACGGAGCCCATGTGCTCGCTTCCGAGACGTGTGCTTTTGATCTGATTCAGGCTCAATTTGTTCGCGACGTGGAACCGGGTGAAGTCGTGATCATTGATGAGAAAGGGGTGCGGAGTGTCCAGGCATTTCCCGAGCATACGCGCCGGGGAATGTGCATTTTTGAGTATGTCTATTTTGCCCGGCCCGATTCCAATCTGTCGGGGCATAACGTGTACAAGGTTCGGGTCAACATGGGCCGACAGATGGCGCGGGAACACCGGATTGAAGCCGATCTGGTCGTGCCGGTGCCGGATTCGGGAAACTGCGCGGCACTCGGCTATTCCTTAGAGAGCGGAATCCCATTTGAAATGGCGTTTGTCCGCAATCATTACGTCGGACGAAGTTTTCTTCAACCGAGCCAGTTTATCCGTGACTTCGCAGTGCGGGTGAAACTCAATTTGATTGCCGATTTGGTGCGCGGAAAGCGAGTGATTATCGTGGACGATTCGATTGTCCGCGGGACCACGAGCAAGGCCCGGGTGACCAGTCTCAAGGAGGCGGGGGCCAAAGAGGTTCACGTACTGATTTCGTGTCCGCCGCACATGAACCCGTGCGTCTACGGAATCGACTTTCCGGAACGTTCGAAGTTAATGGCCGCAAATCATTCGAATGATGAGATTTGCAAGTACCTCAACGCGGACTCCCTGGGATACCTCAGCGAGGACGGAATGGTGGCCGCGACGGGCCAGCCAAAAAACGCCTTCTGTCTCGCCTGCTATAACGGGGACTATCCGGTGAAGTTTGATCCGGCTACCGACAAGCACATCATTGAACGTCGGCGTGCGCGGCACCCGAGTTTTGCGGCGGAAGTGGACGTCGAGGTGCGGCAGCAGCACTTGCTTTAGCCCGGATCGCTCGATCTTTAGCGAGTCTGAGAGCCTCAATTCTTTGATTTTTAAGAGGCGAGGCGTCGGTAGAGATCGGCGTATCGGTTCGCAATCTGTCGGGCGCTGCGAGCGCGGACGGACTCGCGGATTCCGGTCGGATCCAACGAAAGGGGTGCGCCAGCGAGGATTTGCTCAAGTTGTCGGGCTAAATCGGCGGCATTGCCGGGTTCAAAGTGGCGACCGTTCAAGCCGTGGGCGACGATATCGGCCGAGCCGCCGCTGGCGCTGGCCACGGCGGGATGGCCGAGGGCAAGGGACTCCATTAAGGCCAGGCTGCAAGGTTCCAATTGGGCGGGATGCAAGAGCCAATCTGCCCCTTGAAGAACGGTTTTTGAATTTTGGGTGGAACCCGCCAAAGTGACGATATTGGCGAGGCCTCGTTGATGGCGTTGCGCGTCCAATTCCGCGGCGAAGGCTTGACTATCAGTGTCTTCTACGGTGGGTCCCCAGAGTTCAAAGCGGACCCGTGAACGATCTTTGGGACTCAGATGCCCCAGGGCTTCAAGGGCTAGGTTCCAACCTTTCCACCGCACCAAGCTACCCAGTCCAACGAGACGCAGGGGTGCCTCGGGGCTAAATTGCAATCGAGTCGTGGCCGGAGGCGGTGGAAGAAAGAAATCTTCGCTGCAACACGCCGAAATGACTTCGATGATCGGGCGGCCCGAGGCATCAACCAAGCCATAGTAGGCGGCCATCCTTTCGGTGAGGGCCACCGAGGGAAGCCCCCAATTGCGGGCAGCAGTCCGGTAGAGTCGAGTGCGGCGGGCGTAGGCGTGGTTGGTAAAAACGACCGGTGGGGCCCCCGGGCGCCGACGGCGCCGGTGAAGACGGCAGGCGAGTAAAAAGGAGCCCCGAGTGTGGGCATGGATGACGTCGAAGGGCTCGCTCTCCAGCAAGCGACACAAGCCGGGCCAGGCGCGAAAAGCTGACCACAAGAGCGGCCATGGTGAACCCGCCTCATCCAGGGCGCCGCAACTTTGGCGTAGATTGAGGGCAGGACGTCGGCTCTCGGTAAAGGTGGAATTGACCCAAACGGAGTGCTGAACTCCGGGGATTTCGATTCCGCTCAAAGCTCTAAGGAAAGAGAGGATCCCGCCGTGATCCACCTGGGCGCCGGTCAAATGGAGGATTTTCACCGGACCGGGGCGAGGGTAGGGAGCTTGCCTAGACGCCGTTGCAGAGCGATTTGGCAGGCAATGAGGAACGCCGAAAGTATACCGAAATTGCTCAATATCTGTTCGGCGCTTCCTTCGAGAAACACGAGGGCGAAAGCCAGTACCAGCCACCAGCACGCCATGCTACAGGCGACTCGTGAGAACGCATCATCAAACCCAATCTTTCGACATAAGCCGATGACTTGAATGCAAAGCCGACCGCCCAAAATGAGAAATGTTAGGCCCAAGAACAAGCCGGGCAGCCCCGTATTGATCAGGAGGCTGATCGTTCCGTTATACCAAATCCCGGCTGCAAGGTGCATGAGCAAAGGATCGTTCTGCGCATCTAAATCACCGGAATAGGAAGAAAAACCGCGACCGATCCATCGGTATTGCGGGGCGACCGACCAGGCAAACTCACGGACGTAACGACGCCCATCCATCGTCACCTGGGCGTCGTATGCGGCGACCGGGTCGGCCGGAAATTCTGGCAGCACGCAGAGTGCACGCTGAACAGAAAGGGGAAGTTGTCGAGCAAAGGTGTAAGCACTAATCACCAATAGGACCGCCAGGCCGACCGCAGCCACAAAGCGTGGTATATTCAAAAAACGTTGGGCCACTCCCTGCACGATGAGGTACGCGACGGCGAAATACGCGGCAAAGCGGTGGCCGCTCAAAAGGCCTAGACCGACGAACATCACAATGATGGGTCCATAAACAATGGCCCGGCGTTGATGGAGATCTTTGAAGCTGAATTTGGTACCGGCAAGTACCAGCCCTGCTTGGCACAGCATTTGGAGCGACTGATAACGTTCAACCCCGCCGGCGCCGGAGATACGGATGCTGGCAAAATTAAGGGCATCGTAGGGTAATTCGACAAAATAGAGCAGAAAATTGAAGCTGCCGCCGAAAGCGGTTAGCGCGAATTCGGCGACGACGAAGGTGAGCGAAAGGAGGCAGTGCCACAGAAACAAGATTCGCAATAACCTCTCGCCTGGTAGAATCAGCAGGAAAGCAAACGGAGCCGCTACACTAGCGAGCTGACGAAGATACCGGCGCCCACCCGCCTGGGTCGCGCCGCTCACGCCAAACCCAACGTGGCGATACCGCATAATGAGGAAGACGACGAGCGCAAAAGCGAGGTAGCTGATCCAGAGCCATTTATGCGCACGCAGAGCGGTTCCGGAGTCTGGATGTTGACGGCGCAAGGCAAGGGTCACGATGATTCCGGTCCACGCCAAAAACACACTCCCTTCCTCTACCGTCGGACGTTGGGCTACAAAAGGGACCACGAATGAGGCGTTGAGCAAACAGAAACTAAGTACTGCCGACATCCGGGTGTGGTAGGGAATGGTTCCCAGCCAGACCATGAAAACTGCCAGCAACATGAGGAGGAAGACGTTGGTGGCGAGGAGCAATCCCGCGAATCCCGCGGTGCCCAAGATCACCAACCAGATCATCCCTTTGGTGAAATTGTGTCGCGCTTCAAGTGCCGTCATTTTTGTGGCTTTAGCCAGCCCGCGACGTCCACGCAATCATTTCGCCATTTTTCCCCGAATGAAAGATCGGTTGGGTCGTGCAAGGATCTCGGATTAACGGACTGTTCGGAACGAGAGGAACTCACCGCGTCACAAAACGGTATTCGGTCGTGGATCGGAAGTATTTTCCAGGTTCTAAGATGACAGTAGGGAAGTCGGGAACGTTGGGAGAGTTCGGAAAGTGCTGAGTTTCAAGACACAAGGCACCCTGGCGGAAATATCTCTTGCCGCCGTCGCATTCAATGCCCTCGATCGGCGCGTGGTTGAACGTGTACAGCTGAACGCCGGGTTCCGTGGTGTGGCATTCCATGACGCGACCGGATTTCCGGTCGTAGAGGCGGGCAGCGAGGGTGAGCGTTTCACTCGTCCGATCCACCACGAAATTGTGATCGTACCCAGCAACCGGTAACCCAGCTTCCAACCCCCGAGCGCCGACCGCAGTGGGCTGACGGAAATCCAAGGGGGTAGCGGCGACTGACGCCAGGTTGCCAAGGGGGATGAGTTGTCCGTCTACCGGCGTGTACTGGCTACAGTTTAGAGTTAACTCGTGTTCCAGGATGGTGCCTTCACCAGCGAGATTGAAGTAACTATGATTCGTCAGATTAAGAACCGTGGGCTGACTCGTCGACGCTTTGTATTCGAGTCGGAGTGTGTTCTCCGCCGTCAACGAATAGGTGACCTGGGCGGTCAAAGCGCCCGGGTAGCCTTCGTCGCCATCCGGACTTGTCAGTGTGAATTGCACCGCCACCAAGTCGGCACGATCACCTAGTTCGGATCCCCTCCAGAGCTGTTTGTCAAATCCGCGCAGGCCACCGTGGAGGTGGTTTGGACCGTTGTTTCGTGCCAACGAATAGGTTTTCCCATTCAACGTGAATTGTCCCGCTTGGATCCGATTCGCATACCGACCCGCAATCACACCGAAAAATGGGTGGGGTTGAAGGTAACGTGCGAGGGAATCAAACCCGAGGACCACGTTTCCAGCGACGCCGTGGCGATCAGGAACCGTGAGTTGGACGAGCGCAGCACCCCATTCACACAATTTCACTACGGCCCCGCCGTCGTTGGTGAGTGTGAAAAGGTGGGCCGGTCGGCCATCAGGCAGGTAGCCCCAGACGGATTTGTTCAGATGCATGGTCGGGCTCTTCTGTCGGACTGGAAAAAGGCGAACCTATCGAAACGAAAGTCAGTCCTTATCCGTGGCAGGCCGGAGGCCCGGTTGGCAATCAGAAGTGACTCCAAAACTGCCGCGTTGCGCAAGGTGGAATCGCCTCGTGGGTTCGTCCGGATATTTCATACCTTTTCTGCTGCGACTTGCTACGAATCGGTATGAAATATCCGGGCAGGGGTGGATTTTGTACCGGTGAAATCGTGAACTAGGCCAACCGGTACGCCACAGTCCGGTCGTGCATCTAGCGCAACTGCGACTTCGAGACTTCCGGAACTACCGGCGGGCTGACGTGAGCTGGGTGCCTGGGTTCCACATTTTCCTCGGACCCAACGCCCAAGGAAAAACCAATTTGCTCGAAGCGATTTATCTTCTCGCCACCTTGCGTTCGTTTCGGGGCGTGGGTGGTGCCCAAATGATTCGGCACGACGCCAAAGGCTATTTTATCGGTGCGACGGTCGTGGGCACTGAAACCCACGAAATCAAAACCTATTGGGCGCCGCGTGAGCGCAAACTTCAGATCGATGATCGCCCCGTGCGCCGCTGGGCCGACTACCTCGGCGTCGTTCGTGCTGTCGTGTTTTGCACCGAAGATTTGTTATTGGTGAAAGGCGCCGCGCAAGGGCGTCGCCGCTTCTTGGACCTCCTGCTGGCCCAAACCGAGCCGGGATACTTGGGTGGACTCCTTCGCTATAGCCAAGCCTTGCGATCCCGCAATGCGCTCTTGAAACAACCGTTTGTGGACGAAGCTCAGTTGGAGGGATTTACCCACGAACTAGTCAGCGTCGGGGAGCAATTGGTGACGGCACGGCAGGCGCTCGTTCCAAAACTTTCCCTCTTGGCGCGGCTCACTTTTCGGCGGATCGCCCATGAGACCGACGAATTGAAAACTGAATACCTACCAAGCGTTAAGGCCGATTTTGCAGTTGCCTTGGCCAATACCCGAAATCGTGAGCGAACGATGCGGACGACCGTGGTGGGTCCCCATCGGGACGATCTGGCACTGCTCATCAACGATCAATCGGCGGCGCACTACGCGAGCGAGGGCCAGAAACGGACCTTGGCTTTAGCCCTGAAAATGGCACAGGTCGAATATCTGGCGAGCATTCATGGAACGCCACCCATTGTTTTGATTGACGACGTGATGGGTGAGTTGGACGCCCGTCGGCGGGCCGGGTTTCTGCCGTTGCTCCATCAGGCGCACCGGGCCGGAGGACAGGTTTTTATGACCTGCACCGAGGAGAATTGGTCCAGTGACCTCGGTGCGGATTTGCACCGTTGGCGCGTGGAAAACGGGACCGTGGCGGCCGGATAATCCGAGCCCGGATAGTTCATACTCTTTCTGCTACGACTTGCTGCGAGCCCGTCTGGCGGCGTTGGCCCCGCGTTCCGAGCCGGACAGTATGAACTCATACAGCCCGGCTCGGAATCGCTTCGGTCGCCTTGCCAGACGGGCTCTCGCGGCGTCTCGCGACGAAAGAGTATGAACTATCCGGGCTAGCCCAGGAATTTACGAAGTTCAGCCACTTCGATAACAACTTCGACGATGCTGTCCGTTAGGTGGTCGCGATCTACAATGACCGCGCCTCTCAACCTGCTGGCGGAACGGGAGAACCTCAAGATGCTGAAATTGCTGGAGGCCATCGCCTCCATAGGTTGGCCGGAGCCGTTGCATCCGACGCTGCCACCCAATCGTCGGGTTTCACATCCGTGGTGTGACCGCCTTCCGCCGGACCCTCTCAGCAAATTACGGTAGAGCTTTCCGTTTGATCCGATTGCCGCTAACTTGGGGTGGTGAATGATGCCACGTCTGCACTTGCCGATTGGACTCCCGAGCAAGTGCTTTTGGGCCGCCAGTGGGTCGCGGCCTGGGCGCGGGCGAGTGTGGATCTGGAGGTGATTCGCCGACGGGAAATCCGAGCGCTCGATAGCTATCAAACCATCGCGTTGCTTTGTGGTTCCGCCGACTATACGCTGCCCCCGCGGGCTCCAAAACCCACTTCTGGATTGGTCGAACAGCAGCGTTGGTTCATGGAGGCGGCCGCCCATGACTAAAGTAATCCAGGCGGCCGCGGAGCTACAGTCCGTCTGCGTCCAGCATGATTGGAAATTCTGTTTCATCGGGGGAGTTGCCCTGCAACGATGGGGCGAACCCCGGGAAACCGTGGATGCCGATCTGACCCTGATAACTGGCTTCGGTGGCGAGGAACGTTTCAATTTGCCTGTCCCTTGATTCGAACACGCAAGCATTCCAAATAATCACTGCAATCTTGAAGACTCTCAAAAGCTGCTGGTCCTGGGAATTGTCGTCAATGGGTACGAGAACAGGGAATGTCCCGTGCTAAAATCTCGCTTTCGCCCTCTCGCCAAAAAATTCACGCGCGGCGTGACCGGATTGAACAGGTGCTAGTAGAACAGGCCGGGCTCGGCGGCTTCGCGGACCGCGATCCCGCCACGTTATCCGGGGGCAGCGGTCCCGGGTGGCAGTCGTTCGCGTCCTCCCCTCAGAACCGCGCGCCATGCTGCTCGATGAGCCGTTCTTAATTCGAGTAGTCGGAAGTGGTACCGTCTGATTTTTTGGACGAGTAATACATAAAAGTGCCGTCGCTCCCGAAGCGGGTCGTTTCCCCACTCCAAACATTATTTTTGTAGGAGCTGCTCTTTTTTCCCGCGGAGGGGCCAAATCTTGCTTGATACAATCGGTAGACATTGCCAATCACGGTGGGATAGGGCTCGTAGCCAAAATTGCCGGTGGCATCCATCCAGTAACGACCAGGTTGTGGTTGCATAAATGTTTGCAGGCCCGCCACGTCCAGGGGATGTAACTCACGGCCATTGATGAAAACCCCGGTACTGCCCGTCGAAGCATTAGTTTTTAATGAACCCCCAAGGGTTATTCCGGCTACGCCAAAGCCCGTGCAAGGTCCGTCTTTCAGCCCAAACGCGCCGGTCATTTTGTCGTACCAGTAATTCCCGGGAACAAATTTCACAGCATAGCGCTGCTCCATCTGGGCGATGACAGCCGTGTCCACCGATTCATCGTTGATGATGAGTTTATTCATATTCATATTGGTTTGTGCGGTAGCATACCAACCGACTAATACTGCCGTGAAACAGACAAGTGTCCGGAAGAAATGATGGATTATTTTCATGGAATTTCGTTCGTGAAGAGTGACTTCATTCAAAGTGTCCAGTCGGTTGCCCAGCGCGTGAGCCGGTAAAATCGAGGCCATCACGGCGCCTACATGACGAAGTTTGGCAGCAAGTTGCATACCAGTCGCAACGGTTGATATCGAGTCATGTCCGCGTCGTTGCTGAGTCGGCTTCCGGGCTCTAGAAAATGGTGGCTTAATCCCAAGGCTCGATTCATCGGGATGTACCTGCCTGGCCCCGCCCGCCATCCTAGACCTAGGTCTCAACGATGAGAATGAAGCGGGGGCGCCCTTTGGGTTTGGCGAATTTCGGGCGCGAAACGTCCTTGGCTCGGTCAACATTCAGCTTCGATCTAACACGTCCAATTCATTTGTTCTCGAGCTGCGTGGGGCTTCAGGTTTCCGTCCGATTGAGTTCAATCATCTATTCCAAATTTATGCAGGAGGAACGGTTCAAAACAGATGGGGCACTGCCACTTGGAGCGTCGACGCTGATCTAAAACTCAATGAGCTTGGAAGCAATCGTATGCTGGGAACGTAGAAACCTACCGCCCGCCAGTGGTCAACGACCACTTTTTTTCCCCGGCACGGGGGATATCTAAGGGTCGTTCTACCGACGGGGTCTCGCTGCGTCTCGCGCCGAAAGGGTATGAACTCGCCGGGCTAGGCCCGAACTTGGCCGGTCCCGTAGCCGAGCCATTTGTAAGCACAGAGTTCCTCAAGGCCCATCGGCCCGCGGGCTCCGATTTTGTCGGTGCTGATGCCAATTTCAGCTCCCATGCCAAATTCATTTCCATCCGTAAACCGCGTGGATGCATTCCAGTAAACCGCGGCGGAATCTACGGCCGCTTGAAACTGAGCAGCCGTGGCCGCCTCGGCGGTAATAATCGCATCGCTATGACCCGAGCCGTACTGATGGATGTGAGTGATCGCCGCATCGACCCCGTCCACAATGCGTACATTCAGGACGTAGTCATTGTATTCCGTTGACCAATCACCTTCGGTTGCCGCCCGCGCTTTCGCTGGGGTCCCGAGTAAGACGAGCGCTTCAGGATCAGCATGGAATTCAACGTTCTTGGTTCCGAGACGGAGGGCGGCCCGGGGAAGAAACTCGGCGGCAACGGGGCGATCAACGAGGAGTGTTTCCGCGGCGTTGCAGGTTGAGGGACGCTGGCACTTGGCGTTGAAGAGGATTTCTTCAGCCATTCCGAGGTCAGCGGCTCGGTCGACAAAGACATGACAAACACCCTTGTAATGTTTGATGACGGGCACCCGACTACACTCCGTCACGGTCCGGATGAGCCCTTCACCGCCGCGAGGCATGCACAGGTCAATATATTGGGTGAGCGAGAGGAGGGCCGGTATGGCTTCGCGATCCGTGGTGGGCACCACCTGAATGGCGTGCTCGGGGAATCCGGGCACCGCCTCGCGGGCGGCGGCGATCAGCGTGCGAGCAATGAGCTGGTTTGAGTTTAGGGCTTCTTTGCCACCTCGCAAAATCGTGGCGTTGCCGGTCTTCAGGCAAAGGCTGGCGGCTTCCGCAGTCACGTTCGGCCGCGATTCATAAATAATGACGACCACTCCAATGGGGGTGCTCAGTTTGCGGAGGCGCAAGCCATTGGGCCGGGTGCGCTCATCCAGGATTCGGCCGACGGGATCGGGCAGCGCAGCGACTTCCCGCAGGCCGTGAGCCATCAGGGCAATGCGCTTCGGATCCAGGGCTAGGCGATCGAGCATCGCCTCGGAAAGATGGAGCGAACGTCCTACGATCACGTCTTGAGCGTTGGCGGCGGCGAGGGCCGGACTCGCCGCCATCAGCGCGTCGGCCATGGCCAGCAGGGCGCTATTTTTTTGCGCCGTGGACAAGCGCGCCAATTCGCGCGAGGCGAGCCGGGCTTGTCGGGCGATGACCGTCATTTGTTTAAGCAAACTCATGAGCCGATTTGATGGTAGATGATTTGAGTGGGTCGGAAAATTCTTCTCACGGTTGAGAATTCGCCCACCTGGCAAGGTTTCCGCTCCGAATAAGGTGGTTCTCATTTTGGTCCCGGCTGGGCGTTCGCGGAGCAGACAGTAACTACTGCGCTACTCAACCAACCTCCGCGAGCGCGGGGGGCGGAAACGAAAACCGAGTTTCGGGTGGCGGCGGTCGGTAAGATCGCCGCCACCCTTTACTTCTGGGCGAGGCTGGATTTCACAAATTTGGCTTCCCGGCGATTTTCCGCATCCGATGGGTCCAGCCTCCGAGAGGGGCATCTTCCAGGACTCGACCCGCATTGGCCAACCGCCCGTTTGACCCTAAGGTGTCTTCGGGTGCCTGCCTCAACAATTCCCTTCAGTTATTGGCTCTGGTTCTGTGGTTTCGTCGTGACCGCGTTGGCGCTTGATCTGGGTTTATTCCACCGAAAAGGCCAGGAAACATCGTTTCGTGGCGCCGTGGCCTGGACCTCCATCTGGGTGGCTGCGGCGATGGCATTCGGCTTCGGCGTTGCTCCTCAATTGGTCCCCGGCTGGACGTCCGAATCCTCCGCCACGTTTTTGACGGGGTATGTGGTGGAGCTTTCGCTCTCGATGGACAATGTGTTCGTCATCGCCCTCGTTTTTGCCTATTTCAAGGTGCCCTCCACCTGGCAACATCGAGTCCTCTTTTGGGGCATTCTGGGAGCACTCCTCCTCCGTGGGGTCATGATTTGGGCCGGGAGCGAGTTGGTGACCCATTTCCACTGGATTCTCTACGCGATGGGTGCGTTTCTCGTGATGACTGGTGTCAAAATGCTTTTTTCGAGTGACGGTGAAGAGGGTGCACCCGATTTATCCCGAAACCTCGTGGTACGTCTCGCGCACCGTTTTCTTCCGGTCGCCCATGAATTTGACGGTGAACGATTCCTGACTCAGCAAAGTGGGCGCCGACTTTTGACCCCACTGGCCGTTGTATTATTGGTGGTTGAAACCACCGACGTCGTGTTCGCCGTCGATAGTATCCCGGCGATTTTTGGAATTACCGATCAACCGTTCCTGATCTTTACGTCCAATGTGTTCGCGATTCTTGGGCTTCGTTCGCTCTATTTCGTCCTCGCGAGCGCCATGGGTTACTTTCGCTACCTTAAAGTCGGCCTCGCTTGGGTGCTGGTGCTGATCGGTGCGAAAATGTTGGCCGAACAGTGGTTGAAAGCTTGGCTCGGAGAACGACTCACCCACGTGTC
>JAYVTS010000253.1:0-46815 GCA_043788645.1 Verrucomicrobiota bacterium
GCCTTATTAGGGGTTGTCGGGGCTTTTGGTGGTCGATTGATCTGGCGGAAGTTAAGAGTTCAGCGTGCGCAACACCAGGCGGCGATTGCTGAACAGTGCATCAAAGAACATCGGTTTGCGGACGCTCAGCGGGCGATTCGGACCGCGATTCAAATGGGGCCAAATGATCCCCAAGTTCTTCGGACCACCGCGCGTTGGTGTACGCTCGCGGGTCGGCCCGAGGGGCTTAGTTATTGGGAACATTTATTCGTCGTCTCACCTCCCTCGCTCTCGGAACGTTTGGAGCAATTGGATTTTGCGCTGGCGCTCAATCGTCTCGATGTCAGCAAGAATCTTCTGAAGTCCCTATTGAAAATTGAGCCGAAGAATCGTGAGGTCACACTGCGAGTGCTGCGACATAATACCCTGAGTGCCGAGCCCGGCTCAGCGATTGCGGCGGCGCGAACGGCCGTGGCCCTGTTTCCCTTGGATGAACAATTCCAGCTCAGTTTGGGCAGCCAACTGCTGAAACAAACGAACCAGGGGTTCCGCGCCGAAGGGCGCCGCTTGCTTTGGAACGTCGGGTTGGGGTCTAGCCTCTGGCGCGATGCGGCCGTGGACGCTTTGGTGGATACTAAGGCCTTGGACCGCGGAGATCGTGAGTTGCTGATCCATACCCTTGAAAAACGTGAACCCAGCGGACTCCATAATCATCTCAAGGCCTGTGAACTGCGCCTCAGTCTGGTTTCGGGCCAGCCGGAACGGGAACGACTGTGGGAACAGGCGGAGCAATTGGTCGATCAGTTTTCCGGTGTAACGAATCAGCTGATTTTGGCTCGGTGGCTGGTCGTGAACGGCGAAACCAATCGAGCCCTCCATCTGCTTCCTCGCCAGTCGATCGGGACCAATGAGGCGGTCGCGTTTTCTACGCTCGAAATTTTGCTGCGATGGGGCACCGTCGACGAGACTCGTGCGCTGCTGGCCCAAAAACCACAGGCTCTGCCGTCTGCCGTCCAAGAAGCCGTCGAAGGAATTCTTGCAGGTCGTCAGGGCAAATCATCCGAGGTCGCCGGACATTTTGTCAATGCTCTTCAACAGGCAGGGCGACAACCAGGATTGCTCTTCCAGGTCGCGGCGCTGGCTGAACTCGGGGGTCAACCGTTGCCCGCCGTGGACGCGCTCACTCGCCTCGCCGAAATCAATCCATCGCTCACCGTGCAATGCTGTCGGCGTTCCCTCGCTCTCGTTCGCACCCTGGACGACCTCACCACGGCACGCCGCACCGTGGATCGGCTGGCGGACTTCTTGCCGGGTGAAGATTCGGTGAACTTAGAACGAGCGTGGTTAGACCTCTTATTTAATGACCGAATCGAAGCCTCGGTGAAAGTATTAGAGCGGCTGTCAGAACCGGGTCCCTGGGCGGAGCAGGCGCGTTTTGGGCTGGCTTTGGCTGAACTCCGCCAGGGAAAGGCGGCTAGTGCCTTGAGTCGGATTGAAACCTCAGCCGTGGAATCTGACCATTTATCGCCCCGACTGCAGGCCGTGTATGCCGCGGTTTTGTTGGCCAATGACCAGCGCGAACCCGCTCGTCGAGTCGCCCAACAGATCCCGATTCGTTCCTTGCGCAGTCAAGAACGAGACCTGATCGCTCGCCTTCTTTAAGGGGGGGGCCAGCTCAGAATTCCCCCCATGCGCCGCCCGCTTTTGCTGCCCACCTTGCTAGGGGTGGGTGGGATTATCCTGGCGGAACAATCCGCAATCCCTTGGAAATATTGGTTGTGGGCATCGGTGATCCTGTTGTTGGTCGGCTGGGGTCCGACTCGGTGGCGGGCAGTTTGGCTGAGCACCGCGTGCCTCACGCTCGGCGGATTGGCCCATCAACTTGATCAAACCAGTTTTTCACTCGCGGACTTGCGGGAGCTCACCGCTCGGACGGCCCGCCTTGGGACGATTCGTGGCCGGATCGCCGAAACTCCCGCGCTGCGCCTGACCGAACGTCGCGGTGAATTGGCGGCTCATTCCTCCGTACTGGTGGACGTTTCGGCTTGGCAGCCGCAACGAGGGCTCTGGGTTCCAGCGACCGGTTCAATTCTTTTGACGCTCCGGGCGCCTCTACCCCTGACGGCTTTCCGTGGGCGGGAACTCGAAGCGTTCGGAACGTTCAAGGCGCCCGCGGGTCCCGAGGCACCGGGTCTCTTTGACTACGCGACCTTTCTCCGTCGGCAAAACGTCCACCGTCTGGTGCTCGTTGAAAAAACCAACGAGATTCAGCTCTTGCCCACCTCATCCAGGCCGCCCTGGAGCGAGCGATTCCTGCCCTGGGCTCACACCGTCCTGGCCCGGGGTGTTCCCGATGATGAGTCGGCGCGATTGCTCCGAGCGATGACGCTTGGGTGGAAAACTCCGCTTACGGGTGAGGTGGATGATGTTTTCATGCGGGCGGGCACGATGCATGTCTTTGCGATCAGCGGCCTCCATATTGCGCTCCTCACTGGGATGTTGGTGCAATTGTTTCGGGCCGGGCGACTGGATCGTCGCTGGGCCGGCGTGATCGCCGTGCCGCTGACCTGGGCGTATGTCGCGGCCACCGGATGGCAACCCTCCGCCGTTCGTTCCGCGGTCATGGCGAGTGTCGTGGTGGGGGGCTGGATGCTACGGCGCCCTGGCGATTTGCTCAATTCATTGGCGGGCGCTGCGGCGCTCTTGTTGATCTTAGAACCTGGACAATTATTTCAGAGTGGATTCCAACTTTCGTTTGGAGCAGTTGGAGGTCTCGCCCTTCTCGTGCCGCCGCTCGAAAATCGCCTACTTGGGTGGTGCGAAATGGATCCGTTAATGCCCGCCGAACTCCGCCCCCCATGGCAACAACGCGTCGGGAGCGTATTGCGTTTCTTCGCACTCGATTTTTCTGTGGGGCTTGCGGCGCTCTTGGTATCTCTGCCAATGACTGTCCATCATTTTAATTTGGTGAGCCCCGTCAGTCTCTTGGCGAATCTAATTGCGGTTCCCCTCAGTAGCCTCGCACTGGCCGCCACGGTTACGTCGCTGGCGATCGCGCCGTTTTCGTCGGGACTTTCGGAGCTGTTCAATGCGAGTGGTTGGCTCTGGATGTCGTGGATGACGGCTCTCAGTCGTTGGTTCGCTGCGTGGCCAGGGGGATGGTGGTCCGTGGCCGCCCCGGGCTGGTATTGGTGGTGCGGTTGGTATGCCGGCCTCGCCTGGTGGGTCCGTTGGGAAAGTAGACATCGAACCTTGCCAGGCTCGGTCTTTGCTTCGAGGTGGCTCAATCGGGGGTTGGGTGGAGCCGTTACGCTCTGGGCCGTAGCCGCGGGAATCTGTTGGGGGACTTACCGGCGGACCCCTCGTCTCTTTATCTTCCGAAGCGAGCCGGGCCTGGTGCTTGAAATGGTCGATGCCACAACCTTGATCGACGGTGGGCGCATGGGTACTGGACGACGAATCGTCGGTCCGTTCCTTCGTGCCCAGGGGCATAACCAGCTCGATCACCACTGGGTTACCCAAGGGGTGCAGCGATTCTGCGGGCTCGGTTCTGAACTGTTGCTGGACCTCCCGCCGCATGAAGTCTTTGTGCCAGCATCGGCTCATTCGCGTCAGCCGCTCTTACGTCGCTATTTGAGTGCCTTGGAGAATTCTCACATCGCCGTACGTTCCTTGGCGGCGGGCCAACAGATAGGGCATTGGACTGTTTTATCTCCTGACTCCGAGAATGGATTGGCGAAAGCCGTGAAGGCAGCGGATCAAGCCATGGTGTTACGGGGCGACGTTTCGGGAGTCAAGGTCCTCTGGCTCGGCGGTGCTAGTCCCGCGGTATTGCGCACGCTCCTGCGTGCGCCGGAACGTCTCCGAGCGGATCTTGTGGTCGCAGCAGCGGTGTCGGGGATCGAACCGTTGCCTGAAGAGATATTGAAGGCAATCGGTCCGAAGCTGGCCGTGGTGATGACTGCGCCGTTTCCGGCCGCGGCCCAACTTTCGTCCGCTGCTCGCGAGCGACTTCATCATTCCGAGTATCGGGTTTTGTTGACGGATGAATCCGGGGGCGTAGCGGTTGAGTTTAATGTCGGCGAAATGCGCTGGAAAACTTACGGCGCAGAGGGTCCATTAAACCCCAAACCCGCGCCCAACTCCGAAGGGCACGATTTGGATCCGGACGGGGTTTTCAATATTGAAACCGACCCTGGAGATAGGCGTTAGAGTGCGGAGTCGGCTGGTTTTTCACTTCCGCCAATTCCAACACAGACCGAACTTTCACAGACTCTCGATCCACCCCGGCCCACTTGAGTGGGCTTGGCGGAGCGAGACTCCCGGCTCATCCTTACCCACAAATAGTGGGATCTTACATCTATTCGTTTAGTTGTTGTAACGCTTCCACCACTCGCTCAGCCTCCAAGCCCGGCGGCGATTGGGCTAAGATCCATTCGAAATCCTCGCGGGTACCCGCCACGTCCCCAGTGCGCAAACGGGCTTCGGCTCGCTCCCAACGTTGTTTTGCTTCAGCGCGCACGTCGCCCGCTACCGCTACTAACAAATCAAGGTAGGGGAGGGTCGCGGCCCGACTGCCCGCACGTTCGGCGTAGGTGGCCAAATTACCGAGCATCCGCACGATAATCGCGCGTTTTGAAGCCGGTTCGATCAACTCGCTGCGCACCGGCATTCCCAACGCCTGACTTCCCAAGACGTCGGCTTCGTCGTGAGTCAGGGTCCGCCCACCCTCAAAAATGTCTAACAGCACCTCGCTGCCATCCGTCGGCCGATATTTCACTAAGAAATGCCCCGGTAACGGCACCCCGCGGACCGATTCCAAACCAATTCGGGCGGCCAATTCCAAGAACACAATGCTGAGCGTGATCGGTAAGCCCTCGCGATCGTCGAGGACGTCGTTCAAATAAGAATTCGCAGGATTTTCAAAGTCATGCCGACTGCCATGAAACCCATTTTCCGCAAAAAGAAATTCCCGAAGCATCCGCAATCGTTCCTCCGGTCCGGCCGTCGCCGGTAACCGCCCCCGCAATTCCTGCGCTAAGCCCTCAAATAGAGTTCGGTAAGCGTCCACATCGAGTTCCGGTTGATCATGTCGCGCCAGCAGGAGGGCACAGTAAACCAAATCCACCGCCTGATCCGGGCGCTGGAGGGCCGCGACCAGCTCGTCTCGCACCTGCTCCCGATGAGCGCGCACCCCCAGTGCGCGCAACCGACCCGCCTCAAGCTCCAATTCGCGAGCTCGGCGAGCCAGTTCCGTCCGAGCCGGAATTAAATTGGTTTTGATGGCCGGCAATAAATCCGCCTCCGTCCACCGCACCGGCCGCGCGTCGCCCAAAGCGACCACCACATCGATCGGCAACCCCGCCGTGTTGCTCCCATTAGTCCGCACCGCGAAATCTCTAAATTGGGCGGAAGTATCCCGAAATTTTACCAAACCCAGTCGCGGTCCATAACCATTCTTCAAATCCATATCGTAAACGACGACCTCGTTGACCGCACACTCCACCCGTCCGGCAGCCACTCGAACCCGGAGCCAATTCCAATCACCGGGCCGATATCCGGTCACCGGTTTGGTCCCCACAATTCGCCAGGAAAACACGTCCGATCCGGCAAATTCCGTCAGCCGCAACTGCCCGCCCGTCGGATAGAAACCGTATTGTCGATCTCCTCCGTCTCCCGCAAAAATTAAACCGGCGGCGCCCGACTCATCCGCGAGCCGCACTCGTACGCTGACTTCATAAGTCGAGCCCGAGGCGGGCTCAGTCCGATATAATAGAGCGCGTCCGCCGAACCCGGTCCCAATCCCTTCCACTAATATCCGTCCTCCCTTCTGCCGCCATTGTCCGCCCAGCCACGGTTCCCAGATGCCGACGGGTACCTCCCCCAATTGTAGCCACCGCGCAAAGGCCATCGGGTTGGGCCGGGCCAATAGCGGTTTCAGCCGCGAAACCGGCGTGGCGAAACCGAGATTTCGTGTCAAGGCCGACTTGGCGTTCACTAATCCCACGACCTGTCCTTCCCGGTCTAGCACCGGACCGCCCGAGTTGCCGGGTTCGATCGGAATCGCCAGCTGCAAGACCTCCACGCCCTCGATTTCCCGCCGCGCCGACAAAACTCCTTCCACCACACTCCGTTCGAAGCCGAGCGGATTTCCCATCGCCACCACCCCGGTGCCTTGAACCAACTTCGTGTCATCGCCCAAGACCAGCGGCACCATCGTGCTCGCGGCCACTCGCAAGACTGCCAAGTCGGTGAAGCGATCCCAAGCTTCCACCGCCAGGACCTCGGTCGTCGTCGAATTCGCTAATTTTACCGTCACCGCCCGGCCTTCGCCGATCACGTGCAGGCTTGTTGCGATCAGGTTTGAGCTAATCGCAAATCCGGTGCCCAATCCGCCATCCGCCCGCCCAGACCGCGCCGCGGTGCTCAAAGAAACCAATGAATGCTGCGCCATCGCCGCCAGCTCTTCGGTCGATTTGGCCGAGACCGAAACGGCCAGGAGGCCGAACCAAAGGCGCCATCTAGCTTTCACGAATACGGATACGGCCTCCTGGCCCAGTCCATAAACCTCGCGCCTCACGGAGCGACGTTGATCGAATTTCCTCGGATCAAATTGGTCCCGGTCTGGGGAGCGAGGGCGGTGACCGCCTTGGTCGGCCGCGCGACGGAAACGATTGGCCGAGAGAACGGCACCGCGAACGGGCGTCTGGGCACGGGCTGGACGGCGATTGGTTGGGCCATGGGCGCCGCCCCCGCATTGCCGACGCTGGGCGCTGGCCCGCCTGCCGCCAACGGCGTCTGACCGGGCAACAGCATTGCGGCGGCCGCCGAAGGCTGCGGACTGAACACCGTCGCGCCGTTGTTGCCCGCTACGGTCGGCGCGGCCGCGGTACCGGGAACTCCTCCCATCACGGTACGCCGGGTCACCGCGGTCATTCCGATCGCGCTGGCTCCGTCCGCCAGGCCTAGCAATAGCCCGGCGACGCCCACGAGTAACCAGCGAGGTTGAGAATTCATTCCTTTGTAGTGCCCGGAAACGCGAGCCAAAGCAAGCCCGTTTCTTTCCAGCGCCTTCTTGACTGCGCCGTGCTAAACGGGTCGCTGGCCGCCTTGGAAAGTTGAGGCCTACGCTACTACCGGTTTGATCGGATCGTCATCCATCTCGTCAATTTGTAAATCTGGCCGCAATGCTCTTGCAAACAGTTTTCGATCAGGGTCGATCATTGAAGCAGTATCTGGCATATTAGGCCGCAAGCTTTCAGGTAAAATAATGGCTCGGCTTGGCATTCCCCACCGCCAACCGGCCTTATGTTCTAGAGTGTACGACCGAGGATTAAACGGGCTAGTTCCACCATTGCACTAATGGTGCCGAGCGCGTTTCCTTCCAGTCGATTATTGACGTAGATAAAGGTTTTCCGGCGGGGTTCAGACCGCTGGCCCTCCACCAATAACTCTGCCCCGGCCTTCCGGGCGTCGTCGCTAATCTCACGGAGCAATTGGTAGGGTTGAAAGGTCTTCACTGCGTCCTCGTATTTCCGCCCTGGCTGAAGCAAGAACCGCGCGGCCACCAATTCGGGATTCGTCCGACTAGCCGGCAGCGCCATTTGGTCTGTCACCGAAGGCATCGCTTCCCACGAATTAAACACATGGGCGACCTGGTGACGGCGCAAGCACTCAAAGTATTCCGCGGTCAACCAGCCCCGATTCCGAAACTCAATCGCGTAGGGCCAACCCGCCGGCAACTGGCCCAAGAACCGGTCGAGGTCGGCCACAAAATCCCGTCCCTGGGCGTAGTCAGAGGGATAGAACCTCGAGAATTCAAACAGCACGACTCCGACAAAGCTGCGAATGGTGGCGCAGGGACCGAGGAAGGCCCGAGCGAACAAGTCCGCGTTAAGGAAATTTTCATTCACCGCCCCGGCCCGCGCCCCGAACCGGGCGAGATGAGGAAATTTTTTTACCGTAATTTCGTCCGTCACCTTGAAACCGAAACGAAAATCAGCAGGCACCTGACCGACCAAGCCGGCTAGGTATTTTTCCGAAGGAAACGTGTAGTACGCCGCGTCAACGCACACCGTTTTGAAGACTTCAGCGTACTCGCTCAAGCAGTTCTTTTCAAAACGGGACTCAGCCACCTTCCCCCGCCAAAGATATTTGGATTCATCATAGAGCAAACCGCGCCAACCGGGATACTTCCAGGACGAAGTGCCCACGTAAACGCCCAGCGCAGCCAATTCCTCAGCCGCCTGCTTCATTTTGAGTCGATCAAACAACATAGAACCGGCCGCTTCACGAGACGGGTGAAAGTCACCATCCGGGCTAGAGATCGTGGTCTTCGCATAACACCCATCAACAATTTGAACTGGGCGCCATTGAAATCACGACCGACCTCGCCGGAAGCAACTCACGGCTCGCGCTTAAACCCTATCCCGAAGCGCATGGCGCCGACAATCCTTTTCCCATTTCCCATTTCCCATTTCCCACGGCAGCGGATTTCTCAACGCTTCGAGCCTGCCTCGTTCGAAGGCCTGAATAGGTTCGCAGCTCAAGCGCTCGGGCTCGACACCTCGCTAAACCCGTGCAACAACTTTGACCATGCTTCGTCGGATCCTTCTTCAATGCACCCATTTGGGTCTGCTCCTATTGGGCGTTGTTAACGCTGCGGATCGGCTGGTGGAATGGTCGACTGCGACCGCCCGATTTGAATTGGGCGTCGATGGCGCGTTTCGTTCACTCATCCTGGTTGGCGCCCCTCAAAACTACTTAGCGCCCCAACAACCGTCGCCGTTGCTGAGCGTACGTTTGGCGGGAAAATGGTCTACGCCGGATCAAGCCACTTGGGACGCGATGCGACGAGAAATTACTCTCCATTTTCGAACGGCCCACGCGACCGCCTCCCTCCGAGCCATCGCCAAACCCTCGCACCTTACCTTCGAAGTCGTGGAAATTCAACCAGCGGAATCGGTGGAACTCGTGCTCTGGGGCCCCTACTCGACGACGGTGCGTGGGATCATCGGAGAAATTGTCGGCGTGGTCCGCGACGGCGACGTCGCTATTGGAATTCAAGCGCTCAATCCCAAAACGCTCGGCGGCTACCCGGTTAATGAAAATGACATTGATCACGAATACGGCGCCGATGATACCGGAATCTACCGTCCGCCGTTCACCGCCGAACTCCAACACGGACAATCCTTCCGCGGCGATACCGCCCAAGGCACAGCGTTTGGCAGCATCCTACAGGCCTATACACGCAATCGGACTACCGGGCGAGTGCTCCCCAATTGGGGCCATGAAAAATACCGAGTATTGCCCCTGCCAGACGGCGGACTCGTGGGTAGTCGCATTGCACTCTTTGCCGTTCCGGAAGCTCAGGCCCTCGCGACGATTGGTTCGATCGAGGTCGCCGAGGGGTTGCCGCATCCATTGATCGACGGTGTTTGGGCCAAGCAATCACCCGGGGCGACGGCTTCCTATCTCATTGTCGATTTTGGCGAGGCGACCATTGATCGCGCGATTGAGATGACGAGGCGCGCAGGCTTGAAGTATCTCTATCATAGTTCGCCGTTTGCTACCTGGGGTCATTTCCAACTCAAAACCAATCTGTTTCCAAATGGTTGGGCTGGATTCAGACGCTGTGCCGATCAAGCCCGGACCGCTGGCATCCGCTTGGGATTTCATACCCTCTCCAATTTTATCACCCCCAACGATGGCTACGTGACACCGCAACCAGATCCGCGCCTGGCGGTTATCGGATCCAGCGAACTCGCCAGCGATGTCGACGCCACGACGACCGAAATTCCGGTGAGCGCATCGGAATATTTTCAAAAGAAATCCGCGCTGAACACCATCCGACTCCAATCAGAGCTCGTGCGCTTTGAGGGCGTCTCCACTGAAACGCCGTGGCGTCTGTTGCACTGCGAACGCGGAGCCTGGGGAACAAAGCCCGCCGATCACCCTCGCGGAACGCCGGTCGACCTACTTTTGGACCACGACTACAAAGTGTTTTTGACCGATGCCAGTCTTGCTCAAGAGGTCGCCCGCCAAATTGCACGATTCTGCAATGAGACCGGGGCACAACAACTCTCTTTCGATGGCCTGGAAGGCAACTGGTCCACCGGCTACGGACAATATGGTCGCACGCTTTTCACGCAGGCGTGGTACCAAACACTGGCACCGGCGCTGCAAGGACAGATCATTAACGACGCGAGCAATCCCGGTCATTTCAATTGGCATATTAATACCCGCATGAACTGGGGCGAACCGTGGTATGCCGGATTCCGAGAAAGCCAAACCCTCTACCGCTTCAAAAACCAGGTCCTCTTTGAACGTAACTTGATGCCGCATATGCTCGGCTGGTTTGCGCTGCGACCGGATACCTGCCTGGAAGATGCCGAATGGCTACTCGCCCGCGCGGCCGGATTCGACGCCGGTTTCACCCTGGCCACGAGTTTGGCCAGTACGGCTCAGCTGGCTGCCGACCCGGCCTCGGCGGATACCGCGCGCAAATTCGGCGCCACGGCCGCGATTCTCTCGACGATTGCAGAGTGGGAAACGGCACGCATGAGCGGCGCATTTCCACCGGAGCTCAAACTGAGACTTCGCGACAATCTGCGGGAGTTTCACCTTCAACCCGTCCAAAAACTGGAATGGGATCTCCGCGAAGTCGCGGTGACTCGCCATACGTACCTTGCCGGCGCAGCGGACACCGCTGAAATTCCCCTCACCAACCACTTCGCCGCCCAGCCGCTGCAACTGATCGTTCGTTCCCAATCAAAAACCCCCATCGGTGAACTCACCGTGGAATTGAACGGAGCCACGGTGCTCGTCCAACCGGGCGGGTCTCTCCCGGCGACGGGCAGCCTGCGACTAACGGGTGATTCCGACGTGGTCCTGGCCGATAACACCTGGAAAGAGCTGGCTCGGAGGGAACTTTCGCCCCAACTTACGCGTCTTCCGGTCGGAACGTCGGTCCTTCGGATTCGTTCCGCCTTGCCGGAGGGAGACAAACTGCAACTTGAATTCCGGGTGATGGCTCCGGCGACGCGCATTCGTAGCCAGCGTCCAATGTCTTCTGCTCCGTAACGTAATGATTCGATGAGAGTACGGATGGAACTGTCGGGTCGTAATGAAAAAAAACCTCATCTCATGAGCCTCGAAATGTCTAGAACCGGTAAGCCGAGCCGCTACCGTCAGCGCGGAGGCTGCGACGCAGTGTCATCAAATCGTCAACTCGGCGCTGTTGATTCCGGCGGGGTCAGCGAGGACGACACGACAGGACGAACCACCAAGATAAGCTGGGAGAGCTCCCCGCGCGGGACGGCAGCGTCTCAACTTCCGGTCCAAGGCGGCAACTCCGCCAAGGCCGGAGCGGCGAGGGGAGCAGTCGGAGTCTTCCGTAGTAGCGATGAACCGGCGAATATTCGGGTGCAAAGCCTAAGATTTTGGGCATAGCGCCGTCGTGTCACCGCGCAGCGCTCTCCGCCTGGCGGAAGCACACGTCCCCGAGTCATGAGGATTTGGTTCGGGTACACACCGAACACTCGGACCTGTTGCGGCGGTGTTTGATTGAGTCCTTGAGCGGGTCTTGGAACGTCCCACTCCGACGCCAAGTGACGGGTATCGCGACCGATACCTATGCCGAGAAAGTGGTGGTTGGCCGAGCCGATGAATTCAAGAGCTACGCCGAGGTGGAGGCGGAAGCGGACAAACGCATTGCGACGGCGTTGGCGGCCGACGTCGGGAAATAGAAATTGCTGATCGAGATGAATTATTTCGTGAGGTTCCGCAGATAAGGAACGCCTCAGAGATCGTGTTGCGCAGACTTTCGATGGCTATGCATCGTTGTGGACGGAAATTTTCCCTTCGAGACACTTCTCGCGTAGCTCGGCCTTGATCAAGGGCGCATCGGTTATAGGTTTCTTCTATGAAATCGATCCCTTGGCCCTCCCAGAAGACCTTCTGGGCGAGGTTCGGGAAACCGCTGCATTGACGGGGCTCTCGATGGCAGCTGCGATGCGCCAAAGTATGAAACTTGGCTTGCCACAGTTGCGCGAGCAACTGGCGCTCAAGCCAACCCTGAAACCGTTTTCAGCCGCCGAAACAAAGCGGGCCTTCGGTCCGGACCCGGAAGGTGACTCCATTGCTTCGCGTTTGGGGCGCCGACGCCAACCTGAACCGGAAGTCGAGCGATGAAGGCCTGGGAGATCTGGACCTGCCAACCCGAATTGAAACAACGCCGCGGGATCGTGACTCCGGAACGTCGACGTCAGATCATCGCGACGATTCAGCGCGCTCATGGTTGGGTAGACTAGCCCTGGCCTTGCCCGATCTGTCACGGGTCATTTTGACTCTCCCGCGCTCCGCGAAGACTCGGCAAAGGCGCTGGCCGGTCCGAAATCCCTCGGACCGGGTGCCGCCTCGGCACCCACGCGCGACGCCGGGAGCGCGTGCGAAATCCAAACCCAGTTTCAAGGTTCACCGACCGTGCTCGCCGCTTCGCGCTTCAGGCGCTGCCGTTCCGCAGCTTTCGCAAATGGAAAATACACGGCCATGGCAATCAAGATGGAGCAGGCACCCCAAACGGCCGCCTTCCAATCGCCTCCCGTGACCAGGTAGTGCCCAATGATCGGAGGCGTGGTCCAGGGTATATTGACAAACGGTTTCGGAATAACCTGCCATTGCATCAACAGATAGCTGCCCGTCGTCAGAATCAGCGCATTAATAATATATGGCACCATGAAAATCGGGTTTAGGACAATCGGAAACCCGAAAAATATAGGCTCATTAATTTGAAAAATCTGGGTGACTAATGAAAGTCGACTGACTTTGCGAAACCCAGGCTCACGCGAATTGAGCATGATCAGCGCCAATGCAATGGTAGCACCCGTTCCACCGACATTGACAAAAGTCGTGAAGAAACCCAGGGCGGTGATATAGGGCAACGGTTGGCCTTGAACCGTCGCCTCTACATTGGCGGCTAGATATTGAAGAAAGATCGGCGCAACGATGGCATCTAAGGTGTTGTCGCCATTGATTCCGACGGACCAAAGCAACGTCACCAGAAAGGCATAACTCAGAATGCCCGGGAGCGTGTTCAAAGCTGAAACCAGGGGCTGAAAGGCGACTTGGACCCCGTGATTCAGATCGATTCCCAGCACAAACCGCAGCAGCCAAAACACCACCATCAAAAAACAAAGGGGACTGAGCGAGGCAAACGAATCATAGACCACCCGCGGAACGCTTGGAGGAAGTTTGATCACAAAATCGTGATCGGTGAAAAATTTCCGGACCCGAACCGAAATGAGCGAAATGAGGATCGCGACGAATAATCCTTGGGAGCCCAGACTCTCCATATTGAAAGTCAGATCTTCCACTTTGAGCGAGATCATCAAAAAAACAGCGGTAGCCATGCCGGCGCTGACGCTGGCTTCCTGCTTGAGTTGCCGCCCTAAATCGTAGCTGACCGAGTAGCAGACAAAAACCGCCAGGAGCCCGAAGCTAGCCGCGACTGGAACTTTCAAGAGTTGCTGGTACGGCGCCACGATTTTGTCCCAACCCGTCACGGGTAAATAGGCTAAAATCATGAAAAGCCCCCCAATGATGGTCAGGGGTACCACTGAAACCACCCCTGCGCGAATGGCCGACAAATAGGTATTTTCGCTGAGAACCGTTAGGACCGGCACCAGGCGGCGATTGAGAAATCCAACGGTGGCGCTCACCGGACCTCCAGCCTGGATGAGTTAATGGAGTTCATACAACGGTGCTCAATGACGCTCGATTCTCGTACACTTTTTCAAACGCATCGGCAATGTCGTCCATATCAACTTTCTTTCCCAGAAACAGGGAATGTTCGAGCCACAGCCCTTGCGATCGGCATATGAGGTCACTATTGGGCGCCTTTGTGCCCCGGAAATCCAACCGAGCCGAGGCGTGCGGGAGATAGGGACCGAAGGCCTTGTTTCGGAACAAGGGCTGTTGGCATAGAGAAATCGCGTATCCGCCGGAGCACGGAATCCCTTCGGCTTGGAGGGCCCGAAGGACTTGATCCCGAGGCGCCCCAAAAATCTCGCTCTCCAGTCGCATCATAAACAGGTGATAACTGTGTCGGGTACAATCGCTCGGGCGCGCTTGCGGGTGAATTCCGGGCAACTTCCGCAATCGCGTTGCGAGATATTGGCCGTTTCGGTCCCGACGTTTCGTTTGGGTCTCTAGCCGTTCAAGCTGGCAATTGAGCAGGGCGCCCTGAAATTCTCCCAACCGATTGTTGCCTGAAATCACATGGTGCTCGTACCACACGCCGGTCGGGATTCGGCCGCAGTTATGGATGGACCGACAGGATTCTGCCAAGGAATCGTCGTTGGTGATCAAGATCCCACCTTCGCCGCAAGTCAGGTTTTTGCTCGATTGAAAGGAAAAGGAACCGAGCTGCCCGAGCGAGCCAGCGGGACGATCTTGATACTTGGCCCCGTGCGCATGAGCGGCATCTTCGATAACGGTGAGTTGTTTTTTTTTTGCCAGAACCAGGAGTTCCTGCATGGCGGCCGGTTGTCCCGCAAAATGAACGGGGATCATCGCTCGCGTTCGAGGAGTGATTGCCGCAGCGACCGCCTTTGGATCTAAGTTAAAGGTCTGGTGATCGATATCCACGAAGACCGGAATCGCGTTGGCTTCTACGACCGCCGAAGCCGTCGAAAGAAACGTATAAGCAGGGACAATCACCTCGTCTTCGGACCGGATCCCTGCCGCCAGCAAGGCAATCCGGAGCGAGACGGTTCCGTTGACGATGGCAATTCCGTGCTGGCAGCCGTGTGCCAGGGCGAAGCGGCGTTCAAATTTTTCGACCTCGGTGCCCTGAAGGCGACCCCATTGGCCACTGTGCAAGGTGCGCAGGAGAGCTTGTTCTTCCGCACGACCAAAAATAGGCCAAGTGACAAAGGGCCGATTGCGAATCGGTTTTCCTCCGTGAAGCGCGAGCTGAAGTGGCATGGGTTGAGTGAATGAGTTAACAATCGAATCGTGCTTCGGAGGTTCGGGACTAAGTCCTCAGATCTTTCCCGAGATAGGTGCATCCGTCGGTAGCGGACCCCACTCGAACCAGTTCGCGAAAGCCCAACCGAAGATAGAATCCGAGGGCGACAGAATTCTGAGCACTGACGCCCAGGTGCGCTCCGGGCGAGCCTCGTTGGCGAAGTAAAGCCATCACTTGTCCCAAGAGGCGTCGGCCGAATCCGCGACCTTGCGCTCGATTGAGCAAGTCGATGTGCAGATGCGAGGGAAAGAGGTCGTGTGGTTCCGGTTGATAATAGTCTGGATGATGATACCCATCGTGTACCTGTTGGACCCGTGTCCATTGCTGGGGATCGCCTTGAGGCGCGGGAAATCGGCGACAGAGATCAGCGCGCCATTCGGTCTCGTAACGGGCGTAAAAACTCTTAGAATCCAACGCACCCAAGGCATAGCCGCAAATGCCCTGGGGATCTTCCAGGATCAAGCTGAACTCGGGTTCATACGCGAGATAAGGCCCGACGAAGATTCGACCGAGAGCATCCGGATCTTCCTCATAGAAGGGTTGGCCATCCTGGCCATAGTTCCCGGTTTTAAGGCAGACGTGGTAAGCTCCGGGTGCATCACCAGGGCGAGCAGGGCGAATGACGCAGTCCTTCACGAGCAGGGGAGGGTTGAGGAAGTGCGAGTATTGAGTTTGAGGGACGGGGTTGGCGCCCAACGCAGCGGGATTGGAGGTGCTGGAACAAAGCTTTCATCGCTTTGCGGCAGCAGAAGTTGTTGCAACCTGGCGACGAAACTGCCGCGATAAGTCCCGGGAAGGTGAAAGTCTGAGCGACCCAGCTTGTCGCGATTGGCTGGATCCGCCACCAGGGTGACGTAGCGAATGAGCAAGTCGAGTTCCTCACGCAGTTCCCAGAGTCGGCGACTTAATGCGTAAAAGAGTGGGCGCTGACGCAACTCGGAGAGGCGGGCGCAAAAATCCCTCAAGCGGATGGCTAAATGTCGAAATTTTACCGCGCTCTCACCCCATTCAGAAGGGGGACGGGAGAGCAACTCACGGGCTTGTTTGTAGAGGTCGATGGCTAGCGGACCATCCGTATAGGGAAGGTAGAAACAATCCCCCAAAAGAATGAGATCCTCCAGCGCGACGGATTGGGTAGCCGTGGCAAATTCCTGATACCAGTCCTGCATGGCGGTTGCGTAGGCGGCCCGGGCATCCCAGGAACCTTGGCATTTGACGAAGTCGCCTAAAGTTCGGATGGGCACGTAGTTCAGGTGAAATTCTGTGTTTGGATTCAGTAGCAGTCCGCTCAGTTCATGCTTGAGTTCCACGGGACGTCCGGCATAGGGCCCGCAGTAAAAACGACGGCCGTCGTAGTCATTGGCGTGGAGATTATCCCAAAGGAACGGCTTTCGACGTAGGATTTTTTGCAATCCCTGAATGTGCGCGACGGTAATTTGTTCCGAGATAATTTCCGGCCCCGTCCAGCAGACGTCGATTTCAGGCAGGAGTTCTCGTCCCAGGGTTTCAAGGTAGTCCGCGCCACCGAGTTGCCGTTCCGCCATGCGACCGCAATAGGGCGTTGGGCAGAAAAAAAATCGAGCGTGGGGTTGCCGTTCGCGGACCCAGCGAAAGAGGGTATTGGTTACGTAACACTGGGCTGAAGCGAGAGAACCCCACCGTTGACGATCTTCGGGATCCATCCGGTCCGGAATATCGTCGAAGAGCAGAAAAAAATGGGGACAACCCAGTTCGAGAAGTTGAGCGAGCCGGTTTTGCAGCTGATCCAAATCCGGCTCGTGGCTGTAGCGGAGGTCCAGACCTGGGCCTAGGGCGTAGATGAATTCGATGCCTCGGTTATGGCAGGAAGTGATGAGTTTCCGGAGCGACTCGGCCTCTGGGGGTGAGTACCGTTCACGCCAGAGGGCTCGATGCTTCAGATCATCTTTGGGCGCGTAGCAGTAGGTATTCAATCCCGAACGGACCATCCAATCCAGCAATTCTCGGCGCTCGATTTGGCTCCAAGGCGGCCCGTAGAAGCCTTCGATAACCCCGGCAAGAAAACTCGAAACGGTGTGTGATCCCATGCGTGCGAGAACTCTCTTCGATCAAGCGCCGACGTTCGTCAATTCCGGCGCGAAACCCTCAAGCCCATGCCCTGAATCCATGTTTCTCAACCCGCAGGGTTCTATTCGCAGACTCTCCTCGGCTAAATGAACCGCATTTTCACAAATCCCACCGATCCGATAATACGGTGTCTCCAAAAATATTTTGACCCTTTCTGATTCCTGTTTTTCTTGAAACGGCTCTGAACTGGGCGCTCCGGCGGCCCTTGATTCGGGCGACGTGCCAGCTTCAGAATTTCTGCTGGATTTTCAGCGGAGCACTCGTAACCGTAAGCAAATGGCGCATTCATTCACGAGAAGAACCCGCTGGCAGGCTGCGCCTCCGGGCTTCGTTGGGCGCCTCGCCTCTCTGTCGGCGGTCCTCCTCGGAATCGTCTTAAACGCCGCCGAGCCAGCCGTCATCAATCGGGATAATGGGCTACGGCCAGCGGTCCCGAAAATTGAAGCGGAAACGGCTGCACTCAAGGAAGACGCCGTCGAAACGGCAGTCCAACTCGCGAAGGCTTATCCCGAAGATGCCCTTGCCTACGCCTTACTCGGAGCCGCGTACTACAACGTTGGCCGATCCGGAGAAGCCACCAAACATCTGCAAAAATGCCTCGCCCTGAATCCGAACCAGGCCGATGCGTATGAAATCTTGGCGCGCGTTGCCTACGAAAAGGGGAACCTGGAAGAATCCGGACAGCTCTGTCGCGAGGCCTTGAAGCGAGGCCCGGCTAACCCGGACGTTCTCAACCAACTCGGTCGCGCCTTGATGGATCTTGGCAAAACAGACGAGGCTATTCAGGGACTGCAGCAAGCCGCGGGAATCCCCAATGCGCCCAGTCAAAGCTTTTACTGGCTAGGCCAAGCCTATCTTCAGGCCGGGAATTTTGCGCAAGGCAAAATCAATTTCCAAAAAGCCATTGCGATTCTTCCTGACCACACTCAGGCCTATTTTGCACTTTATCGAGCCTGCCAGGCTTTGGGACAGACTGAAGAAGCTCAACGCCATCGTGAACAGTTCGTCCAGCTGGAGGCGATTGATCGAAATTCCCTGACCGAGCAGAGCGCTCAGATGGATACCCTGACCGGGTTGCCGCAAGTTCAGTCGACCGTCGCGAGGACCTTCTTCGGCGCCGCCCAGGTTTACCGCCTTCACCAACAACCCGCGAAGGCAGCCGAATTGTTTCAAAAAGCCGCAAGCTTAGACACCGGCAACGGGAGCTATCGAGGGGCGTTGGAATCGCATTATGTTCAAAGCAAAATGTTACCGGAAGGAGTGGCCGCCTTCGAAAAGTTGTCGGCCGGACAGCCGACCAATCACCTCAACCAGTTTTTCCTCGGGAGATTGCACGCCCGGCTCGACCACCTGGAGGCCGCCGTAAGTGCTTTCCGGAAAGTGCAAGAACTGGCTCCGAATTGGGCGGAGGGCTACCGTGCGCTGGCCGATCTGGAAGTGCGGAACAACCGAAATCTTTCCGAAGCCCTCACCCTGGCTCGGAAAGCGGCCGAATTGGAACCGGCAGCGCCCCACTTCTATCTCCTGGCCGTTGCCTGCGTTAAGAACCATGATCATTCCGGTGCCTTGGAAGCAATCAACCGAGCCTTGGCTCTGGCTCCAGGAGAGAAACGGTATCGAGAAATCCTCGAACAAATCAGCCAGTCTCCTTAAATAGATCTCGCCACCCGGGTTTTGGTGTCTGACTCTCCACTCAATCCAGTTACCGCTCGCGATTTTTACCGTCATGGCCAACAGAAACACCTCGCACTCCCTACGAACGATCCGTGGTGTTTTTTTTTCAATTCTACCTTGTTTTAGGCTCGTCCTCGCGCTGTGCCTCGCTGTCAATCGTACGACGGCTGCTGATTCAAAAGGCACCATTCAACTCCGTGATGTGACTCGATCTTCGGGTATCACCTTCGTCCACACCGACGGAAGTTCTGGGCGTCATTACATCGTCGAGACCGTCGCCAGCGGGCTGGCGCTCTTCGACTACAATGGAGACGGACTGATTGATATTTATTTTCTGAATGGTCGTCCGCTCGCAGATACAAATGCTCCGGCCACCCGTAATGCGCTTTACCGAAATGATGGGAACTGGCATTTTACAGACGTCACCGAACAGGCCGGAGTCGAAGGCACCGGCTATGGTTTGGGGGTTTGCGTAGGTGACTATAATAATGATGGTCACCCAGACCTGTACGTCAACAATTTTGGACGGAATGTCCTTTATCGGAACAACGGGAACGGCACCTTTACTGACGTGACCCGGCAAGTCGGCCTGGAACTCGACCATCATGTGGGTGGCGGAGCCGCTTTCTTGGATATCGATGGTGATGGAAAACTGGACTTGTTCGTAGCGAACTACGTGGACTTCAATTTCGAGAACCACCGGGTTTCCTACATGAATGGCCTACCGGCCTACGTTGGCCCGCTGCACTATCCGGCCACGGCGGGCGTTTTGTATCACAACAATGGCGATGGCACCTTTACTGACGTCAGTGTTGCGTCGGGCATTGCGGCACACCTGGGAGCAGGAATGGGGGTGATTTGTGCCGACTATGACCATGACGGGGATACCGACATCATCGTGGGTAACGATATGCGCCCAAATTTCGTTTTTCAGAACGACGGCAAAGGGCACTTCAAGGAAGTCGGCGGGCTTTTGGGATTGGCGTACGCCGCACTCGGCCACGTCCACGGCACGATGGGAGTGGAGTGCGCTGATTGGAACAACGACGGCTGGTTGGATTTTTATATGACCGCCTATCAGCGGCAACTTTCGACCCTTTATCAAAGCAAGGGTGGTGCCTATTTTGACGACGTTACCCGCCAAACCGGCGCGGGTACGGGAACCTATCCCAACGTCACCTGGGGCACCGGCATGGTCGACTTTGATAACGACGGATACCGCGACATTTTTATCGCCTGCGGACACCTCATCGACAACGTCGAAAAGTTCGACGACACCACTGGCTATGCCGAGCGGAACATTCTTCTGCGGAACAATACTCAAGGCAAGTTCGTCGACGTTTCAGATCAGGCGGGCGACGGATTATTGCCCAAGCTGAGCAGTCGGGGAGCCGCTTTTGATGATTTGGACAATGATGGACGCGTCGACGTCGTCGTCCTCAATTCGAGGCGGGAACCCACCCTATTACGAAACGTTTCCAGCGCGACGAATCATTGGCTCCAAGTCCAGCTGCGGGGAACCAAATCAAACCGGGACGGCATCGGTGCGCAGGTCCGGGTTCGGGCGGGTGACTTCACTTCAATGGACGAAGTTCATAGCGGCCGTAGTTATCAGAGTGACTTCGGAAAACGGCTCCACTTTGGCCTCGGCCAGCGCAGCAAAATCGATGAAATCCAGGTGAATTGGATCGGCGGCGGAGTCGATATCATTCGCAATGTGAGCGTTGATCGGCGGGTGTTGATCGTAGAAGGCAGCGGCGTTGTGACGGGGACCGAAGGGACCCCACCACGATGAACTCGGGATTACGTCGCGGCCCCGGTGGGCGAACCATCAGGAGCCCTCTAAAGGGTCCGCTCGCGTGGCTTGGGGTTTGGTTTTCGTTCATCGGTACTCCGCTGCTTCTGAGGGCTGAGCTGGTCTCCCCGATTCTCCTTCGTGACGCCACGGCTCAAACAGGAATCCATTTTGTCCACACTGACGGCGGTTCCGGTCGGCGCTATATCGTCGAAAGCGTGGCCAGCGGTTTGGCCCTCTTCGACTATAACGGCGACGGCCTGATCGATATCTATTTCCTGAACGGAACGGCCCTTCCCGGTTCTCCGGCCGGACCGCGCCCTCGGAGTGCCCTCTATCGGAATGAGGGTCACATGAAGTTCACCGACGTGACGGCGCCAGCGGGCGTCGGCGGAACGGGCTTTGCGCTGGGGGTCTGTATCGGCGACTACAACAACGACGGCAACCCGGATATCTACGTCAACAATTTCGGCCCCAATGTCCTGTATCGAAATAATGGAGATGGCACATTTACCGATGTCACTCAGGCAGCCGGAGTTGCCAATGGAAGCAAGTTAGGTGCGGGGGCGAGTTTTCTCGATATCGATGGCGATGGCTACCTGGATCTATTTGTGGCCGATTACTGTGATTTCACGTTCGCTAAGCATCAGAATCGTTTTATCAACGGCCATCAAGCCTATAGCGGTCCGGCGATTTACGGTCCCGTGTCGGCCACGCTTTTCCATAATAACCGCGACGGTACCTTTACGGATATCAGTCGGGAATCAGGGATTGCCGCCCATGCCGGCACCGGGATGGGCGTGGTCTGTGCCGATATCGACAATGACGGGGACACCGACATCATTGTCGGCAACGATGGCATGGCCAATTTTGTCTGGCGGAATGACGGCCAGGGACATTTCGAGGAGATCGGACTTTTCTCCGGACTGGCCTACGACCGAAACGGCGTCGGGTTAGGAACTATGGGAGTGGAATGCGGTGACTACGATAACGATGGTCGCCTGGATTTCTATATGACCCATTATCAAAAGCAGTGGGGAATTCTATACCGTAACTTGGGGAAAAATCTGTTCGAGGATGTGACTCATCTGACGGGTGCTGGCGCCGGAACGTACAATCAGGTGACTTGGGGGGTCGGTCTGGTCGATTTTGATAACAACGGTGATCGCGACCTCTTCATCGCCTGCGGACACATCCAAGACAATGTTGGACTCTGGGATGACACGACCAGCTACGAGGCCCGCAACCTATTGCTAGAGAATAGGGGACACGGAAAGTTTCAGGATGTTTCCGCGCGCTCTGGTGATGGAATGGCGTTGAAACGCAGTGGTCGAGGCGTTGCTTTCGACGATCTGGATAACGACGGACGGATCGATGTGGTCGTCCTGAACTCCCGCCGGGAACCCACCATTCTCCATAATGAAAGCCCGGGGCAGAATCATTGGCTGGGCGTGAAATTGAAGGGAACTAGCACCAACCGGGACGGAATCGGCGCGCGCATCAAGGTCGTCTCCGATGACTTGACGCAGATTGACGAGGTTCACAGTGGCCGGAGCTATCAAAGCAGTTACGGGATGTATCCGCATTTTGGTCTAGGGAAACGCAAGCACATCGAAAGGATTGAAGTTCGCTGGGTTGGGGGAGGGACCAATCTGGTAGAGAATATCGATGCGGACCGAGTCGTCACGATTACCGAAAGCAAGCCCAATCCGAAATGACGGCGGGGTTGCGTCGGGAAAGGGCGAGAGAGTTTGTCTCACCGGAAAAACGAACTAGGATTTCTGATCAGTCAGCTCCTTTTTTGAAACTGTTATTTGTCTGTTCTCGAAATCAAAAACGCAGTCTCACGGCGGAACAGTGTTTCCGGGGTGATCAGAGATTTGTCGTGCGTAGTGCCGGTACCGAACCCAGCGCCCGACGGCGGGTGACTCCCGGTGATCTAGGGTGGGCCGATGCCGTTTTGGTGATGGAGAAGAAACACGCCGCTTATCTCCGTGAACGTTTCCCGGAGGAAATGGGGGGCAAGCACGTCGTCATTATGGCCATTCCAGACGAATACGACTGCGGTGATCCCGACCTCATCACGATGTTGAAAAGCCGTGTGGAAGAGGAATTCGGGGCGACGACTGAATCCACCGTCGGCGAAAATCAAGACGGGTCACCCGACGTTTAGTTCTTGTTTGATACCAAATTTTTCGACCCGCTTGCGCAAGGTTGCCCGGGTAATACCCAGTAGCTTAGCCGCCTGAACCTGGTTGCCGCGGGTTTCCTTCAGTGCTTCGATCACGAGTTCTCGTTCGACCGTGGGCAATACTTTCAGCTTGGGATCGATGCGTGCGTATCGAAACAGAGTTTGTGCCAACTCGGATACTGTTAGTTGGGCCGACCTCGCCGATACCGGGCCTGAAATGAGGGGGGCCGAGGTAGCCGCGGCCGCCGCGGGCGATGCACCCACGGTTCCATTGGGGGTCGGGATCGCGGGTGTTGAGGCGGGGATGACATGAGCAATCTCGTTCGGAAGATCGGCGAGCAGGATGGCCGACCCTTTGGCCACCACCGTGGCGCGGCGTACGATGTTTTCGAGTTCACGCACGTTGCCCGGCCAATGATAGGATTCCAGTGCCGCCAAGGCAGACGCTGCCAAATTACGCGGTTTACTTCCTGGCTGGGTTAGTTTTCGTAGGAAATAATCCACCAACAATCGGATGTCTTCGCGCCGTTCCCGCAAGGGAGGTAACGGAATGCGGACCACGTTTAAGCGATAGAACAAATCTTCGCGGAAAAGCTTTTGTTCGACGGCTTGTTCCAAAGGTTTGTTGGTAGCCGCGATGATGCGAACGTCGGCCTTAACGGTTTGATTTCCGCCAACTCGCTCGAAGGTACCGTTTTGCAAGACCCGCAAGATCTTGGTTTGCGTGGCCAAAGGCATGTCCCCGATTTCATCGAGGAAGAGGGTGCCGCCATTTCCTTGCTCGAATTTACCAATGCGCTGCGCTGACGCTCCGGTAAAAGCACCTTTCTCGTGCCCAAAGAGTTCGGATTCGAGCAGGTTTTCTGGGATCGCCGCGCAGTTCAGGGCGATGAACGGTTGTTGAGCGCGCCGACTGTTTTGATAGATCGCTCGGGCCACTAATTCTTTGCCGGTGCCGCTTTCGCCGGTCACCAAAACTGTCGCATCGGACCCCGATACTTGCCCGATCAACTTAAAAACCTGGTGCATGGACTCGCTGCGGCCCACGACTCCCAGGTCGTAATCGGGCTGCTCCAGGAGGGGTTGGAGGACGACGGTTTGCTTCATCTCCCGGGCCGTTCGCAAGGCACTTTCAACCAGCTGCTTGAGCTTCGGGACGTCGAATGGTTTTAAGACATAATCGAACGCCCCGAGCTTCATGGCTTCGATCGCCATTTGGGTCGTGCCGTACGCGGTCATTAGGATGACGGGCAAACGGGCGTCCGTCTGGCGGATGCGCCGCAAGGTTTCGAGGCCGGTCAGACCCGCCATGCGAATGTCGGAAATGACCAAGTCCGGTTTGACCTGAGCGAGGAGCTTGAGCCCTTCATCTCCGCTGGAGGCGGTGTGCAGTTCGAGGTTAGGGGATTCAAAAATCCGACGAAAACTGTACTGCACATCTACCTCGTCATCGATCAGCAGAAGTTTTTCCATCGAGCCAATAGTCTAGCGGTGAGCCAGAAAAGGCCAAATCGAACCGGGACGAATTATCAGGGATCCAACGACGACCCAAAGCGCTCGGGTACAGCGTTCAAACCGAAGGATTCCACACGGCGGCATCGTGGGTCAAAAGGCTCAGTCCGGAAGAAAATAGAAAGGTTTTGGTCCAGAATGCGGGGTATTCGCAGGAAGCGCGCAAACATCGGGAAGCCAAAGGTCTGAGTTATTTCGGCGAGGATGGATTGCCTTTTTGGTTCAGTTCATTGGCAGAAGAAAACGATTTCATGTCATTTTGTGACCGGATTGACCAAGGCAACGGTCCCATCTTGACCACCCACTATGAGGGTTCTGTCGTTTCGGGACCACAGGACGGCGGTGAGGGGCGCCGCGAACTGGCTTTCCCCCAGGGGCGCCGGATACTTAGCGTTCCACCAGAGCAATCGTCCATCCTGGCCACCGCTAGCCAGTAAGTGTCCCTCGGATTGATAGGCCAGAGCGGCAATTCGAGCGGTGTGCCCCACCAGAATTTGCGGGGTTGTCCCCGAGGGGCCTTCTCCGCTGAAATCCCACACTAGGATCTGCTGGTCGCCACCGGTCGCCAAATATTTTCCGGAATAGTGCCACGCCAGCTCTCGCACTTTGAACGGGTAACCACTCATCGCTAACTCATCGCCCTCATGAAATGGCAGGGGCCAAATCTGCACGCTCTTGTCTTGAGTTCCGGCCACGACCCACCGTTGGTCCGGCGACCATCCTAACGAAACCAAACTTGTTTTCCAGGGGAGCAATTGCGTCGGTTGGCCCGTTGTGGTTTCATACAATTGCACCCCGCCGTAGCAAGCGATTCCCAAGACTTGGCCATCCGTTCGCCAACGGAGTCCGGTCACGGTACTCGCGTGGTTTTTAAACGTGTTTTTCCCGTCGAAGTCGGGGGTGAATAGGGTGACGATTCGACCTGCGGCAACGGCGAGCCAAGCACCGGTGGGCGACCATTCGAGTTGTTCCACCCAGACGGTTCCGAGGGAAATTTGGCGCAATAATTTGCCGGTCGCGGGGTCCCAGAATTTCACCTGGCCGTCCGCGCCGCTACTTGCAATCAGGTTTTTTTTTGGATGCCACGCCACGCGAAATCCGCCGCTCGGGTGGGCGGCTAGCTCCTGGGATATCCGGCCGGTGGCAGCCTCGACGATCACCAGTTTTCCCTCCGTGGTGAGCGCGGCAATTTGCGCAGAATCCGGAGATCCGGTCAGGGCCATGATCGGTTCACCGAGGTGAAGGAACCATTCGGCGGGACGAGCGGGTTCAGAGGAAACAAGCATGACCTGGAGTCTACGCCAAACACCGGCGGAACCCTGCGTTCAATGCTTCCCGGTCAAGGTTGCGTCCAATGAACACGAGTTGATTTTTACGTTCGTCGGGGGATTTCCAGGCTCGATCCGGCTTGCCCTCGAAAAGCATGTGAACGCCTTGGAAAACAAACCGGTTTTCTTGCCCTTTGATATTGAGGATGCCCTTCATGCGGAAGATGTCTTGGCCCTTTGTCTGGAGGAGTTCACTCAGCCAAGAATTAAGTTTCTTCGCGTCCAACGGGCGAAGTTCTTCGATCCCAACACTCCCCACGGTTTCGTCGTGTTGATGATCATGGACGTGGCCGCCGTGATCGTGGGTGTGATTCGGAGTGATCTCTTGGCCGTCTTTCACCAATTTTCCAGAGAATTCCGCCAGCCCGTGTTGGGTAAATAGAGCGTAATTTCCATGAGCTGGAATCGTGACATTGAAACGGGTGATATCTTCGCTCAGCATGAGTTTGTACAGCTTTTTCCCCGGTTTGAGTTCACCGCCCTGGCGTACTGCGGTCGCGGGATAGCTGAATAATGCGGTCGCTTCATCCTCCGCATGATGAAGTGCGTCATGCAATCCACCGTGACATTCCTCACCGTGCGCAGCCTCGTGCCCCGGTTCGTGTTCGTGCGTATGGTCATGCCCGCATTCATGATCTGCTTCGTTTCCAGCGTGGTCCTGATCGTGATGATCACAACCGTGGTTTGAGTCTTGGTGCTCTCCTGCCTTCCCCTGGGCTGGTGGGTGAGCATGGGTTCCGAGCGAAAGTAAAACGACGCCCATGAAAGGATCCGGCCCCGGTTCCAGCACGAGCGAGTAGGGGCCATCGTCTAAGTGATAGGCTCCACTCCATTCAAAGGGTAAGTCCTTCTCGAGAAAATCGCCGTCGAGTGTCAGCTTATGATCCAAATCGAACGCGTGCAGGTTGATCACCTGATCGACGGAAAGGTTGGACTGAAACGTTCGATGGATCTTCGCGACGGGGTTGAGACCACGAATTCGTTTTTCGAGCGCGTTGAGTTCATCGCCGGTGACTAAGTCCGTCTTATTGAGAAGGATGCGATCAGCAAAAGCCACCTGTTCCTTGGCTTCGGGCGCGTCGTCGATGTGCAAGACGATGTGTTTTGAGTCGACCAGAGTGACGATTCCATCAAGGCGAAACGCTTCCTTCAATTCTGGGTCACTGAAGAACGTTTGCGCTACGGGGCCTGGATCAGCCAAGCCGGTGGTTTCGATGAGGATATAGTCAAAGCGATCTTTGCGTTTGAGGAGTTGACCCAGAATTCGAATGAGATCGCCTCGTACGGTGCAGCACAGGCAACCGTTATTCATTTCGAAAATTTCTTCATCAGCCTTGATCACGAGTTCGTTGTCGATCCCGATTTCGCCGAATTCATTTTCGATGACGGCGATCCGTTTGCCGTGATGGGCGGTGAGAATGTGGTTGAGCAACGTGGTTTTGCCGGCACCCAAAAAACCAGTGAGCACGGTCACTGGAATGCGACGGTCTGGAGCAGGAACGGAAGCAGCCATATCAAATCAAGGGGTAGTGGAACTGCGAAGCGTTTGCAAATTCACCTGGTCTTGGGAGCGCGTCCAGTCCTCTCTCATCCTTCACCACAAATAGTGGTGTCTCCTAACCGCTCGTTTTGGCTGGCAGCCCCGGTTTTCGAGCCCAGCGTCCTGGGCGGGCGAGGTCTGGACTGAGCAAGTTCGCAAATTTTGCGATCAGGAACAATCGACGCGAGCCGCACCAGACTGCATCGCCTAAGATACCGGAGGGCTATGGAGGGTCATCGCCAGGGCGCCCCACCCATGCCGCTTAACTTTGCTACCAATCAATTCGCTTGAATCAAGCTCATTGGAGCCGCCGAACTCTCGATCGGCTCGTTTTCTAACGATGAATGGATTCCGGGGTTGGCGACGCCAAGTCGTCCCGGAGCACTGGTTGCGAGCATCCAATGCCCCAGCGCAACGAATACCAGGTCATCCTACGCCGCGTCATTTTTTTATATATCAATCCTGTTAAAATGTATGAAAATTAAAATCATAGCGCCAGACAGCATTGATACATGTTATGTTAACTTGACTAAACATATTGTCAATATAAATATCCAAGCATCATGTTAAAAATGTTTTTGAATTTGTGGTAATAATGATCATGGAACACAATCATTAAATATTGTCAATATAACAATATTGTTTTAATATTTGTTTATTAGAATTCATTGGCAGATAGAATGTAAAATTAAAAATACTGACATAATATTTTAAGCCCAGAACCAAGAAATAATTAGCATGTAAATATAAATTGACACTCATAATGCGCAATAATATAAACTGCCATGTTTTAAATTTGACTTTATCGTGTCGTGTCAATACAATAATCAAGTCATTATGAATGAGCATGTGAGTGCCAATTAAATCGCCTGGCGATTATGCGATTACGCTAAGAGGTCGCCCGGCAAAACTAGTTAACTACCGTCCGGCGTAGCGGCGGCGTTTGGGCGGCGCGAAGACTCACCCGTGCCAACACTTTTTTGGTCACCCACCGTTCAGCGATTCGTAGTGCATTCAGCATGACCAGAAGTCTTCATCATCAAAAGCCGATTGTTACGAAACCATTTTTACGGGTAAGGATGAGGTCGCAGAGACGCACTCCCGACGCCGCGCGTGAGTGCCGGGGCAGGCACTTGCCCCGGGGAATTTCGGACCGGCCGACGCCTTCGCTGGCCGCCCGGCGCGAAGGCGCCGGGTCTTCGTGGAGGGGTTGGAGATGTGTGTGGGTGGATTCCGATGCGGTCAATGCATCGGCGCAGAGACCCTCTCTCTGCGTCGCGCATGGGTGCCGGGGCGGCACCCGCTCCGGGAAATATCACCGGAACACTCCGTCGCTCCGCACTCCAATGCTTTGATTCCTGTAGTCTATCCCAGGTCCGATCCTTAAAGTCAGTTTCTGGGTGATTCGCGGAAAACTCATCGGTTGACTACGCTTATTAATCAGGTAACTTGTTAAATTGTGACGGCGGCTCGGACGACTGTTTCTTTTGTGGAAGAATGCGCAATTTCCCGGCATTCAGCAGTCGTATGTGCCTTCGCTGAGGCCACCGAAGGTGCCCTGATTCGCAAGGCGCTCTGGCCAGTTGCCAACGAGTATCCAGGTAGGCAGCAGTAGCGTAGATCATCTAAAATGTTTGATTCTTCGCCCTGCTGCCGAAAGGCAGCGGGGTTTTTTATTAACCCACGACCCTCATGAGTGTCCTCACCCTCGCCGTCCGATCCCAGGCCCGGCCAGTCGCGCCGATTTTCGCTTCCGGCATTCTATGGGCTCTCGCGGCATCACACTTGCTCAATGACATCCTCCAGGCCCTCATCCCCGCGCTCTATCCGTTGTTCAAACAATCTTTTGAACTCACTTTTGCGCAGATCGGAATGATCACCTTTACGTTCCAGATCGTCGGCGCCGTTCTTCAGCCGCTGGTTGGCCTCTATACGGACCGGCATCCTCGGCCCTATGCGCTCGCTGTGGGCATGGCGATCAGCCTGTGCGGATTGGTGTTTCTCGCTTTGGCCACGGGATATGCAGTCGTCCTCTTAGCGGCCGGGATGATTGGTTTAGGTTCGGCGATCTTCCACCCGGAAGCATCCCGGATGGCCAGGGCGGCCTCCGGCGGGCGCCATGGATTTGCGCAATCCTTGTTTCAAGTCGGCGGTAATGCGGGCACTTCCCTGGGGCCTCTATTGGCCGCTTGGATTATCGTGCCGCACGGACAAGTCCACGTCCTTTGGTTCACGATTCTCGCCTTGGGAGGAATCCTCATTCTTACCCGGACGGGCGCTTGGTATGCGAGCACGCTCGTTGCGTCGCGAGCGAATCGAACGGATGAGGTTCTCGGATCATCCGGCAATATCTCCGGGCGCGTATTCCTCGCGTTATTCGTCTTGCTGATGTTGATGTTTTCAAAGTTCGTCTATTTGGCGTCGATGAGCAGCTATTATACGTTCTATCTCATTCATCAATTCGGAGTCTCCATCCAAGAATCTCAACACTACCTCTTTCTGTTTCTCATCGCGGGCACCGTGGGTATCTTTTTAGGCGGAGTGCTGGGGGATCGGGTGGGAAGAAAAGCGGTCCTGTGGTTTTCGATTTTAGGCGTGGCGCCCTTCGCTTTGGTTCTCCCTTATGCCAACCTTTTTTGGACGGCAGGTCTCTCGGCCGTCATCGGACTGATCATGGCATCGGCCTTTCCGGCGATTCTGGTCTACGCCACCGAATTGTTGCCGAACCGCGTCGGGCTGATTGCCGGGCTCTGTTTTGGGTTGGCCTTCGGTATTGCCGGTATCGGATCTGCTGTGCTCGGGAGGGTAGCCGATGCCACCAGCATTGGTTTCGTGATGAAACTCTGTTCGCTACTGCCCCTCATCGGGTTGCTGACCGCGCTGCTTCCGAATACCAATCGCCCGGTCGGAAAGCCGGGGTAGAAGTGAACGGCGTGAAGGGGAACACGGCTTTGAAGGGGGCCGAGTCGTTTGAAGTAACCGGGGATTTCAAGGACAGCCACATACAGCAGCGATGGAAAACCCGTTTTTACGGGCAGGAATATTGTCTTCACCCTAAAAACGGAAAATTCCAACTTTGCCATCGTCGATACGGCTCCCGCTACGGTCGGGACTCCTTACACATTTAAGACTTTTGAAAAGATTATTATCGATCATTTCCATTTCCCACTTACCTGGGCTCGGTAAAGCTCTGGCGATTTGTTGAAACCGACAGGATTAAACGTTCAGACCGGGGCTGGCGGTCACCACTCGGCGGAATCGTAAATTTCTATTGGAGAACGAGGCAAGGGCAGGGCTAGGTCACCCTAACCCACGCCCTATCACCTTAAATTTTGCACCCCGCGATGCCTCCCAACTCCGGCGTCGAGGCTCATCGCCTTAATGCCGACGCAGTTTGAGTCGGTGATCAATCCGCTTGGTTTGAAAATGTTCGAGCGGCGGTAGTACCGTTACTGTGGGCGATTCCGATAGCTGCAAGGTCGCTTTCGCGACCCGTTGAAACTCGGACCAACGCGACCAGTCCAACCGGGGCGAATTCGCCACGGATCGAAGGGAGCTGCGCCATTCGATGACAATTCGATCAATATCACCCGCGCCGAGTAAATCCGTAACAAATCGGTGTTTCGCAAACGGATCCTTTTGGAGGGTGCGCACGACGAGATTTGCGCCATCCCCATATTTCGGTGGCAATCCGTTCTCCAAATAGCCGCTGACCGAGAGCAACGCGTATTTTTGGTGACACGCCTCCGCCAAGCGCCCGCCCCAACGATTGTCATCCCCGCAAAACCGAAAACCCGCATCGAGATTGGCTAGGTCGTAGACGAGTTCGTCCACCGGATAGGCCGGATCTTCCAGAGCCGCCGCGACCGCCAGACCATCGCCGCCCGAGAAAAAACTTACCACTCGACCGCGCCGAGTGGGCACGCCTTTGGGATCAACCAAATCCAGGCGCCTCCAGAGCAGTGCTGTGCCGGTCGTGGTGGGCAGTTCTTTGCAAGTTTCAACCAATGAACACGTCGCACAATCGGCCGGAAAGACTTCCCGTTCGATCGGCTTCCATAACGGTACGCCAAAGGTATCGACGGGGACTTTGACGACCTGTTCCGCCAAACTCACCAGGGCGATAATCTTGGTCGGGTGCCGTTCGAAGCGGAGGAGTGGGGTGCGTTGAAGGTTGAATTTTTCGGCAATAATCGGCGCGATGGATTCATCAAATGCAGCCAGCGAGGCATCGCGTCCGACCCAGCCAATGAGACGACGGATGGGTTTGGCGAGGATCACGCGATCCTCCCCCAACCGTTCGGCAATGCTCATGGAACGACCCCAAAGTCGGCCGTGAACGGACTCCCCGACAATGGCCAATCCGCCGACGCCCACCTTCTCCAAGGCACCCGGTTCGGTGAGCACGGGTCGCAGCGTGTCGTTGGGCGGCTCGGAAACGAGCATCGTCTGGGTCCCGAGTGGCGTGGTGACATGGGGCGGACTCACCACGGCGGCTTCACCCCGAATCCGCGCCGATTCGAGTGGAACCGCAGGAAAACTCGCGGGCCGAACGGGCGCAAAAACCTCCCCTAACCGGCGGTCTTGCCAAAAAGGATAGGCTTCCCAAGCACCGCGAGAATTCTGAAGTTCGCGAACCCGTTTCCGCACATGGCGGGCTCGCTCGCTATCGGTGCGGAGGCCGCACGGAGTCTCGGGGTGTTTGAGCGAGGTTTCGACGCCCAGAAAAATCGGTTTGGTCGTGAAAAGGCGCTCTTGAACCCGCACCGCCTCGGTGTACGGATCTCGTCCCGCAGTGGCCGCGGCGTGCATGAGAGACAAGAGGGCGCTCCAATCCACCATCCCGCTTCGGCTGAGTTGGACGGGATGCCCATCGCGAATTCGAAGTTCGTTGGCCGTGACCAAGACATGGCCCGTATCGTCGAGTCCACGCCTCCCAGCGCGGCCGAACATTTGATGAATTTCGTCAGCCTTCAGCGGCACCACTAACCCATCACGCTTATAGTCGGCGGCAGTGATCGCCACGGAGCGAAGACTAAAGTTAATACCCGCCGCTAGGCCCATGGTCGCCACCACCGCCCGGAGTTGGCCGGCTTTAGAGAGCGGCTCAATCACCCCGGCCCGGATCGCATAACTTAAACCACTATGATGATAGGCTACCCGCGCCTTCAGGAGTTTGGCGAGGTGTTCGCCCACGAGTTTCTTTTGTGCCTCCGAGAGTTGTAAGGGGTTCGGATTGGGCAATTGACGAGCGAGTTCAGCCGCTAATTCCTCGGCATGGGCTCGGCGGGGCGCAAAAAAAAGAACCGGCCCCAGTCCGTCCGCCAGGGCTTTCGCAGTCACGCGCGGCCAATACCCCCGAATCTCCGTGGGCAAATGATAGCTCAATTGGCTCACCATGACTTCATCCAACGGCACCGGCCGAACATCATACTTGACCAACGAGGCCTTCCGTCCAAGCCGGGTCAACCATTGCACGAGGTGATGTGGATTCGCGACCGAGCCGGATAATAGAAGCAATTGGGTGCCGGCGGGTGCGAGGGCCATGGCCAGCTCGTAATTCAAGCCGCGATCTGGGTCGGCTAACATCTGATATTCATCCACCACCAGCAAGGTCGGGCCATCGCCTTCGATCAGGCGTTGCTTCTGTGTTTCGAGCGTGGCGACCAAAACCGGGGCCTTCAGATTTTCAGCAAGGTCGCCGGTGGCAATGCCTACATTCCAACCGCGGGCTCGCCATTCGGCCAGCTTATCATTGGCCAATGCTCGAGTGGGAACGGTGTAGATGGCCTGCCCCCGATTTCGACCCTGGTTGGACCAGAGTTCGAAAATAAGCGTTTTGCCCGCTCCCGTGGGCGCGCTGACGACGACATCCCGCCCCGCCCGCAAATGGGTGACGGCCTGTTGTTGCCACAAATCGGGAATGGCGACAGGTTGCAGCCCCACCGGGTCATCCGGGACCCTCCGATGAGCTGTAGTCGCTTCCAGTTTTTCTCCAATCCGTTGCATGGCCAGAAGTCTAGCGCGGCGCCTTAGGACGGTGGCGATAGCGCTCGTAGAGCTGGGTGTGGCGGCTTTCGAGGGAGGTTTCCTCACCGCGAATCCACATCCGGGTGACGTGACTCCGAATATCCAACAGATCGCCATCGACGACGATCATACTGGCCTCCTTGCCCACCTCGATGGTTCCCAAACGATCCGCTAGACCCAGCATCTTGGCGGGATGCATCGTCAGCCCTCGAATGGCCTCCTCGTGCGCGAGTCCGAACGCCGCCGCCTGCGCCGCACAGTAGGGAATATTGCGAATTCCTGAGGCCCCAAACGGGTCCGTCCCTTCGGTAAACGCCACCGGAACACCCGCCTTGGCTAAGGCCGCCGGAGCCGCAAACTGGACGTCATACGGATCGGTGTCGCGCGGGGGTTGAGTGAAAACGTGTTCATAAGCCACCGCGACATGATTTGAAGCAAGCAAATCGGCACAGCGCCACGCGTCACGACCGCCCGCCAGAACGACGGAGTATTTCCTTCGGCCGCTCCATTCGATGGCGGATCGAATTTGACGGTATTCACTAGCGTGCAACCAAAGAGGCAATTCTTTGCGAACGATCGGAAGCATCGCTTCCCAGGCTGGGACGGGCTTAAAGTCAGGGCTTTTCGGGGAGGCCTCCTTTGCGTGTGAATACGCCTCCGCTTCGGTAAAAAAAGCCTCCAACTCACGGATTTTCCGATCACGATCACGGATTTGATCTTCCAGGGATTTCCATTTTTCTTTATTGGCAGATAGATGCTTGGGGGTTGTATCCAGGTCGAAGGTCGGCCAAAACACATGCAAAGCCGCCGCCCGTCGGATCGTCAGGTCTTCCGTGGTCCAGCCGCGCAATTGAATCACACCACTTACACCACTCACCGTGCCGCCCAAAGGAATCACTTGGGCGTGAGTATAACCGTTGGCGCGGGCAACGGGGATCAGTTCAGAATCTGGATTCACCGCGACCCACGCCGCGACGTCGGGCGTAAACTCGCCAACCTCCGTCGTATCTCGCGTCGCCCGAACACCCTCAATTTCGAGCAGACCCAGTACCGTCGTCGGAGCAATCAATCCGGGATACAAATGTTGCCCCTGCAAATCCAAAGTTTTATCAGCGTCCGCCTCCGCAGCGGTTCCCAGTGCGATGATTCGCCCATCGCGGATCAATACGGCCGCGTTGGTCAGGGTGGGACCGGCGACCGTGTGAACAATACCCCCCGTCAGCCGAAGCGAAGCGGCCCAGCCCGATGATACCAGACCCACCCAAAGCAAACCGCAAAATAAGAAACGATGCTTCATGCACGACTCAACTTTAGACCGAAGGCCGACTAGGCCGATCGTTTGGCAGGCGGTTTGACGGGCGGTTGGGAGGCCCGCTTCGGCGATGGTTTTGGATCGGGAACGACCCCAATGGCCTTCCAAGTCACCGGTGTCGCCGGTGTCGCCGTGCCTTTGGACGCGGCTATCGTCGGCGCCGAAGTAGAAACCGGGACCGCGGGTGAACGGACCGAATCATTGACGTCCGTTGCGGATTTCTGGCGATATAAGACAATGACATGTCCGATCACCCAAATGAGGTGACTCCGGGTTCTTGCCGCCACCTGCTCAGCGAGTTCAAACCGTTGTTCTTTGAGTTCGGTGAGTTTGATTTTAATCAATTCATGCTGAGCCAACTCGTGTTCCACGCCCGAAATGAATTCCGCGCTCAGTCCCGATTTTCCGAGTTTGGTGACGGCATGAAGGCGTTGTGAACGGCTTTTAAGTTCGCGGACCTCACGATTGGAGAGTGGTGCGAGCGCGGAAACGGGTGGAATTGAAGGGAGAGGAATGGCCGATTGACTCATAGTTTTTGAATTTTGGAAAGGAGCTTGGATGTGGAACGACCGGGTAGGAAGGGAAGGAAAACAATTAGACCGCCTACCGCCTCAACGGTACCGCGTTCCTCAGGATTCAAGGTGGCGAGCGTATAGTCGCCTCCCTTCACGTACACATCCGGTTCGGCCAGAGCCAGGAAGTGAAAAGCTCGTACTTCTGGGAAAATGCAAACTGCATCGACGCAGCCGAGCCCGGCCAAGACCACGGCTCGATCCCCCTCAGGGACTACGGGACGGTCGGGACCCTTCAGTTCGCGAACCGATGCGTCGCCGTTCAGACCTACCAACAAGGCGTCGCCTTCGGCCCGGGCGGATTCCAGATAGGAAACATGGCCGGCGTGGAGCAGGTCAAAGCAACCATTGGTGACCACCAAACGGCGGCCGGCGCGGCGGAGAGCCGCGCGCCACGCAACAAGGGCATCGGCGGTGAGAACTTTGTCCTGGGCGGACATCCTTCCAACCTGGCAGTCCGTTGCCACCGGGGAAAGCCGACCTGTACCCATTCCAATCGAAAATTCATTCTACGACACCCTTAGTTTCAGCCAGTGAGAAATTTGGATTGTCAAACCCAAGATTTATGAAATCATGAGCTGGTAGAGCTTTTGCACGCATTAGAGTGCCGAAACAAATTAACGCGTTGATTCTTTTCATGGGAAGGTTGTAAATGCACCTTGACTCAAATTTGTGTAGGAACCGGAACCGGTCGCTTGGAGGGACACCGCTCGTACCATGTAGCGGTTAGTTCCGCTAAGGGTCGTACTGGTAAAGGTTGTCGCCGAGAGCGGAGAGCCAGTATTTTCAGCAAGGTAGTTCAAACCGGACCCAATTTCGGTGTAATGGTTCGTAAAAGTTTGGGTGCTTCCAAACTCGTTGGTGGTCTGGGTGAACCACTCGACCACTCGATGGTGTGGACCGCGTTCTACGACCTTCAGTTGGGTCGCGGACGGTTCGGGAGCGACGTTTGCGACATTCCATATCCCCGGGCTGCAACGGCTCATCAACGTGCGGCATTCGGAGGGAAACCAGTTTATTAAAAAAGCCCGGTTATCCACCCGCGGGCGAGGTGTTGCCTCGGCGCGTCGTGGTCATGAGCGGCTCGACGATAACGGGGGTGAAAATGGCTCTTAAGGAGCCCGTTGCCGGATCGTATACGCGAACGAGTCCATCGAAACCTCCTATATAGAGTGACGTGCCATCGGGGCTAAAGGCCAACGCATAAATCGCCCCGTCGTGCCCACTGAGCCTTTGTTTTCGAGAGCCATCGCTGGTTTGATAGATGCGGACTTCGCCTCCAACACCCGCCGCCGCCAGGAGGCTGCCATCTGGGTGCCAAGCGACGGCGTGAACCGGACCGGGTTGCCGCTCGAATTCACGAACAAGATTTACATCATTGTTTCCAGCGGTGCGTTCTTGGTTTTCTTTCGCTCGATAGAGCCGCAATCCTCCCTCGGCTCCTCCGTAGGCTGCCCATTCTTCCTTGGGATGCCGCGCCAAGCTGACAATGGGTTCCAGCAACTTATTGATGTCGTCAATGAATTGACCATTGCGGACGTCGATCAGTTTTATTGCCCGATCACGACTGCCGCTGAGAAGTCGCTTGCCGTCGTTGACCCAGGCTGTCCGTAGCACCCAATCGCCGTGATTATCGAATTTCACCAGCTCGTGGCCCGTGGAGACCTCCAAGATGTGGGTGCTTTTGTCGGCTCCACCAAAGGCGAGTTTGGACGCGTCCGGTGACCAAGAGATGCCAAAAGCAGAATCGGTCCCGACTTTCCACGCGACGACCGGTTGCGCGTTCGATTTAACGTCAGAAACCGCCCAGAGCTGCACCTCGCCGAAGCGAGCGGGCGCACCAGCGCTGACCGCCAATTTCGTGGAATCGGGGGAAAAGGCGAGTGATTCAATGCGCGGGGATTCGCCCAGCCAACGGGCTTTGAGTTCGAGCGTCGCCGTGTCAAATAGAAATACTTCGTGATATCCAGAAAGTGCCAGCCATTGGCCATCGCCAGATAGCGTCAGGGCGCTAATCACCGGGCGGGCATGGTAGACGGGCAATTCCTTTAGCTTTGTCGAATAGGCATCTGCCGGGGTGTCATCGACCACGCCTTCCTGAATCCAGCGGGTGAGCAAACTCACCTCCGCTTCACTCAGGAGGTCGCCTTCTTTGGGCATCTCCGGTTCTTTGCCCGAAACCTGTGCAAGGAGAAGGGATTCGGCGGGATTGCCGACGACAAAGTTGGGACCATGTTTTCCACGTTTCAGCAAGCCGACGTACGTGGAGGTATCGACCTCACCCTTGAGCTTGTTCGGATTATGGCAGCCGTTGCAGGAGCGTTTGAAGATCGGATGGATCTCGTGATACCACGAAACCGGTGCGGCCGTTATTGGGGTGGCGACCAGAATTGCCATGGCGAGAAACGAGAAAACGAGTGGGTTCATGAGCATTACTTAGAGGTGGGCGATAGAGCTGGGCTTGTGACTGGATTTGTTGGAGTCGCTACCGCTGCCGTTTCTTTTTCGGGTGCCAGGACCGTTAAGATCACCGGTTGGGTCCGTGGGTGATAGATTCGATCTCTATTCGTGATGCTACCGACGACGATCAACGGGTATTCCTTCCCCTTTTCGGCTTGGTCGCTGACCACTAATTTAATGGTAGCTTCATTCGCCGACTCCGGGATCGGCACCACCGTTGCGAGTACCCCGGGAGGCAAATCCTCCAAAATCAGCGGTATCTGATTGGTCAGGCCTCGGCGATCTGACTTGACGACAAACTCGGTTTGATTGGCTTCAGATTTTGCTCCTGCCGGTAGGGCGACGGCTGAGAGTTTGACGGGGTCGGTCCGGAAAAAAGAGGAACCGGGAAGCATCGCCGTGAGGAACACCGGGATGCCTTGGGTCGTCAGGGGAATGGGCAGAGCGGCGTAATCCACGATCAAAATCCCATGATTGGTTGCTTCGGCCCGGACCATGAGGGGGCGGGTTCCGACCGCCGAGTTATAGGCGGCGTTCAGGACGAGTTTGGCGCGGGCTTGACCGCTCGGAATCGTCACACTCGGTTGTCCCATTCCAGCGAACTCTTCAGCAATGACCTTGATTTCTCCGGCAAACTCCGTCCGACGCAGGACAGCGACGTCGAGGGATAGACTTGCATTTTGCTCCACTTGACCGGCGGAATCCGCGATCAGCAGCCCGAACGGAGCGGCGGGTAATACGGTAAGAAAACCCAATTCAGGGAGGACGACATCTTGTTTTAGGGTGGCGCCGTTTTGTTCGGCCGACGCGGTCAGATGGAGCGGGAAACTGCCGAGCGGGACGTCGTCATCTGGGCTGAGGACGAGCCAGCCGAAATTGGCTCCCTTCGGATCTAATACCACTGTATTCGCGCTGATACCGAGGGGCAATCTGTCGGCGCGGACGGTGACAATTCCGTCGAGCCCATTACGACGCTCGACCTCGACGCGGACGGGGGTATGGCCACCGGCGTGGAGTCGCAATCGGCCGACACTGGCTTTCACCGTGAAATTCGGCGTCACCGTGGGCGGTTGAAGGGTGAGACGGTAACCGAAGGATTCTCCGCCGCGATCAGTCAAATCCCGGAGGGTAACGAAGTACTCTTGGCCGACCTTAAACTCCGCCTCGATTCGAGCATCTGGTCCGCTGGCGCTATCGTCGTTCTGTTGGAGCACGGCTCCTTTCGAGTCGGTGAGGGTGAGTAAGACATCCAGGGGCGATCCGAAACGGCGGGCGTGTACTTCGATGACTAATTTTTGATCACGTTCCACCTTAAATCGAAAAGTATCCGTATCTTTCGGCGTGCCAATCAGGCCATTGATTGCCATTGGAATCACCAGGGCGTTGGCTTGCTCCTGGGTATCATTTGGCTCGGTTTCGTTGGCGTCCGGAAGATCGCTGGCTTCAAACGGGAGGGGGTTAGAGTGTCCAATCGGCGTTACGGCTCGAAGGTCTTGGCGTCCGAGAGGAGCGTCGGCCGCGAGGTTCAAGGACATTTGATGGACGCCTTCTAGGTTTTTTCCGGTAAACCGAACCTCAACGGTGGTCCCTCGACGGCCTCCGAACGGAAACAAAGTTTCTAAATAGGGGAGGACTCCCGCGACGAGTCGATACCGATAGTCCGCGCCTCCTTGGAAGCGGAGATCGCTGAGCTTTAGGAAATAGTCGGCTTCGAGGATCGGGGTAAATTCGAGGAAGGGATCCAGGCCATGAACATCGTCGCTGCGGGCGAGTTCTTTTCCCATGGCATCCAATAGGAGCAGCGTGGGATCCAAGGGCGAACCCGTGCGATTGGCTTGCACGTCGAAACTCAGATTTTCTCCGGGGCGCCCGTGGAATTTGAAATAATCTGCTTCCGTGGCTCGCCCAATGACCCCGCTGATCGCGCAGGGAAGGGCCAAAGTCTGGGCTTTTGCTAACGTGTCGTTGGATTCTTGTTCGACGACCTCCAGCACGTCGCTGACCTGGATCTTTTGGCCGTTGGAAACCCCATTGGGGCTGACGAGACGGAGTTCTTGGGCACCGAGCGGGGCCGATGCGGAGACGATCAAACGGGCTTGAGCGGATTGGGTGGAGGGCAGGGCAGGGGCGGCGATCAGTCCACCGCCGGAAGCTTCGAGTGTGATTTGATGGGTCGCAGGAAGGACGAGCGAACCGGTGATACCCAGGCCGGTCAAATGGAGGGTGGAACCGGCCTGGAAACCCGCTCCGCTCAAGGTGATCTCGTTGGTGGTTCCGCGCTGAAACCAAGTCAGCGATAGAGAATCGATCTTGGGCGCCGACTGCCCGCGGGCGGTTGGCCAAGGCGAAAGGATCACCAGGCCGAGGCTGAGTGAGACCACCACGCTGGGGCTGCTTCGAGGAAGCCATTTCGGGAGCACGACGGAGTCTGCCTCAATACAGGGTTCCGATGCAACCCGCTTTGGACGCATACTGATCTTAGCCCGGAAGGTCCTATCCTTTCGGCTGCGACTTGCTACGAGCCCGTCGGGCGGCGTCGGCCTCGCGTTCCGAGCCGGGCAGGATGTTTTCACACAGCCCGGCTCTGAATCGCTTCGGCCGCCTTGCCAGACGGGCTTTCGCTGCGTCTCGCGACGAAAACCGATGAACGATCCGGGCTATTCGCGAAAAGTAAATTCCCCGCGCCAATCAATTCGGTAGGCACGGCCATGGGTGAGGAGCGTGACGTCCAGTTTCAACGCCTCGCCCGCATGAAGTGGACCCCTTCCCAACAACTCCGTAGGAATCTCTAAGGCCGCCACGTTGGCGACATGGTTGCCCAATCCGGAGGAATTTTCCACCCGCACGCGGGGCTCGCTGGCCAGTGGCTCCCGGCCCGCACCGAGGCGGACGGAAGTAATCTCACGGCCATAGAATGCGGAAAACATGGCCGTCAGCTCGGTATAAGGTCGGTCCGAGACATCCACGAGGCCGAAGTTGTAGTTTTCTCCGTCATCGCGACCGTGGGTGGGTTCATCGCTATATTGAAACCAGTCGGCCCCGACCACAAACGGAAGCCGGGCGAGACCCGAGAGGGTTCGCTGAGCCGCAGCGGTCCGTTCAACCTGCGTGGTCACGATCGGAAAGCCGGACGATGAATTGAGATTCCCGCTGCGATTCTCTTTCGCTGCGAGATAAAATTCACTAACAATGATCGGCCGGTTCGCCAGGGCGTGCAGGGTGGCCAAATAGCTGCGGAGAAAGGTCCCATCGGCGAATTGTGCATTCAGGTTGCTCGAGGAGACGTCGACGTGCCGCGCCGAGGCTTCGACTACTTCCGGGTAGTAGAAGGATTGATACCGGTCGCCGAGAAACAAAGCCCGGCGATCCTCGACCGTTATGTGAGTGGAGAGGGCTCGCACGGACTTGCCGGGGCGGGAGTCAGGCACTACAACCGGCGCGCACATGTCGGAAAATATCGAACTAACCATTGTCATGCCTTGCCTGAACGAGGCAGAGACGCTGGCTACCTGCATTCGTAAAGCCCATGCGGGCCTCAAAGCCGCGGGCATTGCCGGGGAGGTATTGATCGCGGACAACGGCTCCACGGATGGCTCGATTGAGATTGCCGGCCAGGAAGGCGCTCGGGTTGAACATGTGAAAGCCAAAGGCTATGGCAATGCGCTCCGGGGCGGCATTGACGCAGCCCGCAGCCCGTGGATCATGATGGGAGATTCGGACGATTCTTACGACTTTTCTAACATTACCGGATTTATTCAAAAGCTGCGCGAGGGGAACGAACTCGTCATGGGTTGTCGGCTGCCCAATGGGGGCGGCACCATCGCTCCCGGGGCTATGCCTTGGAAAAATCGCTGGCTGGGCAACCCCGTGCTGTCGTTCATCGGCCGACTTTTGTTCAAAACGCCCATTCACGATTTCCATTGTGGAATGCGGGCGTTTTCGGCGGAAGGATACCGGAAAATGGATCTTCAAACCACCGGGATGGAATTCGCTTCGGAGATGGTGATGAAATCGCAGCTCAAAGGTCTGCGGATGGCTGAGGTGCCGATCACGTTGCATCCAGATGGCCGATCACGTCCCCCTCACCTCAAGCCCTGGCGAGATGGTTGGCGCCATTTGCGGTTCATGCTGATTTATTCGCCTAAGTGGCTCTTTTTTGTGCCCGGCGTGGTATTGGGGGCACTGGGATCCCTCACCATGCTGGCGGTTTTGGGCGGTTTCGGCAATCTCGGCGGTGTAACGTTGGATGTGGGGACCCTCGTGATTGCCAGCATGGCGATGATTTTGGGTAACCAATTGGTGGCCCAAGCCTTCTACGCGAAGGTTTTTGCCGTGGGCGAAGGGCTGTTGCCCAACGACCCTGCGTTTGCCGGGTTGTTCAAGAAGTGGAACCTGGAGAAGGGGTGCGTGCTCGGGGCGCTCCTCACCTTGGCGGGACTTGGAATCCTGGCCTGGGCCATTTGGGCTTGGAGAGACGCGCACTTCGGCCCTTTGGATTATAGCGCCAATTTACGTCGGCTGATCCCTGGGGCCACCATCACCATCCTGGGGTTGCAGACTATTTTTAGTAGCTTTCACCTCAGCGTTTTGGGCTTGAAAACATTGGGGCGGAAGTAGAAACAGCGGAATGAGGCCTGAAAAAATGGGTTCAGACCGTGCCCTCCGCCGCCAAGGCTAGGTCAGGATAGCCCGAGGATTTCGCCGGGTTTTCTCTCAGCATCTTTGACCTGCGCGTGCGCCCCCCTACGGTAGCCGCCCATGGCGGTTTCCGCCCTTACCCCTCCACCGGTTCCGCTGCTGTCCACTCTGGACGCCGTCGCGGCCGTAACTGCTTGGGAAGATATCGTTGGCCCGGTCCGTGGATTCTTAGGGCGGGTGAACGAACAATTGGCGGCGCAGGTCGCCGCGTTTGAACCGGAACTGGCCGAATATGCCCGGTACGCTCTGGACAATCAGGGCAAACAAATCCGCCCAGTCTTGGTCGCGCTCGCCGGGGGTTGCACTGGACCTCAGAACGACGAATTAATCACGATCGCCGTCATTATCGAAATGGTCCATTTGGCCACGCTCGTTCATGATGACATTATGGACGGGGCCTCGATTCGCCGAGGACGTGCGACCTTGGCCGCCAAGTGGGGGAACGAAGTATCGGTGCTGCTGGGGGACTGTCTTTTTGCCCAAGCCTTGAGCCTAGCCTGTGGGTTTAAAGATGCGTCCGTACCGCGAGCGGTGGCCAAAGCCACGCAGATCGTCTGTACCGGCGAGATATTGCAGACACAACGTCGGCGGAAATGGCAACTGCCCCGCACCGAGTACTTTCGGCTGTTGGAGATGAAAACGGCCGAACTGTTTGCGCTGGCCTGTGAGCAAGGCTCGCGCCTGACCGGTGGCCACCCGGCCCAGGCGGCCGCTTTGCGCCGGTATGGGCTGGCGTTGGGAACGGCCTACCAGGTTTACGATGATGTCCTCGATCTTTACGGAGCAGAGACCAAAGCCGGGAAATCTCTCGGAACGGACTTGGCGAAGGGGAAGCCGACGTTGCCGGTGTTGCATGTCCTGGAGACCGCGCCGGGACCGGATCGGGCACTTCTCTTGGGCTGGCTAACGGATTGGCACCCAGGGCATGTAAGTGAAGTTCGACTCCTCTTGGAAGCGCACGGAGCTTTACGCGAGTGTCGCCGGGTGATTGATGGGTTGCTTCAGGACGCCCGCAAGGCTCTAGACGATCTCCCCCCAACCCCTGAACGGCGAGCTCTGGATCGTTTTACCGCATTTTTATCTCAACAAACCGCGACGTTGGTTGTCTGAATGGTCATGGCAGCTGTTGCATTGGGTGGATTCATGTCATTCCCGCTCGATACCGCCGAACCTCGGGTTTCCACACCGCGAGATTCAGCGAGCGCGACCCTGGGCGGGCAAGGGGCTCGTGGGTCAGCTGAAGACATCGCGGAACGAGAATTAGTCAGGGCCTTGGTTCAGCGCGCTCAGCGGGGTGATTTGGCGGCTTATGACGACCTGATTCGCAAGTATCAAGAGCGGATCTACGGGTTGGCCTACCATTTGACCTCCAACCACGAAGAAGCCAACGATATTGCGCAAGAGACCTTTATTAAGGCTTGGAAGGCGTTGCGTGGCTTCAAGGGCGACGCGAGTTTTTACACTTGGTTATATCGGATTGCTTACAACCACACGCTGAATTATCTCAAGTCGCGACGGGTACGGACACCGCATCTTTCACTGAATGATTTGGATGTCAACACCGAGAACGATCCTGATTTGGTGGCCTTGGCATCGGACCGCACCCCTCTGCGGGAGGCTAATTTGGGTGAACTTTCGGAGCGACTGAACGTTGCCCTGCAAAAGTTGTCTGAAGAACATCGCACGGTCGTGACGCTCCACGATATTGAGGGGATGCCCCATGAAGAAATTGCGCGGATTGTGGGTGTGAACTCCGGAACGGTTCGCTCACGTTTGCACTATGCCCGCCAGCAATTACAGGGCTGGTTGTCGGACCTTTGGAAATAAATTTTGCATCAAATTTTTTCGCCGACGGCAATGCGGGTGCAATGCCGTCCGCCGATCAAAATGGTCAAGTAAGTAAAATATGGGATCCACTGAAGAGGAATTCGCTGAAGTCCGTCGGCTCTTAGTTCTGAAGCGCCGCGAACAACCGCCGCCGGGCTATTTTAGTACTTTTGCGGGGAAGGTGGTCGCCCGGATCGAGGCCGAAGGACTTGCCCAGCGTCGTCCGTGGTGGGTTCGATTTTTTTCACCTGCCGAATGGGTGCCTGCGGGGGCGGGGGCCAATACCGCAGTGTTTGCGGGATTAGCCGTCTTGGGTGGCACGACTTTGTTTTTCAAGAATCGTTTCGAGCGCAGAAGTCCGATGCTTTCGCCAAATCTATCTGCTCAACCGGGGCGGGGTTCTGCGCTCGTTGGTAGTTCCTCCCTCCTCATTTCCCCCAATGCGACGGTGAATTCCGGAGATTTCCTCGGCTCGGCTTTTGGAGGGTTGGTGCGGATTCACCCGGAATCACAATTCCGCCTCCGCCGTCCATCGGTGCAGGAACGGGTTGAGCGGCTGAACGACGATCAAGTCCCCGCTAGCCTTTTTGAACCTTGGAATGACCCCTCGGTTTCGTTCCCGACGAGTATCGTCCACTTTGTCGAAAGCCCGCGTTAATCCCGGCCGAATATTTCATTCTCTTTCTGCGAGCCCGGCTGGCGGCGTTGGCTTCGCGTTCCGATTTGGCAAGTATGGATTCATTTAGCCTGGCTCGGAATTGTTGCGAGCGCCTGGCCAGACGAGCTCTCGCTGCATCGCGCGACCAAAGAGCATGAAATATCCGGGCCGTGTTAGCTAGCGGTCCGCCATGAAACTGGCGGGAAAAACCGCGGAACCTTGCTGATTCCGCCGTCACCCGCAGGCGAGCTCAAGATCGCCAAAACTCTGAGTTTCCCCTGCCCGGCTTTCAACTGCGATCCGGGCTAGGCCCTCCTGCCGAATCCGCCCATCATAAAAACGACCAGGCAGATAACCAGAATGACGCCAAGGCCGCCGCCGCCAATCATGGGACCACCAAGGTAAAAACCGCCGCCACCGAACAAGAGAAGCAAAATAAGAATTAGTAGTATCGGATTCACCCCGTTTGGTTAACGCACCATCACAATCGCCACCATGGGGTGTTCACCCCATCCTCTCATTCCGTAGGTACCCACCCACGCCCATTCACCATTCACTAGACAGCTCGGGTTACACCCCATTCTACGCCGCAGAAGAATATCATCAGGATTACTACAAAAAGAATCCCGTGCGCTATAAATTCTACCGCTCACGCTGCCATCGTGACCAACGGCTGGAGAAGCTGTGGGGCAAGCCCGCCGCCAAGGCGAAACCGTGAACAGCAAGACTGGATTTTTATTTCGCTTGGTTCGGACTTCTGTGTGGGCCGGGACTAAGCGTCCCAGCCCACACTACTTGCGAAGTTACTCACTGGCTATCGTTCGCCTAATGGCCCTTATGAGTTCTCTCCAACCGTTGCCAAGCGTCGCGGGTGGCGTTCTTAGCCTTTTCCCAGGCTACGCTGGAACTTCCTTTGGATTTTTCGTAATCCCGCTGCAAGTCCACTTCTGCTTGCTCAAATTTCCGATCAGGATAGCGGGTGAATCCCTCGTAACCAGTCCGGTAGGCGGGCCGGTATTGGTCATAGGTAACGTTTTTCTCCGCGTAAGGACGCTTCGGGTAATTGTCCTTCCAGTATCCATCTTCCATCGTCGGATCGATTTTCTCCGCGACGCCTTTGCCCGCCAAACAGCCAACGACCGCGCCCGCTACCAATCCGACCGCTGCGCCAATGGGACCGGCCATCGCGCCGACGGCCGCACCTGCTGCCCCGCCGCTCGCCGCGCCCACGCCGGTCCCCACGGGATGCGCCCCCGGCGCTCCTGTAATCGGATCGCGATGAGCGTCCGTCTCTTTCTCACTGATTTTTCGATTCGTATTTTCAGTTCTCATACGGTTTGCTTTTTTTGCCCATCTTGCGTTGTGCCGCTTAACGGGCGCTTTGGATTTGTTTTACTGCCAAATTGCTCTTTCACCTCGACAATGCATGGTTTCCCTGATTTTAAACATTCCGTGCTCTTGGGGAAGATTTCCCGCCTGAGCGCGAATTCGGGGCTGTTTTCATACCTTTGCCCGACCCAACTGGCTCGCCATCGAGGGCTTCTTCATTGTTCCCGTTGCGAGCCACTTCCGTGAGCGTCTCGTTCGCGGCCCTTTCCTCCGCCAAAATCTCCTGGAGAAGAGCGGCTGCCTCGTCGTGACCGAGCAGGCCGACCCATTCGTGGAGACACCCATAAGAAGCAATCTCGTAATGCTCCACTTTCTGACCGGCGGAAATGAGAGCAGCGTTAATGGCAGGCGAGCCTTTGAAGTCCGCGGCGATTTCGTCGGCCTCCTTCAGCAATCCGACGGTGGCTTCACACTTCTTCCCCGTGGCGTTTTCGCCAATGGATACGAAGACCTTTTCCAGTTTTTCAATCTGCCCCTGCGTTTCCTTGAGATGCTTTTCGAGGGCCGCTTGCAGATCAGAGCAGGTGGCCGCTTTAATCAACTTCGGCAGGGCACGCACGATCCGGTGTTCGGCGTCATACATGTCGTTCAGTGCGGGGGGCGGAATGAAAACCCTACAAAACCGGCGGTTTGAAAAGCGGTTATTTTCTTCCTGCATTTTCTTCCAAAGCTTCAGCTAAATCTCTTCTTCCTTCTTCCTCCGTTTTCTTCGGCGA